>NZ_JBIDAL010000013.1:21671-267370 GCF_043202415.1 Streptomyces sp. NPDC048192
GCGGACCCCCGCCCCTCGGCCACACCACGGCGCCGACTCCGCCGACCCGACCCGCGCCCCTGAGCAACACCACGCCGCCGACTCCCCCGAGCCGGACCGATCCCGTCGGCCGCACCGGCCGGCCGACTCCCCCGAGCGGACCCCCGCCCCTCGGCCACACCACGGCGCCGACTCCGCCGACCCGACCCGCGCCCCTGAGCAACACCACGCCGCCGACTCCCCCGAGCCGGCCCGATCCCGTCGGCCACACCGGCCGGCCGACTCCCCGGAGCCGACCCCCGCCCCTGAACCACAGCACGCCACCCACTCACCACCCCACCCGGCCCCCGCCCCTCAACCCCACCGCGCCACCGACTCCTCCGACGCTGCCCGTGCCGGGTGGCGGCAACGTGCGGCCGATCCCCTGGAGTTGGCCCAGGCCCGGCCGGGCGCGGCCTTCAACGTCACCTTCGACGGCCGCGTCCTGGCCGCCCTCCCCGGCCAGACGGTCGCGGCGGCGCTGTGGGCGGCGGGGGTGACGTCCTGGCGCAGCACCCGCGGCGGCGGCCGGCCGCGCGGGGTCTTCTGCGGGATCGGGGTGTGCTTCGACTGCCTGGTGACGGTCAACGGCCGGGCGAACCAGCGGGCTTGCCTGGCGCCCGTACGGCCCGGCGATGTGATCCGCACGCAGGAGGGGACGGGACGATGACGGAGCCGGCGCATCTCTGCGTCGTCGGGGCGGGCCCGGCGGGGCTCGCGGCAGCGCTGGCGGCGGCCGCCCGGGGCGTGCGGGTCACCCTCGTCGACGCGGACGGGCAGGCGGGCGGCCAGTTCTACCGGCAGCCCGCCCGGGCCTTCGGCGCCCGCCGCCCCCAGGCCCTCCACCACCAGTGGCGCACCTGGGAACGGCTCCGGGACGGCCTGGAAGCGCACCTCGCCGCCGGGCGGATCACCCACCTGAGCGATCACCACGTCTGGTGCGTCGAACGGAAGCCGGGCTTCTCAGAGCGAGAGCCGGACTCCTTCGCGGTCCATGCCCTGCGCGGCCCGGCGCAGGAGGAGGGCGTCACCGTCCGCGCCGGCGCCGTGCTGCTCGCCACCGGCGGCTACGAACGCGTGCTGCCCTTCCCCGGCTGGACGCTGCCCGGCGTGGTCACGGCGGGCGGGGCGCAGGCCATGCTCAAGGGCGGGCTGGTGCTGCCCGGCCGCACGGTCGTGGTGGCCGGCACCGGGCCGCTGCTGCTGCCGGTGGCCACGGGGCTCGCGGAGGCGGGCGCGCGGGTGGCGGCGCTGGTCGAGTCCGCCGGACCCGGAGCCGTGGCGCGCCGGTCGCCGGCCCTTGCCGCCGAGCCCGCCAAGCTCGCCGAAGCCGCCTGGTACGCGGGGCGGTTGCTGCGGTACCGGGTGCGCACGCTGACCCGGCACACCGTGCTGGAGGCGCACGGCGCCGGCCGGCTGGAGGCGGTGACCGTCGCCGCGCTGGAGCGGGACGGCCGGGTACGGCCCGGCAGCGCGCGCCGCATCCCCTGCGACGCCCTCGCCGTCGGCCACGGCCTGCTGCCGCACACCGACCTCGCCGAGACCCTGGGCTGCACCCTGGCCGGCACGGCCGTACGCGTCGACGACGAGCAGCGCACCGACGTGCCCGGCGTCTGGGCCGCCGGGGAGGCCACCGGCATCGGCGGCGCGGCCCTCGCACTCGCCGAGGGCCACATCGCGGGCCGCTCGATCGCCGCCCGGCTGCACGGCACCGCCCCCGATCCCCGCTCCTGGGCCGCCGCCGCGCGCGCCAGGGACCGCGGGCGGGCGTTCTCCGCGGCCCTGGAGACGGTGTACGCCCCTGCGCCGGGCTGGCCCGAGCGGATCACGGACGACACGGTGGTGTGCCGCTGCGAGGAGGTCACCGCCGGCCAGGTCCGCACGGCCTCCGGCACGCTCGGCGCGGGTGATCTGCGTACGGTGAAGCTGCTCACGCGGGCCGGGATGGGCTGGTGCCAGGGCCGGATGTGCGCCCCCGCGGTGGCCGGCCTGACCGGCTGCCCACCGAGCCCCGGCCGCCGCCCGTTCGCCCGCCCGGTACCGCTGGGCGTCCTCGCCGGCCTCCCGGACGACTGACGCACCCGACAGGGCCCGCCACTCCCCCGGCCACACTCACTCCCCCGGCCCGAACTCTGTCCACCGATCACCCGCCTCAGTACCATGTCACACATCACCGGATTGGGGACCGCAGATGACCCACCCGCAGCACCGCCCATGGCGCGGCGTTCTCGTCGCCACCGCCCTCCCCCTGCGCGAGGACCTCTCGATCGACTACGACCGCTATGCCGAGCACTGCGCGTGGCTGGTGGCGGAAGGCTGTGACGGCGTCGTGCCGAACGGCTCGCTCGGCGAGTACCAGGTGCTGACGCCCGTGGAGCGCGCCCGGGTGGTGGAGACGGCCGTCGCGGCGGTCGGCGGGGAGCGGGTGATGCCGGGCGTCGCCGCGTACGGCGCGGCCGAGGCGCGGCGCTGGGCCGAGCAGGCGGGCGAGGCAGGCTGCGCGTCGGTGATGCTGCTGCCGCCCAACGCGTACCGCGCCGACGAGCGTTCCGTCCTCGCCCACTACGCCGAGGTCGCCCGCGCGGGCCTGCCCGTGGTGGCGTACAACAACCCCGTCGACACCAAGGTCGACCTGGTGCCCGAACTCCTCGCCCGGCTGCACGGGGAGGGCCACATCCACGGCGTCAAGGAGTTCTCCGGCGACGTCCGCCGCGCCTACCGGATCGCCGAACTCGCCCCCGGACTGGACCTGCTGGCCGGTGCGGACGACGTCCTGCTGGAGCTGGCGGTGGCCGGCGCCCAGGGCTGGGTGGCGGGTTACCCGAACGCCCTGCCGCGGGCCTCGGCCGAGCTGTACCGCGCCGCGAGCAACGGGGACCTCGCCACCACGCTTCCGCTGTACCGGCGGCTCCACCCGCTGCTGCGCTGGGACTCCCGGGTGGAGTTCGTGCAGGCGATCAAGTTGTCCATGGACGTCGTCGGCCGGTACGGCGGCCCGGTGCGCCCGCCGCGCATGCCGCTGCTGCCCGAGCAGGAGGCCCAGGTCCGGGCCGCCACCGAGAAGGCCGTCGCCGCGGGCCTCGCATAGGCCCGCGCTCGCACGAGGGAGCCGGAACATGCGCAGCAAGCTCGTCCTGCACGCCGTCGACTCGCACACCGAGGGCATGCCGACCCGGGTGATCACCGGCGGGATCGGCACGGTGCCGGGCGCGACGATGAACGAGCGGCGGCTGTACTTCCGTGAACACCGGGACCACATCAAGCGGCTGCTGATGAACGAGCCGCGCGGCCACTCCGCGATGAGCGGCGCGATCCTCCAGCCGCCGGCCCGCCCCGACTGCGACTGGGGCGTGATCTACATCGAGGTCTCCGGATATCTGCCGATGTGCGGGCACGGCACCATCGGGGTGGCGACCGTGCTGGTGGAGACCGGCATGGTGGAGGTGACGGAGCCGGTGACCACCATCCGGCTGGACACCCCGGCGGGCCTCGTGGTCGCCGAGGTGGCGGTGGAGAACGGCGCCGCGCGCGACGTCACCCTGCGGAACGTGCCGTCGTTCGCCGTCGCCCTGGACCGTGAGATCACCCTGCCCGACGGCCGTACGGTCGCCTACGACCTCGCCTACGGCGGCAACTTCTACGCGATCCTGCCGCTGGAGGCGTTCGGGCTGCCCTTCGACCGGGCCCGCAAGGACGACATCCTGGCGGCCGGTCTGTCGCTGATGGCGGCGATCAACTCGGAGGCGGAACCGGTGCACCCGGAGGACCCGTCCATCCGCGGCTGCCACCACGTCCACCTCTACGCGCCCGGCGCCACCGCCCGCCGCTCGCGGCATGCGATGGTCATCCATCCGGGCTGGTTCGACCGCTCGCCGTGCGGCACGGGCACCAGCGCGCGCATGGCCCAGCTGCACGCACGCGGCGAACTGCCGCTGCACACCGAGTTCGTCAACGAGTCGTTCATCGGCACGCGCTTCACCGGACGGCTCCTCGGCACGACGCGGGTCGCGGGGCTCCCGGCGGTCCTGCCCAGCTTCACGGGCCGCGCGTGGATCACCGGCACCGCGCAGTACCTGCTCGACCCCACCGACCCCTTCCCGGAGGGCTTCGTCCTCTAGGCCGTCCTCTAGACTCCCGGGGTGATGCGTGACATGGCACCGGACACGGGAGGCGCCCGGGTCCCCGCCCTCCCCCGGCTGGGCGGCCGGCGCAGCAGCTACCGCGAGCGGGTCGCCGACGCGCTGCGCGCCGCGCTGATCGCGGGCGAGCTGCGGCCGGGCGAGGTCTACTCCGCGCCCTCGCTCGCCGCCCGCTTCGGCGTCTCGGCGACACCGGTGCGGGAGGCGATGCTGGACCTGGCCAAGGAGGGTCTCGTCGACACCGTGCCCAACAAGGGCTTCCGGGTCACCGTCGTCTCCGACAGGCAGCTGGACGAGTACACGCACATCCGCGGCCTGATCGAGATTCCGACGGTGGCCGCCCTGGCCCGCACCGCCGACCGGGTCTCGCTGGAGGCGCTGCGCCCGGCGGCCCGCGAGATCGTCACCGCGGCCGCGGCCGGCGACCTGATCGCCTACGTGGAGGCCGACACCCGCTTCCACCTCGGTCTGCTCGCCCTCGCGGGCAACGCCCACCTGGTCGAGGTGGTCGCCGACCTGCGCAAGCGCTCCCGTCTCTACGGCCTGACGGCCCTGGTGGAGGCCGGCCGGCTGCTCGCCTCGGCCGAGGAGCACCTCGAGCTGCTCGACGCCCTGCTGGAGCGGGACGACAGGGCCGTCCACGCGATCATGACCCGGCATCTGGGCCATGTGCGCAGCCTGTGGGCGGACGGCGAGGACTAGGACCGGCGCGCCGGACATCTCACGGCGCAAAGGCCGCAGCAGCGCACTTTTTCCGCGATCGGCCGCCCCGGACGGCACAAGAGGCGGCGATTTTGCGGTGGGCCGGGGTGTCCCGGACCATGGCAGCGTCCCGGCGATCCTGGGACATCTGTTCGATGAGAGGCGCACCACCCATGCACGTCACCGGAACCGCCCCGCAGCCGGCTCCGGCCACCTCCGAGACCCGCAGGGCCGTCGTCGAGGACCCGCACCCCACCGACCCCGGAAAGCATGCCCGCCGCTTCGGCCTGCCGGTCGCGACCGCGCTGGTCATGGGCAACATCATCGGCGGCGGCATCTTCCTGCTCCCCGCCTCCATCGCCCCGTACGGCACGGTCAGCCTGGTCGCCTTCGGGGTACTGACCGTGGGCGCCATCGCGCTCGCCCTGGTCTTCGGCCGGCTCGCCGCGCGCGACCCCCGTACCGGCGGCCCCTACGTCTACGCCCGCGAGGCCTTCGGCGACTTCGCCGGGTTCCTGGCCGCCTGGGCGTACTGGATCACCACCTGGGTGTCGAACGCGGCGCTCGCCGTCGCCGCCGTCGGCTACCTGGACGTGCTGATCCCGGTCGGCCACCACAAGTGGTCCGCGTGCCTGGCCGCCCTGCTCCTGCAGTGGCTGCCGGCCCTCGCCAACTTCGCCGGCACCCGGTACGTGGGCGCGGTGCAGCTGGTCTCGACGGTGCTGAAGTTCGTGCCGCTGCTGCTCGTCGCGGTCGGCGGGCTGTTCTTCTTCGACCCGTCCCGGCTCGGGCCGTTCAACGCCGGCGGGCACAGCGCGGTCGGCGCGATCTCCGCCTCCGCCGCCCTGCTCCTCTTCTCCTACCTCGGGGTGGAGTCCGCCGCCGTGAGCGCGGGCGAGGTCAGGGACGCCCGCCGCAACGTGGGGCGGGCCACCGTGATCGGCACCGCGGGCGCCGCGCTGGTCTACCTGCTGGGCACGCTGTCCGTCTTCGGCACGGTCGCGCACGACCGGCTGGTGACGTCCACGGCACCCTTCTCCGACGCGGTGAACACCATGTTCGGCGGCAGCTGGGGCGGTACGGCGGTGGCGCTGGCGGCGCTGGTGTCCATGACCGGGTGCCTCAACGGCTGGACCCTGCTGAGCGCCCAGACCCCGTACGCGGCCGCCCGGGACGGTCTGTTCCCGGCCGCGTTCGCGCGGCGCCGCCGGGGCGTGCCGACGGTGGGCGTCGCCGTCACCGTCGTGCTGTCGTCCCTGCTCACGGTCTACAACTACCTGTCGGGTTCGGCGAAGGTCTTCGACGTCCTGGTCCTCGTCACCACGTTCACCGCGACCGTGCCGTACCTGCTGGCGACGGCGGCGCAGCTCTTCCACCTGGTCTCCGGCAGGTCGGTGGACCGCGGGCGGCTGGTGCGCGACTCGGTGATCACCGTGATCGCGGCCGTGTTCTCCGTCTGGCTGATGGCGGGCGCCGGTTATGCGGCGGTGTACCAGGGGGTGCTGTTCCTGTTCGCCGGCATCCTGGTCTACGCGGTGATGGCCGCACGCCGGCAGCGCGGGCCCGCGGAGACGGACACGCCGTGAACCTCCGGCCACGGGTCCGCCCGGCCCGCGGCCGGGCCCCGGCGCCGGTTCACGAGACGGTCCGGTACAGGTGTTCCGGGCGCCCGGTCGCGCCGTAGCGCAGCTCCAGGCGGACCATGCCCTCCTTGACGAGGTAGGACAGGTAGCGCTGGGCCGTGGCGCGGGAGACTCCGGTGAGTTCGGCCGCCTCGGCCGCCGAGACCGGTCCCGTCGCGGCCCGCAGCGCCTGGTGGACCAGGCTCAGGGTGGGCGCAGAGTGCCCCTTGGCCGGCACCCTTGGGACGGCGGGCGGCCTGGCGGCGCTGAACAGCGCGTCCACGTCGGCCTGCTGGGTCTCGGCGGCCGGGCCGAGCACCTCCACGCGGTGCTGCAGCTCGCGGTAGGCGGTGAGCCGCTCGCACAGGTCGGGCGAGCCGAACGGCTTGACCAGGTAGCCCACGGCGCCGAGCTTCATGGCGCCGCGCACCGACTCGATGTCCCGGTCCGCCGTGATCATCAGGACGTCGGGGCGGGCCCCGCCCTCGTCCCCCGACAGCCGGCGCAGCACGTCGAGCCCGTTGCCGTCCGGCAGGAAGACGTCGAGCAGCAGCAGGTCGGGGCGCAGGGTCCGGACCGCCTCCAGTGCCTCGGCGACGGTCGCCGCCTCGCCGACCACGCGGAAGCCGGCGACACGGCTCACGTACTCGCTGTGGATGTGGCTCACCCGGAAGTCGTCGTCCACGACCAGGGTCCGGATCATCAGCGCTCGCCTCCCACCGGCAACGCCGTGGTGAACAGTGCGCCCCGCGGCGCGGTGGCCGCCTCGGGCAGGGGCAGTACGACGGTGAAGACCGCGCCGGGTCCCTCGCTGACCGTGATGGTGCCGCCGTGCCGCTGCACCAGCCGGTGCACCAGGGCCAGTCCCAGACCGCGCCGGGCCGTGCCCCGTTCCGGCCGGGTGGACCAGCCGTCCTCGAAGATCGACTCGACCGCGTCCGGCGGGATGCCGGGGCCGGTGTCCGCAACCCGGACCCGTACCTCGCCGGGGGTCTCGGTCAGCGTGAGCCGCACCTCGCGGCCGGCCGCCGGGCGCGGCCCCTCGCCGGCCGCGTCGACCGCGTTGTCCAGCAGGTTGCCGACGATGGTCAGCAGCCGATGCAGGTGCGGCGGGTCCTGGCCGAGGGCCGAGTCGCCGGTCAGCTCGATGCGGATCCCGCGTTCGGCGGCGACCGTGGTCTTGGCGACGATCAGTCCGACCATCAGGGAGTTGCCGATCCGCTTGCGCACGGACTCGGACAGGGCCTGTCCGGCGCCGGCCGTGCCGACGGCGAACTCGTAGGCGTCGTCGTACTCCCCGATGTCGAGCAGGCCGGCCAGGGTGTGCATGCGGTTGGTGAACTCGTGCTGCTGGGCGCGCAGCGCGTCGGTCAGGCCCCGCACGGAGTCCAGCTCGCGCAGCAGCCCGACCAGCTCGGTGCGGTCCCGCACGGTGACGACGGCGCCGAGTTCCCGGCCGTGCAGGGTCACCGGCATGCGGTTGACGACGAGGCAGTGCTCGTCGGTCAGGACGCTGACGTCCGCGCCGGTGAGGGTGCCGTCCAGGGCGCGGCGCAGCCGGCCGTCGGGCAGCACCTCCTCGACGGTGCGGCCGAGCGCGGTGCCGAGGCCGAGCAGCCGGCGGGCCTCGTCGTTCACGACGGTGATCCGTCCTTCGGGGTCGAAGGCGACGACGCCCTCGCGGATGCCGTGCAGCATCGCCTCGCGGTCCTGCAGCAGTCCGGCGATCTCCTCCAGCTCGAGCCCGAACGTGGTCCGCTTCAGCCGCCTGGCCAGCAGGTACGCGGCCGCGGCGCCCAGTGTGGTGGCGATCGCGGCGTAGAGCCCGAAGGTGGGCAGCTCGCGCCACAGCTCGCTGAGCACATGCCGTTCCGGGATGCCCACCGACACCTCGCCGACCAGCTTGTGCGTCGGACCGTACAGCGGGGCCTTGCCGTTGGCGGAACGTCCGGTCGCGCCCTGGTCGGTGCCGACGTGCGGCCGGCCGTCCAGTGCCACGAGCGGCTCGGCCACGGGCGAGCCGACCAGCTGGGGCATGGGGTGCGAGTGGCGGACGCCGTGCAGGTCGATCACCACCACGTACGACGCGCCGGACGCCCGGCGGATCCGCTCCGCGGCCCGCTGCACCGTGCCGCCCTCGTCGCCGTTCTCCATGGCCCGCCGGATCTGCGGGTCTGCGGCGGCGGTCTGGGCGATGCCCACGGCCCGCTCCTCGTAGGTGCGGTCGAGCGCGGAGCGCTGCGCGAAGGCGAACAGGACGAATCCGATGGCGCCCGTGAGCGCCAGGATGGCGAGCTGGCTGGCGAGGATCCGCGCGGAGAGTCTCCTCCTCCCGCCGCGCCCGGTCCACTGACGGATGGGTGTCACAGGTGCCTCTTCGTCTCTGTCCCGCAGGGTGCCGGGCCGGCCCTGAGCCGGACCCGTGGTGGCGTGATTGTGCCTGATGGCCGAAACCCTGCCCAGCCCCGTTCCACTGAGCAGAACGAGCAGAACCCCGGTCAACGCGGCTTTCGCGGGATACCTGGGAAACAGCGACGTCACACCGTGTGACCTCTAGCGTCTGCCTTCCTCGACCCCCGAGGTGTGGAAGGAGACGGCCTCACATGGCTTCGCGCAACGACGTCGCGAAGAGCCCGATCGCCGGTGCAGCGGAGCGCGGGGACGCGCGCATCGAGATCTCCGGGCTCACCAAGCGATTCCTGACCCCTGCCGGTGAGGTGTTCACGGCGCTCCAAGGCGTCTCGTTCACCGTCGAGCCGGGCCAGTTCTGCGCCGTGGTCGGCCCGACCGGCTGCGGCAAGTCGACCACGCTGAGCATGGTCTCCGGGCTCGACCGGCCCAGCGAGGGCTCGGTGACGGTCGGCGGCCGTGCGGTGGACGGCATCACCGACGGCGTCAGCTTCATGTTCCAGGCGGACGCGCTGCTGCCCTGGAAGACGGTCCTCGGCAATGTGCTGATGGGCCCGGTCTTCCGCGGCGTGCCCAAGCAGCAGGCGCAGGCCTCGGCGCGGGACTGGCTGCGCCGGGTGGGCCTGGCCGGCTTCGAGGACCGCTATCCGCACCAGCTGTCCGGCGGCATGCGCAAGCGCGTGGCGATGGCCGCCGCGCTGATCAACGAACCCAAGATCCTGATCATGGACGAGCCGTTCGGCGCCCTGGACGTGCAGACCAAGGCGATCATGTCCACCGAGCTGCTGGACCTGTGGGAGCAGATCCGGCCCTCCGTCATCTTCATCACCCACGACCTGGACGAGGCCGTGGCGCTCGCCGACCGGGTGGTGGTCATGACCTCCAGCCCCGGCTCGGTCAAGGCCGTCTTCGACATCGACCTGCCACGGCCGCGCGGCTCGGTGCAGGAGATCCGCTACCAGCCCCGCTTCATCGAACTGCAGCACCAGATCTGGGACACGCTGCGCGAAGAGGTGGAGCGCGCCTACGCACGCACCGCAGGAGGAAAGGCATGAGCACGACGTCCACCGCTTCCGCCGTCCCGGTCGCCGACGGCGGCCAGGCCTCGGCCGCGGCCGCCGCCCGACGGGCCGCACGGCGCCGCGTGACGCTGGTGTGGGCGGGCCGCATCGGCCTCGCCGCCTTCGTCGTCGGCGGCTGGCAGGCCTTCACCGCCTGGGGCCTCGTCGACCCCTTCTTCTTCGGGCAGCCGTCCGGAATCGCCCGGCGGCTGGTCGACCTCTTCCGGAACGGCACCGAGTTCGGGTCCTTCTACGCCAACATCTGGACCACCATCCAGGAGGCCCTGGCCGGCTTCGCCGTCGGCGCCGTCACCGGGGTCGTGTTCGGCGTCGCGCTCGGGCAGAGCCGGTATCTGTCCGACGTCCTCGGCCCCTACATCAAGATGGTGAACGCGATCCCGCGCATCGTGCTCGGCTCGATCTTCATCGTCGCCTTCGGCATCGGCGTCACCCCGAAGATCCTGCTCGCCGCCGTGCTGGTGTTCTTCATCGTCTTCTTCAACGCCTTCCAGGGCGTGCGCGAGGTCGACCGCAACATCCTCGCCAACGCCCGGGTGCTCGGCGCCTCGCAGCTGCAGATCATCCGGCACGTCATCGTGCCGTCCGCGCTGACCTGGATCATCGCCAGCCTGCACAGCGCGTTCGGCTTCGCCATCGTCGGCGCGCTCGTCGGCGAGGTGCTCGGCGCGCAGAGCGGCCTCGGCCTGGTCATCAAGACCGCGCAGAACAACTTCGACCCCAACGGGGTGTTCGCCACGATGCTCGTCATCGCGGTGATCGTGCTCGGCGCCGAGTGGCTGATCGGCAAGCTCGAACACCGGCTGCTCTCCTGGCGCCCGCCGGCCCCCACCGAGGCCAACTCCCTCTGATCCCCCCTCACCCGAGTCCTACGAGATCTTGAGTCCTACGAGATGAATCGAGCCGCCATGTCCAAGAGAACCCTCACCGCGTCCGTCGTCACCGTGCTCGTCCTCGGTGCGGCCACCGCCTGCTCCGGCAGCGGTTCCGCCGGCTCCGCCTCGGGCGGCTCCGGCGGCACGCCGACCGTCCGGCTGATGGTCGGCGGCATCGACAAGCAGATCTACCTGCCGTACCAGCTCGCCCAGAACCTCGGCTTCTACAAGAAGTACGGCGTCGACGTCGTCCTGAGCACCGAGCAGGACGGCGGCACCGGCGCCGAGGACGCCATGGCCTCGGGGCAGGTGGACATGGCGGGCGCCTGGTACAACCACACGATCGACTTCCAGGTGAAGGGCAAGGCGGTGGAGGACGTCGTCCAGCTGTCCGGCGCGCCGGGCGAGCGGGAGATGTGCGGCACCAAGAGCGGGGTGCACTCGGCCGCGGACTTCAAGGGCAAGACGCTGGGCGTCACCGACCTCGGCTCGGGTACCGACACCCTCACCCAGTTCCTGGCCGCCAAGAAGGGCGTCAAGACCAGCGACTTCCACCGGATCGGGGTCGGCGCGGGCTCCACCGCCATCGCCGCGCTGCAGAACGGCAAGGTGGCCTGCGTGATGACGACGCAGCCGACGGTCGCCGCGATCGAGAAGAAGGGCGTCGGCTACTCGGCGGTCGACGTCGCCACCACCGCCGGGGCCAAGGCGGCGACGGGCGGCGCGTGGCCGGCCGCGGGTGTCATCGCCCGTACCGACTGGGTGAACGCGCACAAGGACGCGGTGCAGAGGGTCGTCGACGCGCTGGTGGCGACCATGCACTGGATCGACAAGCACAGCGCGGCCGACATCGCCGGCAAGCTGCCGCAGTCGTTCGTGCAGAACCAGCTGGTGACCAAGGCCGACTACATCTCGGCGCTGACCCAGGACAAGGGGCAGTTCCTCCCCGACGGCATCATGCCGGCCGGCGGCCCGAAGAACGTCCTGGCCACGGAGGAGCTGGTGGGCCACGCGACCTCGAAGGTCGACCTGGGCACCACGTTCACCAACGACTTCGCCCTCAAGGCCAACAAGAAGGAGGGCTTCACCACGACCACGGCCCCGGCGGGCACGGCCGGGTGAACACCCGCCACACGCGGGCGGGCGGCCGTGCCGGATCACTCCGGCACGGCGCCCGCCCGCGTCACGTCGGGACGACAGGATTTGAACCTGCGACCCCTTGACCCCCAGTCAAGTGCGCTACCAAGCTGCGCCACGTCCCGTCGCGCTCCCACGCGGGGCGTCCCGCGTGATCACGCAGGTCAACCTTATCGCACCCGTGCGGGTTCCCGTGCCGCCCCCGGGGTGGCGGAGTGCGTCGTGCGCGCGGGGCGGCGGGCCGGGACGAGGAGGGCGGCGCCGGCCGCGGCCAGGCAGAGCAGGGCGAGCAGGGCCCAGCCGTGGGTGTAGCCGGAGGCGTAGGGCAGGCCGGAGGGCTGGAGGCGGCCGGTGACCAGGACGCTGGTGACCGCGGCGCCGATGGAGCCGCCGATGGTGCGGATGTTGGCGTTCATGCCGGTCGCGGCGCCGGTCTGCTCGGGCGGGACGCTGCCGACGACGAGGTTGGCCATGGAGGCGAAGGCCAGTCCGATGCCCAGGCCGAACAGGCCGGCGACGACGGCGATCTGCCACTGGGCGTCGTGCCAGAGGGTGAGGAACCCGCAGGCCAGCGCGCCGAGTGCGGCGCCGGCGGTGAGCAGCGCCTTGGCGCCGACGCGGGGCTCGAGCCGGCCCGACAGGACCCCGGAGAGGAACATCGCCAGCAGCATCGGCAGCATGAGCAGGCCGGAGGCGGTGATGCTCGCGCCGAAGCCGTAACCGGCCGCGGACGGCGTCTGGACGAAGCCCGGCAGGAAGGACCAGATGGCGTACATGCCCGCGCCGAAGAGCAGGGCGGCGGCGTTGGTGGTCCACACGGCGGGCAGCCGCATCACACGCAGGTCGATCAGCGGGGTGCGGGAGCGGGCCTCGGCCGTGAGCCACGCGGCGAACAGCACCACGGCGGCGGCGAACAGGCCGAGCACTTTCGGCGAGCCCCAGCCCCACTGCCCGGCCTGGCTCAGCGGCAGCAGCAGGGCCACCAGCCAGGCGGAGAGCAGCCCGGCGCCCAGCCAGCCCACCTTCCCCTCGGCCCGCCTGGGGGACTCGGGGACACAGGCCACGGCGATCAGGACCGTCGCGGCGACGATCGCCACGGGGATCCAGAACAGCCAGCGGTAGTCGAGCGCGGAGACGATCGGCCCAGCGGCCACCATGCCGACGCCGCCGCCCGCGGCGATCACCGCGGAGAGGTTGCTGATGCTGCCGCTGACCTGGGAGGGCGCGAACTCGTCGCGGATGATGCCGAAGGACAGCGGGAACAGGGCGCCGCCGACGCCCTGGACGACGCGGGCGACGACGAGGACGCCGATGTTCGGGGCGAGCGCGGCGACGAGGCAGCCGGCGAGGACGGCGAGCAGGACGCCGACGAGCGTGCGTTTGCGGCCGGCGAGGTCGCCGACCCGGCCGAGGATCGGGGTGAAGACCGAGGCGGACAGCAGATACGCCGTCATCACCCAGGTCGCGTTGGACTGGGAGGTGTGCAGGGCGTGCTGGACGGTCGGCAGGGCCGGCGCGATCAGCGACTGCAGCATGGAGAACACGCCCGCGCCGGTCGCGAGGACGGCGAAGGTGAGGCGGGTGGACTTGCGGGGCATGAGGGAGCCTCTCCGGAAGGGAGTGCTGGGGATGACCGAGGGGTGCGAGGGGTGCGAGGGCCGCCGGGCACGTCCGGCCAGGGCGGCGCCGCCCTCCCACTGCTAAAGTGGAGGTACCCCTCCACTCTAGCGGAGGTGAGCCTCCGGTTCAACCGAAGCGGATGCATGGCTCCGGTTCATCGATTCCCTCTGGGAGGCAGCAGTGACGGCCACGCCGTTCCCCGTCGGCGAGCTCGTGGCGGCCCGCCGGCCGCGCCGCAAGGACGCCGCCCGCAACTACGACGCCCTGCTCGCCGCCGCCCGCGAGGCGTTCGCGGAGCACGGCTCCGACGCCTCGCTCGAGGACATCGCCCGCCGCGCCGGGGTCGGCATCGGCACGCTCTACCGGAACTTCCCCACCCGCCGCGACCTCTTCGAGAGCGTCTACGCCGACGAGGTCGCCGCCCTGTGCCGGGCCGCCGAGGAGGTCGCGGACCTGGAGCCGTGGGAGGCGCTGACCGCCTGGCTGGACCGGTTCTCCGGCTACATGGTCACCAAGCGCGCGGTGCGCGAGGCGCTGAACGACGAGTCGGAGATCTTCCAGACCTGCCGCGACTCCATGTACGCCGCCGGGGGCCCGCTGCTGGAGCGCGCCCAGCGGGCGGGCGTCGCCCGTACGGACATGGACTTCACCGACCTGCTGCGGATGATCGCCGGCATCACCGCCACGGCCTTCGACGACGACGCCCAGCGCGACCGGGTCCTGGCGATCGCCCTGGACGGGGTGCGCACCGGCCGCTGAGAGCCGGGCCGCTGCCGCGTTCCTGCTTGACGGGCGCGCTTGACGGGCGCGCGCCTACTTGATGAGCGCGTTCGCCACCACCACGAACACCCCGAGCAGCGCGTCCCCGGCGCCCATGAAGACCGCCATCGGCCAACTCCGGGCCGACCAGCGGGCGGTGATCAGCCCCAGGGCGAAGAGGATGACGATGTTGAGGGCGAACACCGGATACTGGACGCCGTTCGGCGGCCACCAGCCCCACCCGGCGCCCGCGAGCAGGAACACCGTGGGCAGCGAGGCCACGACCAGCGGCCACTCGTCCCGCAGCGCGCGCACTACGTCCCACCGGCGGTGCGGGGTGCGTTCGGCGATGTAGTGGGCGTAGCCGTGCGCGAGCGCGGAGGCGAGGGCGGTCACCAGGAGCCACACGGCGTCGTAGCGGCGGCCGGCGGCGGTCGTACGGCCGTACTGGCTGAGCGCCGCCACCATCGAGCTGGCGAGGACGGCGCCGTACACCCCGCCGAACAGGACGGCCTCGCGGGTGTCGTGCCGCCGGGGCGGTGCCGTGCCGACCGCCGGAGAGTCAGCCATACCCCCACGATCACCCGCACCGCGCCGCCCCGCCATTCCAGCCGGCCCGACGAAGTGTCCTCCCACCAGCCCCGATGCCGCACACACTGTCGGCCGTGGCACGGTCCCGGCGCTGGCTAGGGTCGCCGCATGACGCACAGCTTCGCGCTCCGCATCCCCGACGCCCGCCTCGAACCGGAGCCCCTCGACCCGCAGCAGATCGTCTCCGGGAACCCGGAGGTCACCGGGAAGGTGGTCTGGACGTCACCGGACGGCCGGCAGATCCGCGGCATCTGGCAGATCACCCCGGGCGTGGTCACCGACACCGAGGCGGACGAGCTGTTCGTGGTGATCAGCGGCTCGGCGACGATCGAGGTCGCGGACGGGCCGACGCTGGAGGTGGGGCCCGGCGACATGGCGGTGCTGCGCGCGGGCGACCGTACGACGTGGACCGTGCACGAGACGCTGCGCAAGGCCTACGCGATCACCCTGTGAGGCCGGGGCCGCGGTGCGCCGCCCTGCCCAGCTCCGTCACCCCCGCGGCCAGCGCCTCGACCACCTCCCCCGGCGGCAGGTCCGCGGCCCCGCCCGTCCGGGCCAGGAGCGGCAGTTCCACCTGGACCCCGCCCAGGCGGGTCAGGTTGACGGGGTTGCGCGGGTGCACGCCCCGCAGGGCGCTCGGGATCGCGGCCAGGTCGGTGACCGCCGGGAAGTGCGGGACGTGGGCGGCGAGTGCCTCGGCGAGGACGCGGGCCGCCGCCCGGTTGCCGCCGCCGAGGAAGACCGTGCGCGGCGCGCCGGGCCGCATGTGGCCGTGCAGGGAGACCGTGAGGGAAACCCGGTCGAGGAACTCCCGCAGCAGCGCACAGCGGTCGGCGGCCATCCGCGGCGAGGTGACGTGCACGGGCCGGCGTGCTCCCGGCTGGGTGAAGACGAGGCTGGTGGCGCCGCAGCGGCGCGCCACGGTCCGGGCGAGTTCGGCGGTGCCGCCCTCGTTGCTGCCGTGCAGCGCCAGCAGCCCGATCCCGTCGCCGGGCACGAGGGCCGCGACCATGGGGACGCCCTCGATCACCACCTGCTCCTCCGCCGGTTCGCTCCGTGCCATCGGTTCCCTCAACCCTCCGTCGGCGCCGGCATGTTGTACGGCGTGACCACCTGGATCGCGGACGGCAGCGCCGGCCCGGCCGGGGGCAGCGCGCCGTGCGCCCGCATGACGAGGTGGCACGCCTCCCGCATGTCCTGGCGCAGGTCGTGGTGGAGCACGGCGGACAGCCTGTGCTCGCGCAGCAGCCGCGTGTTGTCGTGGTCGAGATCGTGGGCGATGAACACCGCGCACTCCCGGCCGGCGTCGGCGAAGGCGCGCAGCGTGGCGTTGTTGCCGCCGCCGATCGAGTACACGGCGCGGATCTCCGGGTCCCGTTCCAGGGCGGCGCGGACCAGGTCGTACTGGGTGGCGTCCAGCCCCTGGCCCTCGGCGATCTCCACCAGGGCGCGCTGCGGATGCCGGGCCCGCATCACGCTGCGGAAGCCCATCTCGCGCTCCTCCTCGTTGCGGAAGAAGCCGCTGCTGAGGCTGGTGAGGACGTTGCCGGGCCGGTCACCGAGCCACTGGCCCGTCAGATAGGCGGCGGTGGCGCCGGCGGCCCGGTTGTCGCTGCCGACGTAGCCGACGCGGCCGCTCGCGGGCAGGTCGGTGACCAGGGTGACGACCGGGATGCCGGCCGCGGTGAGCCGGCCCACGGCGGCGGTCACCTCGGGGACGTCCGGCGCCTTGAGGATCACGCCCTGCGACCCGCGCCGGGCGATCCGGTCCAGCGTCCCGACCTGCTCGGCGGCCGGGCCGGTCTCGCGGAAGTGGAAGCGGGAGCGGACCACGGCCGGGTGCAGGGAGGGCAGTTCGGCCTCCAGCGCGGCGCGTACGGCGGTGCTGAACCGCTCGGGTGCCTGCACCACGATGTCGACCATGAACGTGCGGCCGACCAGCCGCACCTGGGTGCGCTGCCGGTCGAGGTCGGCGATGGCCCGGTGCACCTCCCGCGCGGTGCTCTCGCGCACCCCTCCCCTGCCGTTGAGGACGCGGTCCACGGTGGCCTCGCTGAGACCCGCCTGACGTGCGATCTCCCGGATCGGGAACGGATGGCCCATGGGCCTGCTCCTTGAGGGGTTTTTGATGGCCTGCTGCTGGTTGTTCGAGGGGTTTGTACTGACAAGAATGACAGGGCCGCGTCGTCGCCGTGGCCGAATGCCGTAGCCGGCCGAAAGGACACCGATGTCCGTCGTCTCCGTGCCGGGCCGTGCCTGGCTGTCCGAGCAGGACTGCGACCTGGACGCCTTCCGCGCCCTGATCGACCGCACGACCCGCCTCGCGGACTATCCGCACGCCGCCTCCGTGACCGGGAACGTCCTGGTGTACGAGGGTGAGCGGCTGCGCGCCCCCGAGGACCCCGACGCCCTGCGGGCCGAGCTGGTGCGGGCGTTCGCCGAGGGCCCCGGGATCGTCGTGGTCAAGGGCGCCTGGCCCGACCTGGCGGCCGTGGACCGGCTGACGGCCGTGTTCGAGGCGCTGATCGCCGAACAGCGGGCGTCCGGGGCCACGGCCGGCGACCACTTCGCCAGGCCGG
The DNA here is from genome assembly GCF_043202415.1 of Streptomyces sp. NPDC048192. Lineage (NCBI taxonomy): Bacteria > Bacillati > Actinomycetota > Actinomycetes > Kitasatosporales > Streptomycetaceae > Streptomyces > Streptomyces sp. NPDC048192. The sequence goes on from NZ_JBIDAL010000013.1 coordinate 39,202, forward strand.
GCGCCAACGACCGGGTGTGGAACGCGCTGGAGAAGGCGGCCCTGTACGACGCCGAGGCGTTCGCCGACTACTACGCCAACGACGTCCTCGCCCTGGTCTCCACTGCCTGGCTGGGCCCCGGCTACCAGGTGACCTCGCAGGTCAACGTGGTCAACCCGGGCGGCGCCGGGCAGAGTCCGCACCGGGACTACCACCTGGGCTTCCTGGGCAACGCGGCCGCGGCCGCCTACCCGGCCCATGTGCACCGCCTCTCCCCGGTGCTCACCCTCCAGGGCGCGGTCGCCCACTGCGACATGCCCGTGGAGTCCGGCCCGACCCTGTACCTGCCGTACTCGCAGCTGTACGAGCCGGGCTATCTGGCCTGGCGGCTCCCGGAGTTCCGGGCGTACTTCGAGCGGCACCACGTCCAGCTCCCGCTCGCCAAGGGCGACGCGGCCTTCTTCAACCCGGCGCTCTTCCACGCCGCCGGCACCAACCGCACGGCGGACGTGCGGCGCACGGCCAACCTGCTCCAGGTGTCCTCCGCCTTCGGGCGCGCGATGGAGACGGTGGACCGCGAGGCGGTGGCGAACGCGGTGTTCCCGGTGCTGCTGCGGCGCGCGGCCGACGGGGCGGACGAACGGTGGCTGGAGAACGTGATCGCGGCGAGCGCCGAGGGCTACCCCTTCCCGACCAACCTCGACAGCGACCCGCCGGTCGACGGGCTGGCCCCGCCTTCCCAGGCGGACGTGCTGCGACGGGCGGTGCGCGAGGCGTGGGCCCCCGAACTGCTGCGGGCTGAGCTGCGGGCCGGCGCGGAACGCCGGGAGAGCTGAGGAAGGGACACGCAACGGTCATGGGACTTCTCGACGACAAGGTCCTGCTGGTGAACGGCGGAACCCAGGGGGTCGGCGCCGCGGTCGCGCGGGCGGCGGTCCGGGAGGGCGCGGTCGTGACGGTCACCGGCCGTCGTCCGCAGCAGGGTGAGGCGCTGGTCGACGGGCTGGCCGCGGCCGGGGGAAAGGCGAGGTTCGTGCGCGCCGACCTGGCGGACGCCGGCCAGGCCAAGGCGGCGGTCGCCGAGGTGGTGGACGCCCACGGGCGGATCGACTGCCTGGTGAACTCGGCGGGGCTCACCTCCCGGGGCACGCTGCTGGACACTACGCCGGAGCTGTTCGACGCGCACATCGCGGTCAACCTCAAGGGGCCGTTCTTCGCGATGCAGGCGGCGGTCGCCGACATGACGGCCCGCAAGGCGCCCGGCACGATCGTCAACATCATCACCTCGTCGGCGCACGGCGGGCAGCGCTTCCTCGCGCCGTACGTGGCCGCGAAGGCGGGGCTCGCGGGTCTCACGCGCAACGCGGCGCACGCCCACCGCTGGGACCGGATCCGGATCAACGGCCTGAACATCGGCTGGACGGCGACCGAGGGCGAGGACGCGACCCAGCGCGCCTTCCACGGCGCCGGCGACGACTGGCGGGAGCAGGCCGCGGCGAGGCTGCCGATGGGCAGGCTGGGCCGGCCGGAGGAGATCGCCGACTTCGTGGTGTTCCTGCTGTCCGACCGGTCCGGGGTGGTCACGGGATCGGTGATCGACTGGGATCAGAACGTCCTCGGCGGACTCGACTGAACCTCCCCTCCTCTCGTCCCCGTAAGAACTGCAAGGAGCCTCATCCTCATGCGCATCGGAATCCTCGGCCTCGGCCGCATCGGCGCCTTCCACGCCGAGACCCTCCATGGACTGGACGCCGTCGAGTCGCTCGTCGTCGCCGATCCGCTCGCGGACGCCGCGAAGGCCGCCGCCGAGCGGTTCGGCGCCGAGGTCGCGGACTCGCCGGAGGCGCTGCTGGCGGCCGGGGTGGACGGCCTGGTCGTCGCCGCGGCCACCGACGCCCATCCGGCGCTGATCCGGGCCGGCGTCGAGGCCGGCGTCCCCGTCTTCTGCGAGAAGCCGGTCGCCCGCACCATGGCCGAGGGCGTCGAGGTGCTGAAGGCCGTACGGGACAGCGGGGTGCCGGTCCAGATCGGCTACAACCGCCGCTTCGACGCGGGCTTCGCCGCGGCGCGGGCCGCCGTACGGGCCGGCGAGCTGGGCACGCTGCACACCGTCCGCTCCACGACCCTGGACCCGGCGCCGCCGCCCGCCGCGTACATCGCCGCGTCCGGCGGCATCTTCCGCGACTGCTCCGTGCACGACTTCGACGTCATCCGCTGGGTGACGGGCCGCGAGGTCACCGAGGTGTACGCGGTCGGCGGCAACCGGGGCGCGGACTACATCCGGGAGGCGGGCGACGCCGACACCACCGGCGCCGTCCTCACCCTGGACGACGGCACCATCGCGGTGGTGTCCAACTCGCGCCACAACGCGCGGGGTTACGACGTGCGCATGGAACTGCACGGCTTCCGGGACTCGATCGCGGTGGGCCTGGACGACAAGCTCCCGCTGCGGTCGGTCGAACCCGGCGTGACCTTCCCGTCCGGCACCCCGCACGACTTCTTCATGGACCGCTTCACGGACGCCTACCGCGCCGAACTCGGCGCGTTCACCGAGGTCGTGGCCGGCGCCCGCCCCTCCCCCTGCAGCATCGAGGACGCCCTGGAGGCCGGCTGGATCGCCGAGGCCTGCACCCTGTCCCTCCACGAGCACCGGCCGGTGACGCTCGCCGAGGTGCGGCAGGCCTGAGGCACGGGTGCGGTGCCGGGCGGACCAGCCCGGCGCCGCACCCTTTTCCCCGGCTTTCCTCAGCCGCAGTACCGGATCAGCCACTCGTCCGGGTTGTAGGCGCTGCGCGCCGGGTCGGGAAGGGTCGCCGGGCTGGTCTCGACCATGTCCTGCGGGCGTATCCGCTCGGGCAGGGTGCCGAAGCGGCCACGGCGGCGCTCGGCCGCCTCGTTCGGGTCCTCGGTGCCGCCCCCGGCTTCGGTGTGCTGCGTCATCTCGTCCTCCCGTCTGCGCGGGCTTCCCCCGTCATCGGCTCAACGCCCGCGTGCCCTCGGTGGTTCCCGGCCGTGCCGCGGCCGAATCCGCAGCAGTCGCAGAGGAACCGGGCGGCGGACGCGAAGGAACCGGGCCCCGCGATGGGGGCCCGGCTCCGGTGGGGGCGCTCAGGCCCCGCAGGACCGCAGGAACCGCCGCGTCCGCACGGCGATCGGCAGGGGCCTGTCCGGCTCGCACGGATACATGTCCTGCTCGACGATCGCGAACAGCTCCACGCCGAGCCGCTGGGCCGCCTCCAGGACGGGCCCCAGCTCGGGCACTCCGGACGGCGGTTCGCACATCACCCCGCGCTGCACGGCCGGCCCGAACGGCACCTCGTCCGCGATCACCTCGGCGAGGATGTCCGGGTCGACCTGCTTGAGGTGCAGATAGCCGATGCGCTCGCCGTAGGTCTCGATCAGCTTGACGCTGTCCCCGCCGCAGTAGGCGTAGTGCCCGGTGTCCAGGCACAGGTTGACCAGTTCGCCGTCGGTGGAGTCCAGGAAGCGCTCGACATGGTCCTCGGTGTCGATGTGGGTGTCGGCGTGCGGGTGGACGACGATGTCGAGGCCGTACGTCTCCTTGACCTCGTGGCCGAGCCGCTCCATGCCCTTGGTCAGGTGCGCCCACTGCTCGGCGGTCAGCTCCGGCGGCTCCAGGATCTCGGCGGTCTTGTCGTCCCGCCAGAAGGAGGGGATGACCACGAGGTGCCGGGCGCCCATCGCCTGGGTGAGCGCGGCGACCTGGCCGACATGGGCCCAGGTCTCCTCCCAGACGGACGGGCCGCGGTGCATGCCGGTGAACACCGTGCCCGCCGAGACCTTCAGGTTCCGGCGGGCCACCTCGTCCCCGAGCCGCGCGGGATCGGTGGGCAGGTAGCCGTAGGGGCCGAGTTCGATCCACTCGTAGCCGGCCTCGGACACCTCGTCGAGGAAGCGTTCCCAGGGCACCTGCCGGGGGTCGTCGGGGAACCAGACACCCCAGGAGTCGGGGGCCGAGCCGACCCGGATGCGGTCGAGGGGGGTGGGGGTGGCCATGGTCAGGGTGTTCCTTCCGCGGAGGGCGCGACGGGTGCGGTGAGGTCCTCCGCTTCGGGGAGCCCCTCGGTGTCGACGCCGCGTACCTGGGCCAGTTCGTGCTTGAGGGCGGCGAGTTCGGCGCCGCCGGCCATGTGGTTGGTCAGCTCCTCCAGGGTGATCGCGCTGCGCGAGGCGGACAGCTCCAGGGTGCCCAGGCGCAGGACGCTGAAGTGGTCGCCGACCATGTAGGCGTGGTGGGGATTGTGGGTGATGAAGATGACGCCCAGGCCGCGGTCGCGGGCGGCGGCGATGTACTTCAGCACGACCCCCGACTGCTTCACGCCCAGGGCGGCGGTGGGCTCGTCCAGGATCAGCACGCGGGCGCCGAAGTGGACGGCGCGGGCGATGGCCACGCACTGGCGCTGGCCGCCGGAGAGGGTGCCGATGGGCTGCTCCAGGTCGTCCAGGACGATGCCCATGTTGCGCAGTTCCTCGTCGGCGGTCCTCTTCATCCGCTCGATGTCCAGGCGGCGCAGCGGCCACGGCCCCTTGGTCATCTCCGAGCCGAGGAAGAAGTTGCGCCACACCGGCATCAGCGGCACGGTCGCCAGGTCCTGGTAGACGGCGGCGATGCCCCGGTCCAGGGCCTCGCGCGGGGTGGAGAAGCGCACCGGCTCGCCGTCCACGAGGAACTCGCCCTCGGTGTGCTGGTGCAGGCCGGAGATGATCTTGATGAGGGTGGACTTGCCGGCGCCGTTGTCACCCAGCACACACGTCACCCGGCCGGCCCGCACCTCCAGGTCGACGCCGTGCAGCGCGCGGATGTTGCCGTACGACTTGCCCGCCCCGCGCAGCTCGACCAGCAGGCCGTCCTTCCGGGGGCCGGTGTCCTCGACGATCGCGCCGTGGGGGCCCGTTCCGTTGGATGTCATCGCTTACCTCCGGGTCGCCGTGCGCTGGACCCACAGATTGATCAGGACGGCGCCGAGCAGCATCACGCCCAGGAAGGCCTTGAACCAGTCCGGGTTCCAGCCGGCGTAGACGATGCCCTGGTTGACCATGCCGAACATGAACGCCCCGAAGACCGGGCCGATCGCCGAGCCGGCGCCGCCGGTGAGCAGGCACCCGCCGATGACCGCGGCGGCGATGTAGATCAGCTCCTGGCCGACGCCCTCGCCGGACTGCACGGTGTTGAAGGAGAACAGCTGGTGCATGCCGACGAACCAGGCGCCGAAGCCGACCAGCATGAACAGCGAGATCTTCGTGAACGTCACCGGCACGCCCACGGCGCGGGCGGACTCCTTGTTGCCGCCGACGGCGAAGATCCAGTTGCCGTACTTGGTGCGCAGCAGCACCCAGGTGGCCACTGCCGCGAAGACCAGCCACCACACCACGGTGATCTTCACCTCGACCCCGCCGACGTCGAAGCTCGACGCGAAGACCTTCCTCGCCTGGTCGAAGCCGTCCATGTCGCTGATGTCGTCGGTGGCGACGTTGCCGGTGACCAGCTTGGTCACCGCCAGGTTCACGCCCTGCAGGATCAGGAAGGTGCCCAGGGTGATCAGGAAGCTGGGCAGGCCCGTCTTCACCACCATCCAGCCGTTGAAGAACCCGATCGCCAGGGACACCAGCAGCGCGACGATCACGCCGGTCCACACGTTCAGGGTGAGCTGGTAGCTGAGCATCGCGGCGGTCAGCGCCGAGGAGATCACGGCGACGCCGGAGGAGAGGTCGAACTCGCCGCCGATCATCAGCAGCGCGACCGGCAGGGCCATGATCCCGATGGTCGAGGACTGGTACAGGATGGTCGCCATCGAGCTGCCCTGGCGGACCGTGGGCGCGACGATCAGGAAGAAGACCAGCACGGCGGCGGCGCCGAGGAAGACGCCCACCTCGGGGCGGGCGAGCATCCGCAGGGCGAGCGGACGCCGTGCGGTACGGCCGTCCTTGTCTTGTGAGCCCGGCGGGGTGCCCACCGCCGGCTCTGCCTGCTGCGCCATGCTCATCACCGGGTGCCCTTCGCGGCGAACTGGGCGACCTTGCCGACGTTGGACTTGTCGACGAAGGCCGGGCCGGTCAGCACCGGCTGGACCCCGCCGCCGCTGTAGTTGCCGTTGTACTTGTAGAGCCACAGGGAGTCCACGGCGAGGTAGCCCTGCAGATAGGGCTGCTGGTCGACCGCGAACTCGATCGAGCCGTTCTGTACGCCCTTGACCAGGTCCTTGTTCAGATCGAAGGTCGCGACCTTGGCCTTGCTGCCCGCGTCGGACACCGACTGCACGGCGGTCAGCGCGAACGGCGCGCCGAGGGTGACGACCGTGTCGATGGAGGAGTCCTGCTTCAGCTTGGCCGTGATGGTCGACTTCACGGACGGCATGTCCGTGCCGTTCACGTACAGCGTCTCAGTCGTGCCCTTGAACGTCTTCTTCACGCCGTCGCAGCGCTGGGTGAGACCCACGTTGCCCTGTTCCTGGATCACACAGACGACCTTCTTGGCGCCGGTGGTGTTCAGCTTGTCGCCGAACGCCTCGCCCGCGACGCTCTCGTCCTGCCCGAAGAACTCCAGCAGGCCGAGCTTCTTCCAGTCGCTCAGGCCCGAGTTCAGGCCGACCACCGGTATGCCGGCCTGCCGTGCCTTGCCGATGACGCCCCTCATCGCGTCGGGCTTGGCCAGGGTGACCGCGATGCCGTCGACCTTCTGGTCGACCGCGTTCTGCACCAGGTTCGCCTGGTTGCCGGCGTTGGGGTCGGCGGAGTAGACGAGCTTGATGTTGTCCTTGGCGGCGGCGGCCTCGGCGCCCTTGCGGACGGTGTCCCAGAAGGTGTCGCCGGGCGCCTGGTGCGTGACCAGGGCGACGGTCATGCGCGGGGTGTTTGCCCTGCCCGCCGAGGCGTTCTGCGCCGCCTCCTCGGCCTTCTTGCCGCCGTGGCTGCTGGCGCAGCCGGCGAGGGTCAGGGCCGCCGCGGCGGCCACCGCGACCACCGGGGCCAGCCTCCGGGAGCGGGAGGGAGAAGAGCGGTCCATCTTTCCTGCACCTCACTGTGCGTGCGACGGGGGAAGGGACGCTGTTGCGTTGGCACGGGATCCAAGTCCCTGGCGAGCCCGCTGTCAATACTTTGTTAAGACATCATTTCACAAGCAGGTCCGAATGTAAGTACAAACCATTGACACCCTTGCCTCCGCGGCCTACACCTGTCAGGCATGAGCCCAGTACACCGCACCCCGCAGCGAACGGCACCGGGCGAGCGCGCGGCCGACTCCCTGAACCTCACCCTGGACCGCTCCAGCCCGGTACCGCTGTACTACCAGCTCGCGCAGCAGCTCGAGGCCGCCATCGAACACGGCACGCTGGCCCCGGGCAACCTCCTCGGCAACGAGGTCGACCTCTCCGTACGCCTCGGCCTGTCCCGGCCCACCGTGCGCCAGGCGATCCAGTCGCTGGTCGACAAGGGCCTGCTGGTGCGCCGGCGGGGGGTGGGCACCCAGGTCGTGCACAGCCAGGTCCGGCGGCCGCTGGAACTCAGCAGCCTCTACGACGACCTGGAGACGGCCGGCCAGGCCCCGACCACCCGGGTGCTGCGCAACGAGCGGATCCCCGCGAGCACCGAGGTGGCCGCCGCCCTCGGGATCGCGGAGGGCGCCGAGGTCGTCGTGCTGGAACGGCTGCGCGGCACCCACGACCGGCCGGTGGCCTTCCTCCGCAACTTCCTCCCGGCCACCCTGCTCGAACCGCCCACCGACCGGCTGGAGTCGACGGGTCTGTACCGCCTGATGCGCTCCGCCGGGATCGTCCTGCACAGCGCCCGCCAGTCCATCGGCGCGCGCGGCGCGACGGCCGAGGAGGGCGCCCTGCTGGACGAGCGGGAGGGCGCCGCCCTGCTCACCATGCGGCGCACCGCGTACGACGTCACGGGCCGGCCGGTGGAGTACGGCAGCCACGTGTACCGGGCGTCGCGCTACGCCTTCGACTTCCAGTTGCTGGTCAGGAGCTGAAACGGAACCACCCCCCTCGCCTTCAACAAAGTTGCAGGTGACGGTGACGATTACGTTTCGGGCAAGAGACACCCCAGCGCGACCCGGCCTATTGACTCATGAGCGGACATGGGGCTGTTATTACGCCCACGATGTTCGGTCGAGTTGATTTCTGAGCGGTTTCGACAACCTTTCGGGTGATCGACTCATCCCCTTGACCGAGCCCTGCATTCCTCAGGAGCCGCCATGCGCCTCTCTCCCTCCGGTCTCTCCGTGCCGGGTCCCAGCCGCCGTTCGGTCCTGCGTGGCGCAGGCAGCGCCGCCCTGCTGGCCGGTGCCGGCATACCCCTGCTGTCCGCCTGCGGAGGCAGCGGTTCCTCCTCGGACCCGAAGACCGTCACCCTCGGCTCCAACGCCTCGGACGCGGTGCCGAAGAAGGCGTTCGCCCAGATCTACGCGGCCTTCACGAAGCAGTCCGGCATCAAGGTCGACGTCAACACAAAGGACCACAACACCTTCCAGGAGCAGATCAACTCCTATCTCCAGGGCACGCCGGACGACGTGTTCACCTGGTTCGCCGGCTACCGCATGCAGTTCTTCGCGGCGAAGAACCTGGCCTCGCCCATCGACGACGTGTGGGCGAAGATCGGGGACAACTTCCCCGACGCGATGAAGCAGCTCAGCAAGGGCGAGGACGGCAAGTACTACTTCGTGCCGCTGTACACGTACCCGTGGGCGCTGTTCTACCGCAAGAGCGTCTTCCAGCAGCACGGCTACAAGATCCCCACCACTTGGGACCAACTCGTCGCGCTGTGCAAGCAGATGAAGAAGGACGGCCTGGTCCCGATCGCCTTCGGCGACAAGGACGCCTGGCCGGCGATGGGCACCTTCGACCAGATCAACTTCCGCCTGAACGGCTACGACTTCCACAAGTCCCTGATGGCGGGCAAGGAGTCGTGGACGGACCCCAAGGTGAAGGCCGTCTTCGACCACTGGGCGGAGCTGCTGCCCTACCACCAGGACGGCTTCATGGGCCGCACCTGGCAGGACGCGGCGCAGACCCTCGTGTCCAAGAAGGCCGGCATGTACCTCCTCGGCTCCTTCGTGGGCCAGCAGTTCACCAACAAGGCCGACCTGGACGACCTCGACTTCTTCGCCTTCCCGGAGATCAACCCCGCCTACGGCCAGGACACGGTCGAGGCGCCCACCGACGGGTTCATGGTCAGCAAGTCGCCGAAGAACCACGACGGCGTCGTCAAGCTCATGGAGTTCCTGGGCACCCCCGAGGCCGAGGCGACCTACCTCAAGGCCGACAACAGCGTGGTGGCCGCCTCCAGCAAGGCGGACACCTCCTCGTACACCGCGCTGCAGAAGAAGGCGTACACGATGATCAGCGGCGCCAAGAGCCTCACCCAGTTCATGGACCGCGACTCCCGCCCCGACTTCACCTCCACGGTGATGCAGCCGGGCCTGCAGAAGTTCCTCCAGAACCCCAAGGGCGTGGACAGCCTGCTGTCGTCCATCGAGCGCCAGAAGAAGACGATCTTCGCGTCCCAGTGAGCGGCCCGATGACGACCGATACGACCACGACGCCCCCGGAGGCGGCCGCCGTGCCGCCTCCGGGCGCCTCGCCCGCGCGCACGCGGGCCGCACACGGCCACCGCCGTCTGCTGACCCGCCGCGACCGCGTCACGCTCGCCCTGATGGCGGGCGTGCCGACGATCCTGCACGTGCTCCTGGTGTGGGTCACCGCGATCGCCTCGATCTTCCTTGCCTTCACCACCTGGGACGGCATCGGGTTCGACTCGATCAAGTGGGTGGGCCTGGACAACTTCAAGCAACTCTTCAGCGACAACCCGCAGTTCTGGCCCGCCGTCCAGCACAACGTGATCTGGTTCGTCGTGCTGATCCTGATCCCGACGCCGTTCGGCCTGTTCCTGGCCGTGCAGCTGGACAAGCGGATCCGGTTCAGCCGGGTCTACCAGACGGCGTTCTTCCTGCCGGTCGTCATCTCGATGGCCTGCATCGGCTTCGTCTGGCAGCTGGTCTACAACCCCGACACCGGTCTGATCAACAGCATCATCGGGGCCAACAAGCCCGGCCACTACATCGACTGGATCGGCGACCCGCACCTCAACCTGTGGGCGGTCCTGATCGCCGCGTCCTGGCGGCACACCGGCTACATGATGATCCTGTACCTGGCCGGCCTGAAGAGCGTCGACCCCTCCCTGAGGGAGGCCGCCGCGCTCGACGGCGCGAACGAGTGGCAGACGTTCAAGAGCGTCATCTTCCCCACCCTGCGCCCGACCAACACCGTCGTGCTGGTCGTCACCATCATCGAGGCGCTGCGCGCCTTCGACCTGGTCTTCGTCTTCAACAAGGGCGCCCAGGGCACCGAGTTGCTGTCGATCCTGGTCACCAACAACATCATCGGCGAGTCCAGCCGCATCGGGTACGGCTCCGCCATCGCCGTCGTCCTGCTGGTGATCTCCCTCGCGGTGATCATCCCGTACCTGATCGCCACCTTCCGGAAGGAGCGGCGCGCATGAGCAGCACCACCGTCGCGGCGCCGCTGAAGCGGCGCGCCCCGATCCGCCCGGCCCGCGTCCTGCTGCACGTCTTCCTCGCCGGTACGGCGCTGGCGTGGCTGGCGCCGCTGCTGTGGGCGGTCTTCTCGGCCCTGCGGCCGTACAGCGAGACCAGCGCCAAGGGGTACGTCTCCTGGCCGGACAAGCTGACGTTCGAGAACTTCACGAACGCCTTCAAACAGTCCGACATGCTGCACTACTTCGGCAACACGCTGGTCATCGCGGTGCCGGCGGTGCTGCTGACCCTGTTCCTGTCCTCCTGTGTGGCGTTCTACGTCGCCCGGTTCGACTTCCGCGTCAACCTCGCCCTCCTGCTGGTCTTCACGGCCGGCAACCTGCTCCCGCAGCAGGTCATCATCACCCCGCTGTACCGGCTGTACCTGCTGACGAACCTGCCGGGCATCACCCAGAGCGGCAAGCTGTACGACTCCGCGCTCGGCCTGGTCCTCATCCACGTGGCGTTCCAGTCGGGGTTCTGCGCGTTCGTGCTCAGCAACTACATGCGCTCGCTCCCGCACGAGCTGACGGAGGCCGCGCTGGTCGACGGCGCCTCGGTGTGGCGGCTGTACTGGCAGATCACGCTGCCGCTGTGCAAGCCGGCGATGGCGGCCCTGGCGACCCTGCTGTCGATCTGGATCTACAACGACTTCTTCTGGGCGCTGGTACTGATCTCGACCGGGCAGAACATGCCGATCACCTCGGCGCTGAACAACCTCTCCGGCCAGTACTTCACCGACCCCAACCTGGTCGCCGCCGGCTCCCTGCTGACCGCCATCCCCACGCTGATCGTGTACTTCGCCCTGCAACGCCAGTTCGTCAGCGGCCTGACGCTGGGCTCCAACAAGGGCTGAGAGGCCCGCACGCGAAAGAGAGCAGGGACCGGAAATGACCAAGGGGTGGTGCCGGATTGTTCCGGCACCACCCCTGATCTGCGTTTCCGCACGTCGGGACGACAGGATTTGAACCTGCGACCCCTTGACCCCCAGTCAAGTGCGCTACCAAGCTGCGCCACGTCCCGATGCACTCACCCACGGTGACCCGTGTGATCGCGCGAACAGCACTTTACCCCACCTGCCGGGGTGGGCCGAAGGGGGCCCGGGGGCGAGCCGGGGACAATCGGCCGTATGACGAACGCGGACGCATCGGATGCCAGGGACCGGGACGCTCAGGGGCGGGCGCGCAGTGCGCGGCCGCGGGACGGGCTCGGCCGGCCGCTGCCCTACGGCGCGGAGGGCGTCCCCCGGCAGCCGGAGGGTGTCGTGCGGGCGCCGGCGGAGACGGTCGCCGAGGCGCAGGCGCTGCTGGACGCCGGGAAGCCGTTCCACGCGCACGAGGTGTTCGAGGACGCCTGGAAGTCGGGGCCCGAGGACGAGCGCACGCTGTGGCGGGGGCTGGCCCAGCTGGCGGTGGGGCTGACGCACGCGGCGCGCGGGAACGCCGTCGGCGGCGCCCGGCTGCTGCGGCGCGGCGCGGGGGCGCTCGCGCAGTGGGAGACCGGTGAGGGCGAGGACCGGCCGTACGGCATCGACCTCGCCGGGCTCGCCCGGTGGGCGCGGGAACTGGCGGACCGGGTGGAGGGCGGGGAACTGCCCGTGGACGCGGCCGAGGAGGCGCCCCGGCTGCGGTCCTGACCCGTCCGCCGCGGTCGGGTGGTGCGGGCGGTGCGCCCGCTGTCGGTGGCGTACGGCAGACTCGGGGCGTGCGAAAGATTCATGTCATCGGTATCGGCGCGGGCGACCCCGACCAGCTGACCCTGCAGGCGGTCAAGGCGCTGCGGAGCACGGACGTGTTCTTCCTGCTCGACAAGGGCGAGGTGAAGAGCGATCTCACCCAGCTCCGCCGGGACATGCTGGACGCGCATCTGCCCGAGGGTTCGTACCGGGTGGTCCAGGCCCGTGACCCGGAGCGGGACCGCAGGGCGGGCGGGGCGGCGTACTCGCCGGCGGTGGAGGACTGGCGCAGCGCCCGCGCCGGGATCTACGAGCGGCTGATCGCCGGGGAGCTGGGCGAGGACGGCACGGGCGCGTTCCTGGTGTGGGGCGATCCCGCGTTGTACGACAGCACGCTGGGGATTCTCCAGGAGGTGCTGGCGCGCGGCACGGTCGCGTTCGAGTACGACGTCATCCCCGGCATCAGCAGCGTCTCCGCGCTGGTCGCCCGCCACCGCACGGGCCTGAACCGGGTGGCCCGCCCGGTGCAGATCACCACCGGGCGCCGGCTGGCCGAGGGTTTCCCCGAAGGCGTGGACGACGTGGTGGTGATGCTGGACGCCCATCAGGCCTTCCGGCGGTACGCCGGCGACGACATCGACATCTACTGGGGGGCCTACATAGGCACTGCGGACGAGATCCTGGTCTCCGGTCCGATCGCCGAGGCCGCTCCGCGCATCGAGCGGGTGCGGGCCGAGGCGCGCGAGCGCAAGGGGTGGATCATGGACACGTACCTGCTGCGCAGAAACCCCGGGGAGCAGTAGGAGGGCAGGAGGGGTGGGCCTCCGGGTGCCGCGTGCCGCCGACCGGATCCGCGCGTCGGTCCTCAGCCCGGGCTGAGCCCCAGCCGCGCCAGTACGCCCGCCACGTCGGGCACCGCCGTCACGCCCTGCGGCAGCGGCGGGCGGCGTACGACGACCACGGGCAGGGCGAGTTCGCGCGCGGCCGTCAGTTTCGCCGCCGTCGCCTCGCCGCCGCTGTCCTTGGTGACCAGCACCTCGATGCGGCGGGTGCACAGCAGTCCGGTCTCGTCGGCCACCGTGAACGGGCCGCGGGCGAGGACCACTTCGGTGTGCGGCGGCATGGGCGGCTCCGGCGGCTCCACCGACCGTACGACGAAGTGCAGGTCCGTCAGGTGGGCGAAGGCGGCGAGGCCCAGCCGTCCGGTGCTGAGGAACACCCGGCGGCCGAGACCGGGGAGGGCCTCGGCGGCCCCGGCCAGGGAAGGGACGTCGTACCAGCGGTCGCCCGGGCCGGGGCGCCAGCCGGGGCGGCGCAGGACGACGAGGGGCACGCCCGTGGCCGCCGCCGCGCGGGCCGCGCCCGCCGTGATGGTCTCGGCGAAGGGGTGGGTGGCGTCGACCAGGGCGTCGACGTGGTGCGTGCGCAGCCAGCCGGCCAGGCCCTCCGCGCCGCCGAAGCCGCCGGTCCGTACCTCGCCCGCCACCGCTGCCGGCCGTGCGACCCGGCCGGCCAGGGACGTGGTGACCCGGACGCCGGGCCGGGCGGCGAGGTCGGCGGCGAGGCGGCGGGCCTCGGTGGTGCCGCCGAGGACGAGGACGTGCGCGGGCATAGGGGTGAGCGTACGAGGTGGTTCGGTCCGGTCGGGGTCCCGGGTCGGTACGGTCGGAGCCATGGGAACCGTGGCATCCGTGCGTGCCGTGCTGGTCGACGTCGACGGTGTGCTCACCGTGTCCTGGAAGCCGCTGCCGGGTGCGGTGGAGGCGCTGCGGGCCGTCCGGGACGCGGGGCTGGGGGTGGTCCTGGTGACCAACACCACCTCCCGGTCCCGGGCGTCCATCGCGGGATCGCTGGCGGACGCGGGGTTCCCGGTGGGCGCCGAGGACATCCTGACGGCTCCCGCGGCCACCGCCGCCCATCTGGCCGGCGCCCGTGTGGCGCTGCTGAACAGCGGGAACGTAGCGGAGGACCTGGAGGGGGTCACCCTGGTCGGCGACGACGGCGCGGAGACACCGGACGTCGTCCTGCTGGGCGGCGCCGGGCCGGAGTTCGGTTACGAGGCGCTCAACCGCGCCTTCGGGCGGCTCCAGCGCGGCGCACGGCTGGTCGCCATGCACCGGAACCTGTACTGGCGGACGGACGACGGGCTCCAGCTCGACGCGGGGGCCTTTCTCGCGGGCCTGGAGGCGGCCGCCGGGGTCGAGGCGGAGGTCACGGGCAAGCCGGCGCGGGCCTTCTTCGAGGCGGCCCTCGGGCGTCTCGGGGTGGGCGCGCACGAGGCGTTGATGGTCGGGGACGATGTCGAGCACGACGTGCTGGCGGCACAGCGCCTGGGCATCACCGGGGTGCTGGTGCGCACGGGCAAGTTCCTGCCGGAGACCCTGGAGCGGGCGAGCGGCGCCCCGCACCATGTGCTGGACTCCTTCGCGGACCTTCCGGCGCTGCTGGGGCTAGCGCAGTAGGAGCTGCACCCCGCCCACGACGGTCGCCGCGATCACGAGTCGTTCGAACAGCCGCTGGTTGATCCTGGTCACCGCCCACTTGCCGAACAACGCGCCCGGCACGACGAACACCGCGAGCGCCGCGTCGAGCAGCAGCGAGCGCCCGTCGATCAGGCCGAGGCCGGCGCTGAACGGCACCTTGGAGACGTTCACGATCAGGAAGAAGAACGCCGAGGTGCCGAGGAAGCCCAGCTTCCGGAAGCCGGCCGACAGCAGGTACAGCGACATCACCGGGCCGCCCGCGTTGGCGACCATCGTGGTGAACCCGCCGAGCATGCCGTACGAGCGGGCCTTGGCGCGGCCGGCGCGCGTCGTCACCGCCTCGGGCTCCCGCGCCGCGTCCGCCGTACGCCGCCGCCACAGGGTCACCCCGGCCATCAGCAGCAGGATCGCGCCGATGGAGGTCCGGACGATCCCGTCGTCGGCCCACACCAGGAACAGGGTGCCGGCCACCACCCCGGCCGCGACGGCCGGGAACAGCCGCCACAGGGTGGGCCAGTGGGCGTGCCGCCGGTAGGTCAGGACGGCGAGCACGTCGCCGGCGATCAGGACGGGCAGCAGGATGCCGGTGGAGGCGCGGGCCGGGAGGACCGCCGCGAAGACCGCGAGGCTCACGGTGTTGGCCCCGCTCACGGCGGTCTTGGAGAAGCCGACGAGGAGGGCCGCGAAGGCGAGCGCCGCGAACCCCCAGCCGGATATGTGCCAGAGCGTCATCGTGTTCATGCGGGGACCGATGCTATGTCCGGACAAGCCTCCGGCGTAAGCACCGTCTCGCCAGGTGGCCCCTGCCCCCGACCCTGCTCCGGTCCCCGCCGCCCGCCGCGGACGCCGCTACGGCTGCTCGGCGTACTGCGCCCGCAGTTCCCGCTTCAGCACCTTCATGCTGGGCCCGAGCGGCATCGCGTCGGTGAACTCCACGCGGCGCGGGTACTTGTGCCGGCCCAGGTGCTCCTTGGACCACTCGGTGATGGCGGCGGCGTCGGGCGCGGCGCCGGGCGCCGGTACGACGACGGCGCACACCTCCTCGCCGTGCAGTTCGTCGGGCAGTCCGATGACCGCGACCTGGGCGATGCCGGGGTGGCGCATCAGCACCTCCTCGACCTCCCTCGGGTAGACGTTGTAGCCGCCGCGGATGATGACGTCCTTCTTGCGGTCGACGATCCTGAGGAAGCCGTCCTCGTCCTTGGTGCCGAGGTCGCCGGTGCGGAACCAGCCGTCGACCACGGCCTCGGCAGTGGCCTCGGGCCGGCCGAGGTAGCCGGAGAAGACGTTGTGGCCGCGGATGACGACCTCGCCCAGCTCGCCCGGCGGCAGCAGTTCGATGCCCTCGGCCTCGGCGCGGGCGATCTCCACGTCGACGCCCCACAGCGGGTGGCCGATGGTGCCGGGGCGGGTGCCGAACACGGGCTGGTTGACGGTGGCCGTCGGCGAGGTCTCCGACAGTCCGTACCCCTCGTAGACCGTCGCCCCGAAGGCCTTCTCGAACCGCTCCAGGACGGCGACCGGGAGCGAGGCCCCGCCGGAGACGCACACGCGCAGGGCGGGCAGCGCACGCGCGTCCTGGGCCGCAGCGGCGAGCGCGACGAACATGGTCGGCACGCCGTGGAAGGTGTTCACGCCCTCCTCGGCCATCAGCTCGATGGCGCGGGCCGCGTCGAAGCGGGGCAGCAGCACGAGCGTGGCGCCCGCCCGCCAGGTGGAGTTGAGGGACACCGTCTGGCCGAAGGCGTGGAACAGCGGCAGCGCGCCGAGGGCGATGTCGTCGGGGCGGATGTCGTTGGCGTCGAAGGCGTTGACGGTCGCGTTCATCACGATGTTGAAGTGGCTGAGCACGGCGCCCTTCGGGACGCCGGTCGTGCCGCTCGTGTAGAAGACGACCGCCGGGTCGTCGGCGGCGCGGGTGACGTACGAGCGCAGCGGTTCGGCTTCGGCGGCGAGCCTGTCGAACTCCTCGCCGAGGACGGCGACGCGGACGCCGGTGGCCTCGGCGGCGGCCCGGCCGGTCGCCGCCTGGGCCGGGTGGACGAGCAGGAGGGCGGCGCCGCTGTCCCGCAGCACGTGCTCGACCTCGCCGGCCGACAGCAGCAGGTGCACGGGGACGACGACTCCGCCCGCCGCGAGGACGGCGTAGTAGGCGACGGGGAACTGGGCGGTGTTGGGGGCCATCAGGGCCACCCGGTCGCCCGGCCGTATCCCGAGACCGGTCAGCGCGCCCGCCCCGGCCAGGGCCCTGCGCCACGTGTCGGCGAAGGTGAGCCGCAGATCGCCTTCGACCAGGGCCGTCTTGTCGGGGCGGCGCCGGGCGTTCTCGGCGAGGATGGCTGCGACGGACAGGGATGCCATGCGGTGGTGCTCCGTTTCACTTGCTGCGGCTCGACTGACCGGTTCCCCCCGTTGGATGTGCGCTAGTGCCGCTCGACCAGCACCGCGCTGCCCTGTCCCACTCCGACGCACATGGTCGCGAGTCCGCGCCCGGCGCCGGTGCGCCGCATGCGGTGCAGCAGCGTCGTCAGGATGCGGGCGCCGGAGCAGCCGAGGGGGTGGCCGAGGGCGATGGCGCCGCCGGTCGGGTTGACCAGGTCCGGGTCGATGCCCAGCTGGTCGACGCAGGCGAGGGCCTGCGCGGCGAACGCCTCGTTGAACTCGGCCTCGTCGAGGTCGGCGATGTCCCAGCCGGCCCGCGCCAGCGCCTTGCGGGTGGCGGGGACCGGGCCGATGCCCATCACGTCGGGGTGGACCCCGGCGGAGGCGCCCGCGACGTAGCGGCCCAGGGACTCCAGGCCCAGTTCGTTCAGGGCCTCCTCGCTGACCAGGAGCAGTCCGGCCGCGCCGTCGTTCATCGGCGAGGAGTTGCCCGCGGTGACCGAGCCGCCCTGACGGAAGACCGGCTTGAGGCGGGCGAGTTTCTCCAGCGAGGTGTCCTCGCGCACGCACTCGTCCTGCTCGACGACGATGCCGTCCGGGCGCTCGACGGCCAGGAGTTCGTCGTCGAAGTGCCCGTTCTTGCGGGCGGTGGCGGCGAGCCGGTGGCTGCGCAGGGCGAACTCGTCCTGGCGCTCGCGGGAGACGCCGTAGCGCGCGGCGACCTCCTCCGCGGTCTCGCCCATGGCCAGCAGGCCGTGCAGCTCCTTCATGGCCGGGTTGACCAGGCGCCAGCCGAGGCGGGTGTCGTGGGTCTCGATGCGCCGCGGCAGGGCCTCGTCGGGGCGGGGCAGCACGAAGGGGGCGCGGCTCATCGACTCGGAGCCGCCCGCGATCACGATGTCCGCCTCGCCGGCGGCGATGGTGCGGGCGGCGGCGGTGACCGCCTCGAGCCCGGAGGCGCACAGCCGGTTGACGGTGGCGCCGGGCACGGATTCCGGGAGCCCCGCGAGCAGGGCGGCCATGCGGGCCACGTTGCGGTTGTCCTCGCCGGCCTGGTTGGCCGCGCCCCAGTAGACGTCGTCGATCCGGGCCGGGTCCAGGGCGGGCACGTCGGCCACCAGGTGACGGATGACGGCCGCCGCCAGATCGTCGGGCCGGACGGCGGACAGGGCTCCGCGCAGCTTGCCGATGGGGGTGCGGCGGGCGGCCGCGAAGTGGACGGGACGCACGGCTACGACTCCTGACCTGCGACCGGCCGACGTCGCTGTCGGCCGGCGGACCACACGGGACTTAATTAGCACTGCTAGTTTTGGACTATAGACCGCCGACCGGCCCGCTGGGAAGATCCCCCCGGAGCTTCACCGACTCACCGGAGGAGACATGCGCCACGCCCGCGAGCACACCCTCGACGGCACCCACGGCCCGCTCGCCGTCCTCGAGTGGCCGCACCCCGCGCCGAGGTACCTGGCGCTGGCGGCGCACGGCTACGGCGAGCACGCGGGCCGGTACGGCGGGCTCGCCGCCGTCCTCACCGCGCACGGGGCCGCCGTGTACGCCCCGGACCACGCCGGCCACGGCCGGTCGGCCGGCGAGCGGGTGCTGATCGAGGACTTCGAGGACGTGGTCACCGACCTGCACCGCGTCGCGGAGCTTGCCTTGACCGCGCACCCCGGTGTGCCGCTGGTGCTCGTCGGCCACTCGATGGGCGGGCTGATCGCGGCCCGCTACGCCCAGCGGTACGGCGCCGGGCTGAGCGCGCTGATCCTGTCCGGGCCGGTGATCGGCGACTGGGAGCTGCCCGGGCGGCTGCTGGCCCTGCCGGAGATCCCGGACACCCCGGTCAGCCCGGCGGCGCTGTCCCGGGACCCGGCCGTGGGCGCCGCCTACGCAGCCGATCCGCTGGTGTGGCACGGGCCGATGAAGCGGCCGACGGTGGAGGCGTTCGCGCGGACCCTGCGGACCGTCGCCCAGGGCGGCGACGTGGGCGGCCTGCCGCTGCTGTGGCTGCACGGGGACGACGACCGGCTGGTGCCGCTGCCCGGCAGCCGGACCGGCGTCGAGCGGCTCGCGGGTTCCCGCGCGACCGAGCGGATCTTCCCCGGGGCGCGGCACGAGGTCTTCCACGAGACGTGCAAGAAGGAGGTCTTCGCGGAGGTGACCGGCTTCCTGGACCGGGTGCTACCGCGCTGATCAGGCACGTTTGCGCACCGCCCCCGTGGATACCCGCGCCCGGAGACACGAAGGAAGAGATGACGGACCACGAAAGGGGCGAGGTCTTGACCGTCGTGAGGAGCACCCTGCCGGAGAGCGCACTCGGGGTCACCGGCACCGCGCTGCAGGACACCCTGGTGGATCTGCTCGGGCTGTCGCTGATCGGCAAGCAGGCGCACTGGAACATCGTGGGACCCCGGTTCCGCTCGATCCACCTTCAGCTGGACGAGGTGGTCGCGGCGGCGCGGGCCCACGCGGACACCGTCGCCGAGCGCGCCGCCGCGCTGGGCGTCCCCCCGGACGGCCGGCCGGAGACCGTCGCCGCGACCTTCGCGCTGCCCGGCGCCAAGGAAGGATGGCTGCGCGACACGGAGGTCGTCGACCTGATGGTCTCGGCGCTGCGGGAGGCGATCGGACGGCTGCGGAAGCGGATCGCCGCCACCGACGAGGCCGACCCGGTCACCCAGGACCTGCTGATCTCCATCACCGCCGACCTGGAGAAGCAGCACTGGATGTTCGAGGCCGAGAACCAGCCACGGGACGCCGGCTGACCAGCGGCGGCGGAACCGTACACGGAAGGGGAAACCCATGGCCCACTCCCCCGAACTCGACGCGCTGTGGGACGACTTCCACCGCGTGGTGAACATGACCTCGGCGGAACTCGCGGACTGGCTGCGGGTCCGGGACTCCGGCCAGACGGCCGAGCCGCTGCCCGACCAGGCGGGCCCGCCGCTCGGACAGCACGTGCTCGCCATCCTCCAGAAGCGCCGCATGGACGTCACCGACGACGACGTCCGCGTGATGCGGGAGGTCGTGGACACCGTCGGCGACCTGGTGGACATGGAGGAGGAGCCGGAGGCCGAGGACACCCGCCGCCGGCACCAGCTGATGTCGATGGGCCACGACCCGCTCAAGCCCTAGCCGGGAGCGCCGGCATGAACCGCGACGAACGCGTCCTGCGCGCCCTGCTGTCGGAGTACGGGCAGACGTACGCCGAGGAAGCGGGCATCCGGTTGAAGGACACCCCGCAGCCGCTGTACCGGCTGCTCGTGCTGGCCCTGCTGCTCAGCGCCCGGATCCGCGCCTCCGTCGCGGTGGCCGCCGCGCGGGAGCTGCACAAGGAGCGCCTCGACAGCCCGCGCCGGATGGCCGGCGCCGACTGGCAGCAGCGGGTGGACGCCCTCGGCCGCGGCGGCTACCGGCGCTACGACGAGCGGACCGCCACCCAGCTCGGGGACGGCGCGGAGCTGTTGCTGGACCACTGGGCCGGGGACCTGCGCCGGCTGCACGAGGAGGCGCACGGCGACACCGGTGAACTCAGGCGGCTGCTCCAGGAGGAGCCGGGCGTCGGACCGGCCGGTGCGGACATCTTCCTGCGCGAGGCGCAGCGCGTGTGGCCGGAGCTCGCGCCGTATCTGGACGGCAAGGCGCTGTCCGGGGCGGAGCGGCTCGGCCTGCCGAAGGACCCGGAGAAGCTGACGAAGCTGGCCGGGAACGCCGAACCGGCCGTCCTGGCCGCAGCGTTGGTGCGCGCCGCCCTCGACAAGGAGGTGGCCGAGGACTGCCTGCGCCGCGCGGCGTGAGCCGGGCCCCGCCCCGGCGCCCGTGCCGGGGCGGGGCCCGGTTACAGGCCGAGGACGCGGGAGATGGTGCGCAGCACGCCGTTGTCGTTGTTGGACGGGGCGAGGTGGCGGGCCCGGCGGACGACCTCCGGGTGTGCGTTGGCCATCGCGAAGGACCAGTCGGCGGCGTCGAGCATCTCCAGGTCGTTGAGGTAGTCCCCGAAGACCATGGTCTGCGCGGGGGTGATGCCGAGCGCCCGCTGCAGGCCGCGCAGCGCGGCGCCCTTGTTGGCGGTGCTGTTCATGACGTCCACCCAGTGCTCGCCGGAGACCACGACCTGGTGGGTGCGGGTGAAGCCGGCGAGGGCCGGGGCGGTGGAACGCTCGGCGGACCCGAAGTCGAACAGGGCGATCTTGATCACGTCGTCGGCGACGGCGGTGACGTCCGGCACGATCCGGTGCTCCACGTAGTACTTGCGCACCTCGGCCAGGAACGCCTCGTCGGTGCGCTCGACGTACGCCGCCCGCTTGCCGCACACCACGGCGCCGACGTCCACGCCGTCCGCGGCCAGCCGCCGTACCGTGCGCACCACGTCGGCGGCGACGGACCCGTCCATCGGGTCGGAGCTGAGTTCCACACCGTCGCGGACCACGTAGGTGCCGTTCTCCGCGATGAAGACCATGCCCTCGGCGACCCGGGCGAACTGCCGGGCCAGCGTCGCGTACTGGCGGCCGCTCGCCGGGCTGAACAGCACGCCCCTGCGGCGCAGTTCGGCGAGCGTCGGCCACAGCTCGCCGGGGATCCGCTTGGCGTCGTCGAGCAGGGTGCCGTCCATGTCGGTGACGATCAGCCGGATGTCGGCGGGGCCCGTGGGCAGGGGCCGGGGGTCGACGAGGGGCGTGGGGAGCGCGGGCATGTCCTGTTTCCGGTCGGGGACGGCGTACCGGTCCAGTGTTCCTCATGGCGAGAACGGCGTTCCGGCCGCACCGGTCCGCCGCTCCTCCTGTCCCGGAACGTCCCGGAACGTACCGAAGCGGTCCTGAACCGCCCGCGCTGCGCTGTTCCCGGGACAGCGCGATCAACGGACGGCACAATGACGGCGGAGAACCGCGAGCGGAAAAGGGGCGGCGACGTGACCGAGGGGCACTCCCCGACGGCAGGACCGGCACAGCTGAACACCTCTGTGGCGCACAACGCCCGGGTGTGGAACTACTGGATCGGCGGCAAGGACAACTACGAGGTCGACCAGCGGGTCGGTGAGCACGTCGCCGGGATGTTCCCGGTGATCCGGACGGTGGCCCGCGCGGACCGGGAGTTCCTGTCCCGGGCGGTGCGGTTCCTGGCCGGCGAACGCGGAATACGCCAGTTCCTGGACGTGGGCACCGGTCTGCCGACCGTGGAGAACACCCACGAGATCGCGCAGCGCATCGCCCCCGAGTCGCGGATCGTGTACGTCGACAACGACCCGATCGTGCTGGTGCACGCCCGTTCCCTGCTCACCAGCTCACCCGAGGGCGTCACCGACTACATCGACGCCGACGTGCACGACCCGGACGGCATCGTGCGGCGCGCCGCCGAGACCCTGGACCTGAACCGGCCGGTCGCGCTGATGATGCTCGGCATCCTGAACTTCGTCCTGGACACCGACGAGGCCCGGGACATCGTGCGGCGGCTGCTGGCGCCCCTGCCGCCGGGCAGTCACCTGGTGCTCACCCACCCGACCCACGACCCGGAGGTGGGCGGCGAGGGCAACCGGGCCGCGATGGAGTTCTGGAACGCCAACGCGACCCCGCCGATCACCGCCCGCAGCCGCGCGGAGATCGCCGGATTCCTCGACGGCCTGGAGCTGGTCGAGCCGGGTCTGGTGCCCTGCTCCCAGTGGCGTGCCGGGACGGAGTCCGCCGCCGCGGTGCCGCAGTACGGCGCCGTGGCCGTGAAACCCTGACGCCGGCGCCGGGCGGACCCCGAGGACGGCGTGAGCGTAAGGAGGACGCATGACCACCCTTGCCGATCCCGTGCCCGGCGGGCGACCGGAGGATCTGCGCCGGGTCGCCGGGATCACCGCCGACCTCGCCGCGCGGGGCGTGCGCGGGATCGTGCTCGCCTATGTGGACACCGCGGGCGTCTGCCGGGTGAAGACGGTCCCGACCGCCCGGCTGGAGGCGGCCGTGTCCTGGGGTGTCGGCATGTCCCCGGTGTTCGACACCTTCCTCGCCGACGACTCGATCGTCACCACCGACGTCCTCGGCTCCCCGGACGGCGACCTCAGGCTCTACCCCGACCTGGACCAGCTGGTGGCGCTGGCCGGGCAGCCCGGCTGGGCGTGGGCGCCGGTGGACCGGATCACCCAGGAGGGAGAGAGCCACCCCGGCTGCGCCCGGACGTTTCTGCGCCGGACCGTCGCCGGCGCGGCCCGGCGGCACGGCCTCGCCTTCAGGGCGGCGATCGAGGTCGAGTGGGCGGTGGGGCTGGACTCGGCGCCGCCCGGCGAGTTCGTGCGCGCGGTCACCGGCCCGGCGTACGGCGCGATCCGGCAGGTGGAGCTGAGCGACTACACCGCCGATCTGCTGGCCGCGTTCGACGCCCAGGGCGTCCCGGTCGACCAGCTCCATCCCGAGTACGCGGCCGGGCAGTTCGAGGTCTCCACGGGCGCGCTGGACCCGGTGGCGGCGGCGGACCGCAGCGTGCTGGTGCGGCAGACGATCCGGGCGGTCGCGCAGCGGCACGGGCTGCGGGTGTCGTTCTCGCCCGCGGTGTCCGCCGAGGGGGTCGGCAACGGCGGCCACCTGCACCTGTCCTGCTGGCGCGACGGCGCGAACCTGCACGCGGGCGGCGAGCGCCGCCACGGCATGACCGCCGAGGCGGAGTCCTTCGCCGCCGGGATCCTGGCCCGCCTGCCGGCGCTGACGGCGGTCACCGCGCCGAGCCCGGCCAGCTATCTCAGGCTGCGGCCCTCCCGGTGGGCGGGGGTGTTCACCGCCTGGGGGCGGGAGACCCGCGAGGCCGCGCTGCGGGTGATCACCGGCTCGGCGGGCCGCCGGGAGCAGGAGGCGAACCTGGAGGTGAAACCGGTCGACCTGGCCGCCAACCCCTATCTCGCCCTCGGCTGTGTCATCGCCGCGGGACTCGACGGGATCGGCGCGGCGCTGCCCCTGCCGGAGGAGATCACCGGCGACCCCGCCCGGTACGGTCCGGACGAGGCGGCGGCCCTCGGGGTGCGGCGGCTGCCGCAGTCGCTGACCGGGGCGGTCGAGGAGTTCCGGGCGGACCGGGTGCTGCGGGACGCGCTGGGCCCGGTCCTGGCGGACGCGGTGACCGCCGTACGGCTCGGCGAGGCGGCGGCCGTCGAGGACCTGGACGACGCGCGGGTGGCGGCGGCCTACCGCTGGGTGTACTGACCGTGTCCGCGCCGGGACCGGTCCACGAGGCCCTCGCCGAGCTGGAGTTGGTGGACCACCACTGCCACGGCGCGGTGACGGCCGACCTCGCGCCCGAGGAGTTCGCCGCGCTGCTCACCGAGGGCGAGGCGTGGCCCGGCGTGTCCCCCTTCGACACCCCCGCCGGCGTGGCCGTACGCCGGCACTGTGCGCCGCTGCTGGACCTGCCCCGGCACGCTCCCCCGGCCGACTACGCGGCCCGCCGCGCGGCCCTGGGCTGGCGGGAGGTCAACCGGCGCTTCCTGCGCGCCGCGCACGCCGGGGCGTTCCTCGTGGACACCGGCTACGCCCCGCACCCGCTCACCTCCCCCGCCGAGCTGGCCGAGGCCGCCGGCGCCGCCGCGTACGAGGTCGTACGGCTGGAGCAGGTGGCGGAGGCGGTGGCCGCGCGGGGTGTGGAGCCGGGCGAGTACGCCGCCCGCTTCCGCGCGGCCGCCGAGGAGGCCGTGCGCCGGCCGGGCGTGGTGGCGGTGAAGTCGGTGGCCGCCTACCGCACCGGCTTCGCCCTGGACCCGGCGCGCCCGGCGGACGCCGAGGTGACCGAGGCCGCCCGGCACTGGCTCGCGGGCGGCGGCCGGCTCGCCGACCCGGTGCTGGTGCGGCACCTGCTGTGGACCGCCGTCGGCCTCGGCCTGCCCCTTCAGCTGCACACCGGGTTCGGGGACGCCGACCTGCGGCTGCACCACGCCGACCCGGCCCTGCTGACCGACTGGCTGCGCCTGGTCTCCGGCACCGTCCCGGTGCTGCTGCTGCACTGCTGGCCGTACCACCGCCAAGCCGCCTATCTGGCCGCGGTGTTCGAGCACGTGTACCTGGACGTCGGTCTCGCCCTGCACCACACGGGCCCGGCCCGGTGCCGCGCGGTGCTGGAGGAGGCGCTGGAGATCACCCCGTTCCGGAAGCTGCTGTACAGCTCCGACGCGTACGGGGTGGCCGAGTTCCACCACCTGGGCGCCCTGTGCTTCCGGCAGGGGCTCGCCGGTCTGCTCCAGGCCCGTGTCGACGCCGACGAGCTGAGCCTGCCCGACGCCCTGCGGATCGCGGCCTGGACCGGCCGCGACAACGCGCTGCGTCTGTACGGACCGCCCGTATCCGATCCGTCCCGCGATCCCAGCGGGCGCCCCACCCGGAAAGTATGATCAAGCAATGTCTGACATGACCGAGACGACGCCCGGCTGGCTGACCACGGACGAGCTGGAGATGGCCAGGGCCCGGATGCCGATCCTGTACGTCGAGGCCGTGCCCGTGCGCGTGGACGACAGCGGCGAAGTCACCAGCATCGGGCTGCTGCTGCGGATCGGCCCGGACGGGACCGTCAGCCGGACCCTGGTCTCCGGCCGCGTGCTGCACCACGAGCGGGTCCGCGACGCCCTGCTGCGCCATCTGGAGAAGGACCTCGGCCCGGTCGCGCTGCCCCGCATCCCCGCCTCGCTGCAGCCCTTCACCGTCGCGGAGTACTTCCCCACGGCGGGCATCACGCCGTACCACGACCCGCGCCAGCACGCGGTGTCCCTCGCCTACATCGTCCCGGTCACCGGCGACTGCCGCCCCCGGCAGGACGCGCTGGACCTCGTCTGGTTCAGCCCGCAGGAGGCGGCCTCCCCGGCCGTCCAGAGCGAGATGCCGGGCGGGCACGGGGTCCTGCTGAAGCAGGCGCTGGCGCACGTGGGTCTGGCGTACTGACGCGAGCGGCGCCCGACTCGCCGATCATGGCAACAGCAGCACCAGAAGCCCCAAAAACTCTGGCAAAGGGGGCTGGGGAAAGGGCAGTCGGGCGTGCGAGGGTGCGGGCCATGAGCACAGAGCACGTCCTCGATCACCGGCCGAGCGGCCGCGCACGCGCGCGCATACGCGAGAGCGCGAACAAGGTGCCGGAGGTCACCGTCTACTTCTGGATCATCAAGGTCCTCACCACCGGCATGGGCGAGACCGCCTCCGACTTCCTCGCCCATCTGCTGGGCCCGATCCCCGCGGTCGGCCTCGGCGGCCTCGCGTTCGCGGCGTCGCTCGTGCTCCAGTTCGCGGTACGCCGGTACGTGGCCTGGATCTACTGGACGGCGATCGTCATGGTCAGCGTCTTCGGCACGATGGCCGCTGACGTGCTGCACGTGGGCCTCGGCGTCCCGTACACCCTGTCCACCCCGCTGTTCCTGATCGCCCTGGCCGCCGTCTTCGCCCTCTGGTACGCCACCGAGCGCACCCTGTCCATCCACTCCATCCGCACCCGGCGCCGGGAGTGCTTCTACTGGGCGGCCGTCCTCGCCACGTTCGCGCTGGGCACCGCCGCGGGCGACCTCACCGCGACGATCGGCCTCGGCTACCTGGGCTCGGTCGTCCTGTTCGCCGTGGCGATCTGCGTCCCGGCCGTCACGCACCGCGCCGGCCTGCTGGGCGCGGTGACCGCGTTCTGGACGGCGTACGTCGTCACGCGTCCGCTCGGCGCGTCCCTGGCCGACTGGATGGCCCTGCCGGGCGGGCGCGGCGGCCTCGGCTGGGGTCTGGGCCCGGTGACCCTGTCCTGGACGGTGGCGATCGTCGGGTTCGTGGCGTTCCTGGCGATGTCGCGGCGGGACACCGAGCCCGCCCTCTGAGCCGGCCGCGAATACCGAAAAGGCCGTCTTCTCGCTTGTGAGAAGACGGCCTCCGACCGCTGTGGAGCCGGTCTGGACGACAGGATTTGAACCTGCGACCCCTTGACTCCCAGAAGTGTGGTGCACCTGGATTATCTACGCCTACAAGACGAATTCCCGGCGGCACTTTGCGTGCCCTGAGACCTGTGCCGTTGGACATCGCGCAGGCCGTGTGGTCCCCAACTGGTCCCCACGACCAAGATGGGGACGAGGCTCGAGGACGCCAGCCGCCCTCTCTGGCTACCCGGGGCCGGCAAACGTCCGGGTTCTCCGCCCCCGGATCTGCCGGACCCAGAACGATCTCCTGCCAGCACGATCCGGTGCAGGGGGGCGTTGGCCTGACGGTCGCCGCCGACGATTGAGGCGACGCTCCTGCCGACTGCCCGACGAACGCTCGACAGGGGGCCGACCAACCCGTTTTCCCCAATGGCCGCAAACCTCCCCCAGCACGCTGTCACCTCTTGGACAGCTTCGGGGTATCCGCTGAAGACACAGGTTCACCCACCGGCTCCAGTCGCTCGGAAGACGGTTCACCAGCACCATGGCCCGGCAAATGGGCTGGGAACGCGTGCCGATTGCGATGGCTCTGGGAGTGCCGGGGGTGAGGAATTCACCGGGAGGGGGCAGGCCGCCGACGCAGGCGATCGCCACGCCAGGGCAGAGGAGACGGCACACACGGAGCGCGCGGCGTCGAACGGTTCTGCAAGCCGGCCACCATGCAGGCGAAGCCGGTGCCCCGCCAACCGGCACACCGCGTCATCCCGAAGGAATGCGAAACTCGAATTCGGGACGGTCCCACGGCACGGCGGGCGGGTTCGCGAACGCGGTTCCGGTCCGCACCGCACCGACACGGTGGTAGAAGCCCTCGGCGGGAAGGTGCGACACGACCTTGAGACGGTCGATCCCGGCGGCACGGGCCTCGGACTGCATGTGCGCGACGAGTAGCCGTCCAATACCCCGCCCTTGCACGTCGTCGGCGACGAACAGCAGGTCGAGCTCGGGTGGAGCGAGGACGAGCGAGTAGAACCCGAGGACCCGCCCCCCGTGCTCGCCGGCGCCGACGGCCACAAAGGCGCGGTGGGCTTCGATGTAATCAGGACCGACCCGGTAGCCCGCGACTGCGGCTGCGTACTTGCCCTCGTAGGCGCCTGAACCACGCACGAGCCGCGTAAGCCGTTTCGCATCCCGCGCGACGGCCCTCCGTATCGTGATCGACTGGCTGACCGGGGAAGTCCGTGAACTCATCGGGAGAGTATTTCGCACTGGGGAGTACCTTCGTTCGGCGGGTCGGCTGCTCGGGCAGGCGTTCCCGCACCGCTTCCGGGAACCGCTCGTCGCAGGCCCCGATCTGCCACGTCACTGCCGCCGAAACGGCCGCCCGCCGGCAGCGGCGCTTCGGGGGCACCGCCATCTGTCTGCCGGCGAAGGAAGCTGCCTCGGGGGCCCTCCCAGCCCACTTGCTCCTGAGCGCCGACGGCACCCGCGTCTCGACTACTCCGAGTGGACCAGTGCCGCGGCCCACCGGGAGCCAGCGAACGCCGGAAAACACGCCAGGGCGCACGAGATCGTCTCCAGCGCTGCCGAATGGTTCGGCCAGGGAAGGTGGCGCCGCTTTCACCACTCCCTGTTCCGGCCGCCGGCATGCTCCGATCGGTGCCGAGGCACCCACTGCGGGTGCCCTGCTCCGTCGGAAAGACGAGATCACACAGGCAATGGATCACCCTGTCCCGCTCACCGGGTACCGTCAGGGTATGAGTCATCCACACCCCGAGCTGAAAGCCGCGCCGCCCCTTCCCGAAGGAGGGCTGCGGGTCATCGCCCTGGGCGGCCTGGGTGAGATCGGCCGCAACATGACCGTCTTCGAGCACGCGGGCAAGCTGCTCATCGTCGACTGCGGCGTGCTGTTTCCCGAGGAAACTCAGCCCGGGGTGGACGTGATCCTGCCGGACTTCACCTCGATCCGGGACCGGCTGGACGACGTCGTGGCCGTGGTCCTCACCCACGGCCACGAGGACCACATCGGCGGCGTGCCGTACCTGCTGCGCGAGCGGTCCGACATCCCGGTCGTCGGTTCCAAGCTGACGTTGGCGTTCCTGGAGGCCAAGCTCAAGGAACACGGCATCCGGCCGCGCACGGTGCGGGTGCGGGAGGGCGACCGGCGCGGCTTCGGGCCCTTCGACTGCGAGTTCGTGGCGGTCAACCACTCCATCCCCGCCAGCCTCGCGGTCGCGATCCGCACCCGGGCCGGAATGGTGCTGCACACCGGCGACTTCAAGATGGACCAGTTCCCCCTCGACGACCGCATCACCGATCTGCGCGCCTTCGCCCGCCTCGGCGAGGAGGGCGTGGACCTGTTCCTCACCGACTCCACCAACGCCGAAGTACCCGGCTTCACCACCTCCGAGCGAGAGCTGAACCCGGCGATCGAGCAGGTGATGCGCACCGCGCCGCGCCGGGTCATCGTCTCCAGCTTCGCCAGCCACGTGCACCGCATCCAGCAGATCCTGGACGCCGCCCACCAGCACGGCCGCAAGGTCGCCTTCGTCGGCCGGTCGATGGTCCGCAACATGGGCATCGCCCGTGACCTGGGCTATCTGAAGGTCCCCTCCGGTCTGGTCGTGAGTACGAAAGAGCTGGAGAAGCTCCCGGACCACAAGATCACTCTGGTGTGCACCGGCTCCCAGGGCGAACCCATGGCCGCGCTGTCACGCATGGCCAACCGCGACCACATGATCCGCATCGGCAAGGACGACACCGTCCTGCTCGCCAGCTCCCTCATCCCCGGCAACGAGAACGCCATCTACCGGGTGATCAACGGACTCACCCGGTGGGGCGCCCACGTGGTCCACAAGGGCAACGCCAAGGTGCACGTCTCCGGGCACGCCAGCGCCGGCGAACTCGTCTACTGCTACAACATCGTCAAACCTCGCAACGTCATGCCCGTGCACGGCGAATGGCGCCACCTGAGGGCCAACGCCGACCTCGCCATCCGTACCGGTGTCGACCCCGAACGGGTCGTCATCGCCGAGGACGGCGTCGTCATCGACCTGGTCGACGGGCGCGCGTCCATCACCGGCAAGGTCCCCGCCGGCAACGTCTACGTGGACGGCATGGAAGTCGGCGGC
Organism: Streptomyces sp. NPDC048192; assembly: GCF_043202415.1. Lineage (NCBI taxonomy): Bacteria > Bacillati > Actinomycetota > Actinomycetes > Kitasatosporales > Streptomycetaceae > Streptomyces > Streptomyces sp. NPDC048192. Next base: position 69,242 of record NZ_JBIDAL010000013.1, read on the forward strand.
GCCACCGAAGCGTCGCTCAAGGACCGCCTCACCCTCGCCGCCGAAGGCGTGGTCACGGTGGTGGCGATCGTCGACGCGGACACCGGCGCCCTCGCCGAGGCCCCCGACTTCCTGGCCCGCGGCTTCGTGCACGACGACGCCACCTTCGAGCCGGTCATCCCCGTCATCGAGAAGACCCTGGCCACCGCGGCCGAGGAAGGCGTCGGGGACGCGCGCCAACTCGAACAGCTCCTCGCCCGCGCCGTGGCGAACTGGGCGTTCCGCACCCACCGCCGCAAGCCCCTCATCATCCCCGTCATCATCGACGCCTGAGCCACAGCCCGGCAGCACGGTCCCCGTTCCGGCCGGGGTGGCAACGCACGCCACATGATGAGTCATAGGAATCATGCCTGGTCGGCCCAGTGCGGAGAAACTACAGGGCAGACCTCGTTTCTCGGCCCACCGGGCGAGCCCTCCGAAACCCAGAGCGTCAAACGAGCGTCATGGCCGATCAGTCCCAACCAGCCTCACGAAGTGGCCGGCCCGCTCGGCCACAGACATGAGCGCACTTCGTCGTGGTCACCGCAGGCGTGACGCCCAATGACATTCCCCCGCCCATGACCATCGTCTTCAGATGGCCGAGGAGTGTTGGACCAAGCTCTTCTCGTGCCCTGCGGTGGGCAACACTCCTTGGCCGCTGCGAGCAGCCTGGCTACTGCCATGACAAGCACGCGACGGCTGCGGAGGGTGCGGGCGTAGGATACAGCGACTTGGACATACCCGGGTCCGACGAGCTTGCCCCTCTCACCAGCGTCCGAGCCGTATTCGTCCAACGACGCAGCACAACGCCCCTGTCCTATGACGCTGCCTGGCGGCGGGCCCGCCTGGACCGTTGTCCCGACGAAATGGTCTATCGACTCCACGGCCACCAAGCCGTCAGCCTCCGATCAGGCGTCCAGCGCTGGGGCGCCCTGCGGCCCGCCCAATAGCGACGAGCCGACCGACCGGCGTCAGTGACAGGGCGGGAAGCACACACGCACCTTTGCCCTGTCGCGCAGGGCTGCATGGCCCACCCTGACTGAGTCAAGGTGGGCTTTGGCCGTGTTCAAGCGGACTGGTCCCCAACAGGTTCCCGAAAATGATCAAAAGGCCACTCCAGATCTCTCTGAAATGGCCTCTGACCTGCGACTTCGCAAAGTCGGGACGACAGGATTTGAACCTGCGACCCCTTGACCCCCAGTCAAGTGCGCTACCAAGCTGCGCCACGTCCCGGCGCCGTTTGACCTGGGGTTTCCCCGGTCGAAACGCGCAGGGAAACAATACCGCACTCGGCTTGGTGGTCGCGCGTCACTTTCCCGCTCGGCCCGCTTGACCTCAAGTTTGGTTGAGGTTGCACGCTCGTGACATGAAGATCGCAGCGAACACGAGCCGGGCCTACGGCTACGACGACCTGCCCGGCCTGATGAGCCTGATGACCGGCGACGAGAAGCACGGGCCGGCGGCCACCTCCACCCTCGACGTGCTGTGGGTGCTCTACGACCGGGTGCTCCGGGTGACGCCGGAGCGGCAGGACGATCCGGCCCGGGACCGGTTCCTGCTGAGCAAGGGGCACGGGCCGATGGCGTACTACGCGGTGCTGGCCGCGAAGGGCTTCGTGCCGGTGGACTGGCTGCCCGGCTTCGGCTCGTACGACTCCCCGCTCGGACACCACCCGGACCGGGTGCTGGTGCCCGGCGCCGAGATCGGCAGCGGCTCGCTCGGGCACGGGCTGCCGATCGCGGTGGGCAGCGCGCTGGGGCTGCGGGCACAGGGACTGCACGAGCCGGCGGTCTGGGTGCTGATCGGGGACGCCGAGCTGGACGAGGGCAGCAACCACGAGGCGATCGCCTTCGCCGGGCCCGCCGGGCTGGAGCGGCTGCACACGGTCGTGGTCGACAACTCCTCCGCCAGCCACGCCCGGCCCGGCGGGATCACCGCGCGCTTCGAGGCGGCGGGCTGGTCGGCGGTGAGCGTCGACGGACGCGATCACGAGGCGCTGTACGCCGCGTTCACCGCACCGCATCCCGGGCGCCCGCACGTGGTCGTGGCCCGCGTCGAGCCGAAGAACGCCTGAGTCCCGTCTCCCTGATCCCGACTTCTGGAAAGGCACACCCCGATGGACACCATGCGTGACCGTTTCGCCCCCGTCGTCTCCCGGCTGCTGGACGAGGACCCGCGCGTCGCGGTGGTCCTCGCCGAGATCGGCAAGGACGCCTTCCACGAGGCCATGGCCCGGCATCCGGACCGGGTGATCAACGTCGGCATCCGCGAGCAGCTGCTCGTCGGCGCGGCGGCGGGGCTGGCGCTGACCGGGCTGCGGCCCGTGGTGCACACCTTCGCCAGCTTTCTCGTGGAGCGGCCGTTCGAGCAGGTCAAGCTGGACCTCGGGCACCAGGGCACCGGGGCGGTGCTGGTGAGCGCGGCCGCCTCCTTCGACTGGCCGGCCGGCGGCTACACGCACATGGCCCCCGGCGACGTGGCGCTCCTCGACACGCTGGACGGCTGGACCGTGCATGTGCCGGGGCATCCGGACGAGGCCGAGACACTGCTGCGCCATGCCGTCGCCGCGGGCGACGACAAGGTCTACGTACGGCTGTCCGTGCAGGCCAACCAGCAGGGCCGGCTCGTCGACGGCGAGCACATGGTCGCGGTCCGCGAGGGCCGCGGGGGCGTCGTCGTCGCCGTGGGCCCGGTGCTGGACGCTGTCCTCGCCGCGACGGAGGGGCTGGACGTGACCGTCCTGTACGCGACGACCGTACGGCCCTTCGACGCGGCCGGTCTGCGCCGGGCCACCGAGGCGGCGGGCACCGACGTCGTCCTGGTCGAGCCGTATCTCGCGGGCACGTCGACGCGCGCGGTGAGCGAGGCCCTGGCCGATGTGCCGCACCGGGTGCTCGGCCTCGGCGTGGGCCGCCGCGAGCTGCGCCGCTACGGCACGATCGAGGAGCACGTGGCCGCGCACGGGCTGAACCCAGAGTCCTTGCGCGAGCGGATCGCCGCGTTCACGACGCCCACGCACCGGGCCGATTGAGCGCCGCGCGCGACTGCGGGTCCGTGCCCCGCGCCCCTAGGGGGTTGCAGTCGCCGCATCCGCCTCCGCGCCGCAGCCTGCGGGCAGTCGTGCCTCCCCCAGTGCCTCAAGGGCCTGGGAGGACCCCCAGGCGGCACGGGTGGGCGCAGGCGGCACCCGGGCAGTGCCGCGCAAGCGACGCCACCCCCGGCCGGCACCAGCGCAGGGCCCACCCAGCACAGGGCACCCACACGCACCCGGCGCTCACCGTGCGGGCGCACCCGCACCCGCGTCCGCCCGCACCAGGTCCCGTATCGCCGGAACCGCGAGCAGCGCCACCGCCACCGCCACGCTGACCGCGGCGGACATCAGCAGCACGTGCCCGGCGCCGAACGCGCCCGCGGCCGGGCCCGCGAGGGCCTGGCCAGCCGGCATCATGGCGAGGGAGCCGGCCACGTCGTAGGCGTGGATGCGGTTGAGGACGTCGGGCGGGACCTGGGTCTGCACGCTGGTCGCCCACATCACGCCCCAGAACGACATCCCGGCGCCCGCCACGGCCGCCCCGGCCGACATCGCCGGCACCCCGAGACCGGCGCCGACGGCCGCGGGGAAGCCGAAGAAGGCGAAGAGGGACAGCGCGCCGGCGCGGAGCATGCGGCGGGGCCGCAGCCGCAAGGCCAGCAGGCCGCCGACGACGGTGCCCGCGCCGAGGGCGGAGTTGACCAGGCCGTAGGCGCCGGGGCCGTGCCGCTGGACGACCTCGGTGGCCACGAGCGGGACGGTCGGACCCCAGACGGCGATCATGTAGAGACACCAGACGGCGATCACGCCCCACAGCCAGGTGCGGGCCCGGAACTCCCGCCACCCCTGGACCAGATCGGCCCTGAAGGCCCGCATCCCGCGGCCGGTGGCGGCGCGGACGCCCTCGGGCAGCGGGGGCAGCCGGAGCAGCAGCAGGCACAGCGCGCTGGTCGCGTAGGTGCCCGCGTGCGCGGCGAACACCCCGCCGGGCGAGGCGAGACCGACGAGCAGACCGGCGACGGCCGGGCCGGCCAGCTGGGCGGCGGACTCGGCGATGCGGATGGCGCCGTTCGCGCCCTGGATGTCGGCGGCCAGCCGGGGCACCGTACTGGCCACGCCCGGCTGGAACACCGCGCCCGCCACGCCGTTGACGAATCCGATCGCGCAGATCTGCCAGAGCACCACGTGCCCGGCGAAGAACAGGCCCGCGGCGAGGGACTGGGTGACGAGCCGGACGAGATCGGCGCCGATCATCAGCCTGCGGGTGCTGAACCGGTCGGCGATGACCCCGCCGAAGACGACGAGTCCGGCGAACGCGGCCGCCGTCGAGGCCATGGCGAGGCCGACCGCGCCCGCGCCGTACCCGTGTTCCAGCAGGCCTGCGGCGAGGGCCACGGGCAGCATGGTGTCGCCGAGGCGGGCGACGGCACGGGCGACGAAGAACAGGGCGAAGTCCCGGGACCACACGGCCCGGTCGCCGGACCCGGCGCCGCGCGCCTCGCGCGTGGTGATGTCGTGCCGTGCGTCCGTTCCCGTCATCGGATGCTCCCTCCCCGCCGCCGTGCCCCGGCCCCCGCCGCGCGGGATCATGCCACGCCCGGCCCGAGCGCACGGGGCATTTTCACTCCCCGGGCGGCAGCCCCAACTCGGGGTGGTCCTCCAGGAGTCGGGGCGGGGCGGCCTGCCGCCAGGAGTCGGTGAGGATGTCCCGTAGTTCGTCCTCGTCGTCCAGGGCGGCGAGTCTCGCTCTGACCCAGGCGAACTGGGCCTCGTGGCCGGCGATCCAGAACTTCTCCGGTTCGGCCAGGACCAGTTCGTCGCGCTCCTCCTTGGGGCAGCGCACGGCGATGGACGTCTCGTCCTCGGGCAGGGTCGCGAACATCTTCCCGGCCACCCGGAACGTGGGCATGCTCCAGGCGGTCTTCTCCGTGGTGTCCGGCAGGGACAGGGCGATACGGCGTACGTCTTCTGCGTCCGGCATGACACGCACCGTAGCCCGCACCACTGACAGTCAGCCGCCGAGCCGCTTGTAGTACAGCGTCGTCGGCCGCAGCTCGCCCGTGGGGGACGCCGCGTAGTCGGGGATGACACCGGCCCGGGTCCAGCCGGCCGAGCGGTACAGGCGCTCGGCGGGGCTGCCGGTCTCGGTGTCGAGGTGGAGCAGGGTGATGCCGGCGGCGTCCTCGGCGGTGGCGAGGAGGCGGCGGCCGAGTCCCCGCCCGCGCGCGGAGCGGTGCACCATCAGCTTGACCAGTTCCGCGCGGTGGCGGCTGTTCGGCTTGCCGGGGTGGGCGAGGCTCACGGTGCCGGCCGTCCGCTCGGTGTGGTCGAGGGCCGCCCAGACCGCGAGCCGGCCCGCCGCGGCCGCCTCGGCCCGCTCCCGCCACCAGGCGGCGGCCTCCTCGTGGCCGAGCGGGGCGAGGAAGCCGACCGAGGCGCCGCCGGCCACGGTGTCGGCGAGCAGTTCCGCCAGCTCCCCCGCCCGCTGCCGTATCCGCGCGCCGTTCCAGCGTTCGATTCTCACGGCCGGACCACCGCCAGCGCGTAGCGGGTCTCGACGGGGCCGGCGCAGCGGAACCGGGTCGGGCCGAAGACCCGCATCCGCAGGCAGTCGCCGGTGTCCAGGTGGTGCACCTGGTCGGCGTCGGTCACCTCCAGCGCGCCGTCGAGCACCCACAGGTGCTGTTCCAGGCCGGCCACGGGAGGGCGGTCGTAGGCGATGTCGGCGCCCGGTGCCAGGCGGCTCTCCACCAGTTCGCCGCGCAGTCCGGGGTGCGGCGGCGACACCGACCGGCGGACGAACCCGGAGCCCGGATCCTGCCAGGTCTGCTGGTCGGCGGCCCTGACCAGCGGCGCGGGCGCCGCCTCGACCTCGCTGAGCAGCTGGGACATGGTGCGCCCGTAGACCTGGCAGAGCCGGTTCAGCTGGGCGGCGGTGGGGCTGGTCTCGGCGCGTTCGGCCCGCGACAGGGTCGACCGGCTCAGTCCGCTGCGTTCGGCCAGCTCGCCCAGGGACCAGCCGTGCCGGGCGCGCAGTTCGGCGAGCCGGGCGCCGAGCCGGCTGTCGAGGGCTTCCTCGTCGCTTCTCATCTACGGGACGGTATCCCTGATATGAGACGAGCGCGTTACGGAGACCTCACGCCTCCCGCGCGGCCTGTTCCAGCGCCTCCAGGACTTGGCGGATCAGCGGGTGCCCCTCGGCGCCGCGCCGTACGGCGGCGAAGACGCGGCGGGTGGGGGCCACGCCGTCGACGGGGCGTACGACGACGCCGGCGAGGTCCATGCCGCTCAGCGCCGAGCGGGGTACGAGGGCCACGCCCGCGTCGGCCGAGGCGAGGGCGACGACGGCGCGGAAGTCGTCGGAGGAGTGCTCAAGGCGGGGCTGGAACCCGGCGGTCTCGCAGGCGAGGACCACCACGTCGTGGCAGGGGTTGCCGGGGTACGGGCCGATCCAGGGGTCCTTGGCCAGCTCGGCGAGGGGAACCTCCGCGGTGTCCGCGAGGCGGTGGCCGACGGGGACGACGGCGTCGAACGGCTCGGCGTAGAGCGGGACATGGGTGAGCCGGGGGTCGTCGGCGGGCGGGGCGCCCCGGTACTCCACGGCGACGGCCACGTCGACCTGCCGGTCCAGCACCATGGGCAGGCTCGCGTCGCCCTCGGCGTCCTGGACGCGGATCCGTATGCCGGGCGCGGTGTGGGCGAGCCGGGCCACGGCGGGCGCCACGACCTGGGCGATGCCGGTGGCGAAGGCGGCCACGGTGACCGTGCCCGCCTCGCCCGAGCCGTAGGCGGCCAGCTCGGCCTCGGCCCGCTCCAGCTGGGCGAGGACGGCGTTGGTGTGGCTGAGCAGGATCTCGCCGGCCGGGGTGAGCCGTACGCCCTTGGCGCTGCGCTCGACCAGCCGGTGGCCGGTCTCCTGCTCCAGGGCCGTCAGCTGCTGGGAGACGGCCGAGGGGGTGAGGTAGAGCGCGGCGGCCGCCGCGGTGACCGTGCGGTGGTCGGCCACCGCACGGAGGATGTGGAGCCGCCGTGCCTCGATCATGCGGTCAATTATCCCAGGGGGTCCGGGCTGCTCAGGCCTCCAGCTCGGCGCGCGCGGCCACGAAGGCGTCGACCGCGCGGTCGACGTCCTCGGTGGAGTGCGCGGCGGACAGCTGGACGCGGATGCGGGCCTGGCCCTGCGGGACGACCGGGTAGGAGAAGCCGATCACGTACACGCCGCGCTCGAGCAGCAGCTCGGCCATGCGGCCCGCCCTGGCCGCGTCGCCGATCATCACCGGCGCGATGGCGTGGTCGCCGGGCAGGACGTCGAAGCCCTCCTCGGTCATCCGGCGGCGGAAGAGGGCGGTGTTCTCGGCGAGGCGGACGCGCAGGTCGTCGGCGGACTCCAGCAGGTCGAGGACCTTCAGGGAGGCGGCGGCGATCACCGGGGCGAGGGTGTTGGAGAACAGGTACGGCCGGGACCGCTGGCGCAGCAGGGCGACGATCTCGGCGCGGGCGGCGACATAGCCGCCGGAGGCGCCGCCGAGGGCCTTGCCGAGGGTGCCGGTGACGATGTCGACTCGGTCCATGACGCCGTGGAGCTCGGGGGTGCCGCGGCCGGTGGGGCCGACGAAGCCGACGGCGTGCGAGTCGTCGACCATGACCATCGCGTCGTAGCGGTCGGCGAGGTCGCAGATCTCGCGCAGCGGCGCCACATAGCCGTCCATGGAGAAGACGCCGTCGGTGACGATCAGCCGGCGCCGGGCGTCGGACGCCTCCTTCAGCTTCGCCTCCAGGTCGGCGAGGTCCCGGTTGGCGTACCGGTAGCGGCGGGCCTTGGACAGGCGGATGCCGTCGATGATGGAGGCGTGGTTGAGGGCGTCGGAGATCACCGCGTCCTCCTCGCCGAGCAGCGTCTCGAAGACACCGCCGTTGGCGTCGAAGCAGGAGGAGTACAGGATCGTGTCCTCCTGGCCGAGGAACGCCGACAGGCGCGCCTCCAGCTCCTTGTGGACCTCCTGGGTGCCGCAGATGAAGCGGACGGAGGCCATGCCGTAGCCCCAGCGGTCCAGTGCGGCGTGGGCGGCGGCGATCACCTCGGGGTGGTCGGCGAGGCCCAGGTAGTTGTTGGCGCAGAAGTTGAGGACCTCGCCGGGGCGGCCGCCGGCGGTGACCTCGACGGTCGCGGACTGCGGGGTGCCGATGACCCGCTCGGGCTTGTGCAGTCCGGCGGCGCGGATCTCGTCGAGGGTGGCGCGCAGGTCGTCGCGTACGGTGTCGAACATGGGGGTGCTCTCCTGAAGGTGCTTGCGGATGACGGGAGTTACGCGGTCCAGTCGAGGATGACCTTGCCGCCCCTGCCGCTCGCCGCGTCGTCGAACGCGGCCTCGAAGTCGCGGTAGCCGTACCGGCCGGTGATCACGGGCGCGAGGTCCAGGCCGCCCTCCAGCAGCACCGACATCGCGTACCAGGTCTCGAACATCTCGCGGCCGTAGATGCCCTTGATGGTGATCATCGAGGTGACGATCCGGGCCCAGTCGACCGGAAACTCCTGCGCGGGCAGACCCAGCATGGCGATCCGGCCGCCGTGCGTCATGTTGGCGATCATGTCCCGCATGGCCTCGGGGCGGCCGGACATCTCCAGGCCGATGTCGAAGCCCTCGCGCAGCCCCAGTTCGCGCTGCCCCTCGGCGATGGTGGTCTCGGCGACGTTCAGGGCGAGGCTCACGCCGATCTTGCGGGCCAGTTCCAGGCGCTCCGCGCTGACGTCGGTGATGACGACGTTGCGCGCGCCGGCGTGCCGGGCGACGGCGGCGGCCATCAGACCGATCGGTCCGGCGCCGGTGATCAGCACGTCCTCGCCGACGAGCGGGAAGGACAGCGCGGTGTGCACGGCGTTGCCGAACGGGTCGAAGATGGCGGCGACGTCGAGGTCGACGGGCACCCGGTGGACCCACACGTTGGTGGCGGGCAGGGCGACGTACTCGGCGAACGCGCCGTCCCGGCCGACGCCGAGGCCGACGGTGGCCCGGCACAGGTGGCGGCGCCCGGCCAGGCAGTTGCGGCACTTGCCGCACACCAGGTGCCCCTCGCCGCTGACCCGGTCCCCGATGCGGATGTCGGTCACGTCCCGGCCGGTCTCGACGACCTGCCCGACGAACTCGTGTCCGAGCACGAGCGGCGTGCGGATCGCCTGCTGCGCCCAGCCGTCCCAGGCCCGGATGTGCAGGTCGGTGCCGCAGATACCGGTGCGCATGACCTTGATCAGTACGTCACCCGGACCGATCTCGGGCTCCGGGACGTCCGTCAGCCGGAGTCCCGGCTCCGCCTTGTCCTTGACCAGCGCCTTCACGCGTGCGGCTCCTGTGGGTGAGGTCCCGGGTCAGCGGGCGGACGTACACGGCCCGCACCGGGTCAGAGGGGTGGAATCACCCTGCAATCTGCCGTATGCGCGCCTCGCGGGTCCATCGAGCTTTTCTTAACCGCCGCCTCAGCTTTCCTTCACGCCGCCGGCGCCGCGGGCGCGGGCGTGCCGGGGCGTCACAGCGGCAGCCCGTCCCCGGTGCTCCGTTCGAGGCGTACGACGAGGTCGGCGGCGAGCGCCTTGATGGTCTCCAGGCCCGAGCGGCCCCAGGCCCGCGGTTCGGTGCCGGCCGCGCACACGGTGCCGAGCGCCATGCCGGAGCTGTCGATGAGCGGGGCGCCGAGGTAGGAGTGGATGCCGTACTCGTCCACGACCGGGTTCCCGGCGAACCGCGGATAGTCGCGGACGTCCTCCAGCACGAGTGCCTTGCGGCGCACCACGACATGGGGGCAGAACCCGTGCCGGCGCGACAGCACCCGGCCGAACTCCGGCCGCGTGCCGTCCTCCCGCAGGAACGGCGGTACGGCGGGGACGCACAGGCCCGCGAAGAACTGGTGCTCCTCGCCGACGAAGTTGACCATGGCGTACGGAGCGCCGGTGAGGCGGGCGAGATGCTCCGCGAAGGCGTCCAGCGCCGGGTCGGGACGGTCGGCCAGGCCGAGCAGGCGCAGCCGGTGGACGCGGGCGGGGGCCTCCTTGTCCTCGGGGGTGAGCAGCAGACCCCGGACCGGACGGGGCGGCTCGTAGGTCATGGCCTTGCTCCTGGCCGGGCTGCGTCGCTGTGGGCGTACCTCATGGGGGAACTCCGTGGGCGGTAGGGCGGTTTCACATGTGCGCGCCGTGGCTCGGCGCGGGCGCCGGGGCGTGGGCGAGCAGATGGCGTACGAGGGTGAGCAGGGTCTGGACCCCCGAGCTGGAGATCCGGGCGTCGCAGCGGACGACGGGGATCTCGGGGTCGAGGTCGATGGCGGCGCGCACCTCCTCGGTGTCGTAGCGGTACCCGCCGTCGAACTCGTTGACGGCGACGATGAAGCCGAGTCCGCGTTCCTCGAAGAAGTCCACGGCGGCGAAGCAGTCCTGCAGGCGGCGGGTGTCGGCGAGGATCACCGCGCCGAGCGCGCCCTCCGACAGCTCGTCCCACATGAACCAGAACCGCTCCTGCCCCGGGGTGCCGAACAGGTACAGCACATGGTCCGGATCGAGGGTGATCCGGCCGAAGTCCATGGCGACCGTCGTCTCCATCTTGTTCTCGACGCCGTCGAGACTGTCCGTGCCGACGCTGACCGTGGTGAGCAGCTCCTCCGTGCTGAGCGGCGCGATCTCGCTGACCGCGCCCACGAAGGTCGTCTTGCCGACCCCGAACCCGCCCGCCACCAGGATCTTCAGTGCGGTCGGGAACGGGTCAGAGCTGTCGTCGTAGTCCATCGAGCACTGCCTCCAGCAGAGACCGGTCAGTGGGTGTGTGGTGGAAGGCGGGGGGTTTGGTGGTCAGCGCCCCGCAGTCGACGAGGTCCGAGAGCAGCACCTTGGTGACCACGGCGGGCAGTTTCAGATGCGCGGCGATCTCGGCGACCGAGACGGGCCCCCGGCACAGCTCGAGCGCCTGGGCGTGTTCGGGGCCGAGATAGCCGAGCGGGGTGACGCCGGTGGCCATCACCTGCGACATCAGGTCCAGCGCGACGCTGGGCTCGGTGCGTCCGTTGCTGACCGTGAACGGGCGCACCAGCCGCCCGGCCGCGTCGTCCAGCCAGGGCCCGTCGCCGGCTGCGGCCACGCTCAAGGCCTCGTCGCCGTGGGTTCGACGGCGTGCTGCCGGGGGGCGGTCACCAGGTACGGCCGGACGCTCTTGACGAGCATCGCCATCTCGTAGCCGAGCACGGCGGCGTCGGCCTCGCGTCCGGCGAGCACGGCGAGACAGGTGCCGGAGCCGGCGGTGGTGACGAACAGCAGGGTCGAGTCGAGTTCGACGACGACCTGGCGGACGTCCCCGCCGTCGCCGAACCGGACGCCCGCGCTGCGGCCGAGGGAGTACAGGCCCGATGCCAGGGCCGCCATGTGGTCGGCGCTGTCGACGTCCAGGCCGTGCACGGACTTCACCAGCCCGTCGCAGGACAGCAGCACCGCGCTGGAGGTGTGCGGTACGCGCTGCACGAGGCCGCTCAGCAGCCAGTCGAGGTCGGCGTGGGCGGTGGTCGGCGCATCGCTCGCCATGGTGGATCGACTCCTTGGGGTACGAAGGTCTGCGGGAGCGCTGGGATGGGGGGCACGCGGTCGGAGGTGGGGGTGGATGCGGTGCGGGCGTCAGCCGGCCGGGGCGCTCCCGTCGGGCCGGCCGGCGCCACGGGCACCGTCGGAGGCGGGCGCGTCGTGGCGCCCGGGGGATATGGAGGTGCGGTCCATGTGCTCCGGACCCGTGTGGTCCGGCTGGACACGCGATGGGTCGGTGAATTCCCGCATGACCGGCTGGAGTTGCTGGGCCGTCATGAAGGCGGTGTGGTTGGCGTCCGGCGGGGCGGACTGCATGGGGGGCTCGTCCGGGTAGCCGGGATCCTGCGGACCGCCGGGGTTCGGGTGACCGAATCCCTGGTGCCCGGGTTCCCGATGGGCGACGGACTGCTCCTCGCTCTCCAGGTGCTGCTGCGCCTCGGCGAGTCCGATCCCGCGCTGGAACGCCGCCATCAGTCCGGGGTCGTGGCCCGGGACGGTGTCGCCCTCCTGGCGGGGCAGGGGGCCGCCGCGCAGCTGGGGGACGATGTGCTCCTGGGCACGGCGGCGGGGCAGCCGGGGCTTGCCCATGGTGCCGCGCACGGTGCCGGTGCGGGGCGTGGGCAGGATGCCCGCGTGCGCCTCGACCGCCGCCCGGTCCTCCGCGCCGATGCCGGGCCGGGCCTCGGCGGGGGTGGGCCGGTCCTGCCGGGCGCCCCGCACGGGAAGCGGCGCGAGACCCCCTCCGCTGCGACCGCTGTCACCGCTCTCGCCATGGTGCCCGGCCCCGCTCTCGCCGGGCCACGGGGAGCCGCTTTCGCCGTGCTGCCCTGCCGCGTTCTCGCCGCCGTGGCCTGCGCTGCCCGGCTGGGCGTGCCGCCGGCGCCCGGTCGCCCGTGCCTGCCCGCCGGCGGGGCCGGCCTGGCCGCCGGCCTCACTCCATGAGGCCGTCACGACTCCTCCCCCGGCCTCCGGCACCGGCTCCGCCGGGATCCCGGCACCGGTCGCGGTGCCGCCGTACGCGGAGGCCGCCTCTGCCGCGCGCGCTCCCGTGGCAGGCGCGGAGGGCGAGTCCGGCACGGACCCGCGCGCCTGCCCCGCCCCGTGTCCGGTGCCCGTCGGCGACTGCGGCTGGTGTACGGCCGTGCCGGCGACCGTCCCCGTGCCCGCCCCGGCGACCGTGCCGTTCGGACTGGCGGCCGTACCCAGCAATGCCTGCGGGACGACGAGTACGGCCTGCACGCCGCCGTAGATGTTGGTCTGGAGCCGGACGTGGATGCCGTGCCGCCGGGCGAGCTGGGAGACGACGTAGAGGCCGATACGCCCGTCGGCCAGCAGGCTGGCGACGTTGACCTGGTCGGGGTCGGCGAGCAGGGCGTTCATCCGGTTCTGCTCCGCGACGGGCATGCCGAGGCCGCGGTCCTCGACCTCCACGGCGAGCCCGGAGGTGACCAGGCCCGCGCGGAGCAGCACTTGTGTGTGCGGGGCGGAGAACACCGAGGCGTTCTCGATGAGTTCGGCGAGCAGATGGATGACGTCGGCGACGGCGTGGCCGCGCAGTTCGCCGTCGACGGGGGGCACCAGCTTGACCCGGGAGTACTGCTCGACCTCGGCGATGGCGGAACGCAGCACCTCGGTCATGCTGACCGGGTTGCTCCACTGGCGCCGGGAGACGGCGCCGCCGAGCACGGCGAGGTTCTCGGCGTGCCGCCGGATGCGGGTGGCCAGGTGGTCCACGTGGAAGAGGCCCTTGAGCAGGTCGGGGTCCTCGATCTCGTTCTCCAGCTCGTCGAGGATGGAGATCTCCCGGTGCACGAGGGACTGCAGCCGGCGCGCGAGGTTGACGAACACCTCCAGCTTCTGCTCGCTGCCCGCCTGGCTGGAGAGCTGGGCCGCGCGCACGACGGCGGTGACGGCGCCGTCGTGCGCACGGGCCAGGTCGGCGGCGAGCAGGTCGAAGTCGTCGGCGTCGGCGGGCGGCCGGCGGCGCGGTGCGCGCGGGGGCGGGGCCTCGCCCTGGCGCAGCGCGTCGACCAGGGCGTGCAGGTCGGCCTCGCCGCGTGCGGCGGTGCGGCGCAGCGCGTCGACGCGGTCGGAGACCGAGCGGGCGGCCCGGTCGGCGGCCACGGCGGCGATGAGGATGCCGGCGACGGCCACGGTGGCCGCCCCGGCGAGCACGGACCAGAGGGTGGGTCCGGTGCGGGCGCCTGCGGAGCGGATGCTGACGAGGACGGCGGCGGTGGCGCTGAGCGCCACCGCGAGGGGCGGCAGGACGGCGAGCCGCATGAGCTGGGGCCGTATCGGCGTCTCGGGCAGTGCGGGAGCGGGCCGGGCCACCGGCCGCCCGTGCCGGCCGCCCTCTCGGCGGTCGGCAGCGGCCGGTGCTCGCAGGTCAGACATCTGCGTCCTCGTACTGGTCCGTCGGGCCCGTTCCTCGTGCGGTGCGCGAGGCGGGCAGGCGTCATCGCGGTGTCGGGCCCGCAGGCCGGCGGATCCGGCCTCGCGCTGCGACGGACACTCACAGTAGTTGCCTGAGCATCATGTGCGGTGGGCAGTTGACAAAGTCACCCGAGGAGCGTCCCGCTCTGGTATGAAGCCTCGTACGACAGACCGATAACCCGGCCGCGCGCCCCTCATGGAGTCGAAAGAGAGCGATAAGACCTGATCAAAAGCGGTCGAGAAGAAAAGACGAGGGGTGGTGGACCTCGTCGGTCCACCACCCCTTCGGGCGTCCGCTTCCGGCCGTGCGGCCACCCGCCGCTCCGGGGAAGCGCCACCAGAGGCCGCCTCCGGCGACCGCGGGCATCGCCAGCGATGTAACGGAGCGTCACACCCTTGGCCCTGGCCAGCCGGGTGTCTCAGGCCCGCGCCGGCGGCTCCGCCACGAACGCGCCGACCGAGCGCCAGGTGCGCCGGACCTCCCCCGACACACCGCGCCACCACGCCTCCGCCGGAAGCTTGCCCGCCGGCTCGAAGGGCTCGCCCGGCCGGGGCAGGGCCACCGCCTGGCCGCTCTCCTCAGCCGCCTCCTTCGTCCACTCACCGGGCTCCGCCCACGGGTGCGGGGCCAGGTTGAAGGTGCCCCAGTGGATCGGCAGCAGCACGCCGTGCGGCGCTCCGCCCTGCAGGTCGAGGTGGGCGCGCAGGCCCTCCTCGGGCGTCATGTGGATGTCGGGCCAGAACTCGCTGTAGGCGCCGATCTGGATCATCGTGGCGTCGAACGGGCCGTGGGCCGCGCCGATGTCCGTGAAGCCCTCGAAGTAGCCCGTGTCGCCGCTGTGGTAGATCCGGTGCTCCTCGCCGGCGACGGCCCAGGACGCCCACAGGGTGTGCTGGGTGTTGCGCAGGCCGCGGCCGCAGAAGTGGCGGGCGGGCGTCGCGGTGAGGGAGAGGCCGCCGACCCGCGTCGACTCGTTCCAGTCCAGCTCGCGCAGCCGGTCCGGGGAGACGCCCCAGTGCTCCAGGTGGGCGCCGACGCCGAGCGGCACGGCGAAGACGGTGTCCGTGCCGGCCAGCGCCTTGATGGTGGGCAGGTCCAGGTGGTCGTAGTGGTCGTGGGAGATGACCACCACGTCGACCTCGCCGAGCGCGGCCAGTGGCAGGGGCACGGGGTGCAGTCGCCTGGGGCCGGCGAAGGGGAACGGGGAGCAGCGCTCGCCCCAGACCGGGTCGAACAGCACCCGGTGGCCGTCGATCTCCGCGAGCACGCTGGAGTGGCCCATCCAGGTCAGCCGGAGTCCCGTGGCGGGCGGTCCGGCCAGGTCGGCGAAGGTGGTCGGGTGTACCGGAACGGTGCCCTTCGGGGCGCGCAGCGGCCGGGTCTCCCGGTCGAAGAAGACCTTCGCGAAGTCCAGCGCGGAACCGGAGGGCCGGGTGCGTGCGGCGCCGCCCGGGTTCTGGAAGACGCCGTCCTTGAAGTGGGGGGAGCGACGGATGCGTGCCATGCGCTCACCGCCCGGGTCCGCGCCGAAGGCCGCGGGCCGCAGCGCGCGGAGCGCGGAGCTCGAGGAACGCAGTCCGGTCACGGTACCTCCCGGTGAAGTGGGTGAGGCTCCCCATTATGGTCGGCCCCTGTGACAAACCGGCCGCGCCCGTTGCCCCGCCCCTCCGGCGATTCCGGCGGTGACGCGGCCGTCTGCGGCGCCCTTCGGCGGCCGGTCGCAGGGACCGGCGTGGCGAGCGCGGTTGCGCGGGGTCGAGCAGAACGCGCGCACACCCGTGGGCGAACGACTCACTCGCAGGGCAACCGGGCCTGCGCCGGGCGGCGTTGGCGGAAGCCCAGGGTGCTTCCGCGACCGGCCCCGCCCCGCGCCGCAAGCCGTGCGGTGCGGGGCGGGGGCGGGGCCGCTGTCGTCACGCCACCGACGCGATGCGCACCTTGATGTCGTCGGGCGACAGGGTGCCCTTCGCCGTGACGTGGTCGCCGGAGGACTCACCGCGCAGCCGGCGGCCGATCCAGGGGACCAGGTACTCGCGGGCCCAGTGCACGTCGTCGCGGCGGATCTCCAGGGTGCCGCGGGGCGGCAGGGGAGGCCACGGCTGCTCCGGGTCGGCCGGGACCTCCAGGCCGAGGACCTGGCCGGCGCGCAGCGCCACGCGCGTGTGCCCCTCGGGTGAGAGGTGCAGGCGGTCGCTGTCCCAGGCCCTGCGGTCCTGGACGGACTTCAGGGACCACAGGTCGAGCACGGGGCAGCCGTACCGGTCGGCGATGGCGCGCACATGCCCGTTGTACGTGGCGATCTTGCCGCGCAGATGCTTGAGCACGGGGACGCCGCGGGTGTCGAACCCGGTCGTCACCATGACCGTGCCGGCCGCCTCGGCCAGCCGGGCCACGGCGCGTTCGAAGCGCTCGGCCACCTCGTCCGGGTCGGTGCCGGGGCGGATGATGTCGTTGCCGCCGGCGCAGAAGGAGACCAGGTCCGGGGCCAGTTCGACGGCCTTGGGGACCTGGTCCCGCACGATCTGGTCGAGGAGTTTGCCGCGCACCGCGAGGTTGGTGTAGGTGAAGTCGCCCTCGGGCCGCCGGTCGGCGAGCAGTACCGCGAACCGGTCGGCCCAGCCGACGAACGCCCCGTCGGGCCCGGGGTCGCCGACGCCCTCGGTGAAGCTGTCCCCCACCGCCACGTACGACCCGATCACTGATCTGTTGTCACTCTTCGAATCGTCTGCCACATCGGCCCATGATTCACCTTCGGATGTGACCTACGCGACCGTAAGGAAGGGTTGACTACCCGTGAGATGAGACACCCTTAATTCGTTTGCGATCCGGGAATACGGCCGGGCGGAACGCTCAGACCCGGCGCAGGCGGAGGACCGTGGCGTCCAGGTCGCCCTTGAGCCCCGTGCGCAGCCCGTGGTGCAGCAGGACGGCGCCCCGGTGCACCTCCCCCGTCTCGCGGCATTCGTACGACGCGGCCGGGTCGAGTCCGCGCAGCCGCAGCGCCGGCAGCGGCTCGCCGTAGCTCTGCGCCTGGAGCCAGGCGAGGACCACCGCCTCCTGACCCAGGACGTACTGGACCGCGCTCAGACCGCCGGCCGGAGGCCGCAGCCGGTACAGATCGCCCTGCTGGACGACCGGGCGGATCTCCTTGTACAGCTCGACCCAGCGCCGCGCCTCGGCCAGTTCCCCGGCCGTCCACTCGGTCAGGTCGCCGCCGACCCCGAGGACGCCCGCCATGGCGCTGACGAAGCGGAAGCGCAGGCTGCTGACCCGCCCGTTGAGCTGGGTGTTCGGGCTGTCGGTGACCCAGGCGGCCATCACCCGGGCGGGGTGGATCTGGCTGAAGCCGTGCTGGATGGCCAGGCGGTCGAGCGGGTCGGTGTTGTCGGAGGTCCACACCTGGTCGGTGCGGCCGAGCACGCCGAGGTCGATCCGGCCGCCGCCGCCAGAGCAGGACTCGAAGGCGACGTGCGGGTGAGCCGCGCGCAACCGGTCCAGCAGGGCGTACAGCGCGCGGACGTGGTCCACCCACAGGCGCTGCGGGTACGGCTCGCCGGGCCAGCCGGCGTCGGTGAAGCAGCGGTTGAAGTCCCACTTCACATAGTCGATCGGCGCGCTGGAGAGCAGGGCGTCGAGCTGCTCCCACAGATACTCCTGGACGTCCTCGCGGGCGAGGTTGAGGACGAGCTGGTTGCGCAGTTCCGTCCGCTTACGTCCTGGTTGGTACTGCACCCAGTCGGGGTGGGCGCGGTACAGCTCGCTGTCCGGGTTGACCATCTCGGGCTCGACCCAGATGCCGAACTTCATGCCGAGGCCGTGCACCTGGTCGGCGAGGGGCTTCAGGCCGTGCGGGAAGCGGTCGGGGTTGGGCGTCCAGTCGCCGAGGCCCGCGCGGTCGCTGGTGCGGGCGCCGAACCAGCCGTCGTCCACGACGAACAGCTCGACCCCGATGTCGGCGGCCCGCCGGGCGAGCGCGAGCTGCTGCTCCTCGGAGATGTCGAAGTAGGTGGCCTCCCAGGAGTTGAAGAGCACCGGCCGGTCCCGCCCGGCGTCCGGGATGACGTGCGCGCGCTGGTAGGCGTGCCAGGCGCGGCTCGCACCGCCGAAGCCGCCGTCGCTCCACAGGCCCGCGAAGACCGGGGTGGTGTACGACTCCCCCGGCTGAAGGAGCAGCAGCCCCGAGTCGTCGTAGCCGGCGCCGCCGGTGATCTGCACGCGCGCGTCGGGGAGTTGGGCGACCGCGATGCGCCAGGAGCCGGACCAGCCCAGCGCGCAGCCGTAGACCTCGCCGTGCTCCTCGGTGGCGTCGGTGTCGAGCGCCACCCAGGGCAGGTGCTGGTGGCCGGTGTGGCCGCGGCGGCTGCCGATGACCTTCTCGCCGTAGGTGAGGGGTGCGCTGGTGAGGCGGGACTCGGCGGCCCAGCGGCCGTGCAGCTGGGACAGCCGCCAGCCGTCGCGGTCGGGCAGGGTCCAGGTGGCGGCGTCGGCGCGAAGCAGCTCCAGGCGCGCGTCGGTGCCGTTGGCCACGGTGACCCAGCGCTCGACGACGTCACCACGCATCCGGTAGTGCAGGGTGACGGCGAGGCCGTCGTCGTCGAAGCGCAGCCGCAGCTCGTCGCCCTCCGTGCCGTCGGCCGCGACCTCGTGCGCCGTGAAGCGCCACTCGGTGCCGCGGCGCTCGCCGGTGCGCACGGACAGGGCGGGGCGGACGAAGCGCGGGCCGCCCTCGACGGGGTACTCCTCACGGCCGTCGAGCGGGGACTCGAAGGGCCGGTAGCCGGGCAGCGGGCCGGCGGCGAGGGCCTCGGCGTCCGCGAGCGCGATGCGCGGCCCCCAGTGCAGGTGGAGCAGCTCGTCCGCGTCGGTGAGATGCAGGGCGTAACTGCTGGTGGGCCCCGAGAGGAGCCAGGTACGACCGTCGTCGGCGATGTCCACCACGTAAGACCTCACAGGGTTCAACAGATCCGCTCAAGTGCCAACATCATTGGTCCTCCGGGCCCTGGTGACAATGCCTGTGGACAACTCCTTGCCCCAGGAAACCGATGTCGTATGGTCGTCAGAGCGCCCGCCGCGAGACGCGGCGGCGGGCCCAGAGCCGGGAGGAGCCCCCGTGACGCAGCAGGTCCCGTCGACCGAGCCGGAGCTGGCCGGAGTGCGCAATTTCCGTGACGTGGGCGGACTGCCGACCGTCGACGGGCGCCGGGTGCGGTACGGCGTGCTGTTCCGCAGCGGCCACCTGGCGCACGCCACCGACGAGGACGCGGCCTTCCTCGCCTCCCTGGGCCTGCACACGATCTTCGACTTCCGCAACGCGGCCGACCAGAAGCTGGAGGGCCCGGACGTCGAGCTGCCCGGCGTGCGGAACGTGAACCTGCCGCTGAGCGACCCGGCGGACGGCGCCGAGTTCTGGAAGATGGTCCGCGAGGGCGACCTGGACCAGCTGCGCGGGATCCTGGCCGACGGCAAGGGGGCGGCCCGGATGATCGCCTCGTACCGGACGATCGTCAAGGAGCGCACCGCCGGGCACTCCCGGGTGCTGCGGGCGCTCGCCCAGGACAGCGTGCCCGCCCTGATGCACTGCGCGGCGGGCAAGGACCGCGCGGGCATCTCCATAGCCGTGACGCTCCTCGCCCTGGGTGTGGAGCGCGAGGCGATCGTGGCCGACTACCTGGAGTCCAACGCCAAGCACCGGCGCTACAAGGTCCGCCGCAGCGGCAGCGCGGACACCGCGTACACCCCGGAGGTCATGGAGCTGCTCAGCCCCCTCTTCGACGCCCGCGCCGAGTACCTGGAAGCGGCGTTCGAGACCATCGAGGAGACCTGGGGCGGAGTCGACGCCTATCTGGAGCAGGGCCTGCGCCTCGGCCCGGCGTCCTGCGACCGCCTGCGCGAGCGTCTGCTGGACTGAGAGCCCCGCCCGCCCGGGTCGGTTCTTCTCAGTTCTTCGCCCCGAGGGCGAAGAGCAGGAAGAGGAACGCGGCCAGGACGTGGCCGGCGGCGATGTAGATGATCAGGCGGATCCACAGGGAACGGGGGAACTTGGTCTCGAAGTCGCTCACGGCATGTCTCCGGTCAGCGGCCCCAGGCACAGCGTGGCCGTGGGGCTCTGCAGCAGGGTGTGGACGAACAGCAGCTCGACGCCGTCGTGGTCCTCGGCGGCGAGCCGGTGCGGGGTGAGCGAGTCGAAGTGCGCGCTGTCGCCGGGCGCGAGCAGGTGCGCGGTGTCACCGAGCCGCAGCCGCAGCCGCCCCCGCAGGACGTAGAGCCACTCCTCGCCGGGGTGGACGCGCACGATGTCGCCCTGCGAGCCGTACGGCACGCGCACGCGCAGCGCCTGCATCGCGCGGCCGGGGGCACCGGCCTGGACGTACGTCCAGCCGCCGGCCCGGGTCGGCTCCATGTCCCCGGCCCGCACGATCGCGTCCGGGTCGGCGGCCCGCTCGCCGAGCAGTCCGGAGACGGTCGTACCGTAGATGCGGGCGAGGCCCAGCAGCATCGGCAGGGAGGGCTGCCGCTCTCCGGTCTCCAGCCGGGACAGATGCGCCGGGGAGAGCCCGGCGGCGCGGGCGGCGGCCTCCAGGGTGAGACCGGCGCGCCGGCGCAGGGCGCGCAGCTGGGGTGCGACGGCGGGCAGCTCGTCGCCCGGGCCCGCAGGTGGCCCGGAGTCTGAGGCGTTCATGCCTCCATTCAGCCCCAGCTTTGCCCGCTGGGCAATTTCCTTGCCTCAGGGGCAAAAGCGGGGCACCGGTCAGCGGTTGGCCACGGCCTGCTTGATCAGGGTCTTGCCGAAGTCCCACATCAGCCCGCCGCCGCTGTGCGCGTCGTCCATCACTGCCGTGAAGGCCTCCACGAAGCGGTCGACGTCCGCCTCGTCGATGATCAGCGGCGGGATCAGTTTGATCACCTCCAGATGGTCGCCGGAGACCTGGGTGAGGATCCGGTGCCGCTGCAGCAGCGGCACGACGACCATCTGCGCGAACAGGCCCTTGCGGGCCGCCTGGAGCATGGTCCAGCGGCTGCGCAGCTTCAGCGAGGTCGGCCGGCCGAACTCGATGCCGATCATCAGACCCCGGCCGCGCACGTCGGCGAGCAGTTCGTATGTGTCCGTCAGCGCCGTCAGCCGGGACTTCAGCAGCTCGCCCGTCCTGCGCACGCCCGCCACGACCTGCTCGTTCTCCATGACGGACAGCACCGCGAGGCCGCATGCCATGGCCTGGGCGTTGGAGCCGAAGCTCGCCGAGTGGACGAGGACCCGGTCCATGGACGAGTAGACCTTCTTGAAGATCCAGTCCTTGCCGAGCGTGGCGCCGACCGGGACGTATCCGCCCGACAGGGCCTTGGCCACGCACACCAGGTCCGGTTCGACGCCGTCCTCGTGCTGGTAGGCGTAGAAGTCGCCGGTGCGGCCGAGGCCGGTCTGCACCTCGTCGGCGATGAGCAGCGCCTTGTGCCGGTGCAGCAGGTCCTGGGCGGCGCGCAGATAGCCGGGCGGGGCCTCGTGCACGCCCTTGCCCTGGATCGGCTCCACGATCAGCGCGGCCACGTCGCCCTTCTTCAGCTCCCGGGCCAGGGCGTCGAGGTCGCCGAGGGGTACGGCGGTGTCGGGCAGCAGCGGCGCGAAGCCGTCGCGGAAGCCGCTCTCGCCGTTGACCGACAGGGAGCCGGTGGTCAGGCCGTGGAAGGCGTGCTCGCAGTACAGGACGCGGGGCCTGCCGGTGGCGTACCGGGCGAACTTCAGGGCCGTCTCGACGGCCTCGGTGCCGCTGTTGCCGAAGAACACCCGGTCCAGGTGCGGGCTGTGCGCGAGCAGGCGCTCGGCGAGCAGGCCGGGCAGCGGCTGGCAGTCGAAGCGGGTGAGGTCGGCGAGGTCCAGGTCGAGCACGTCGTGCAGCGCCTTGCGGACGACGGGGTGGTGGCGGCCGAGGCCCATCACCCCGAACCCGGCGAGCATGTCGAGGTAGTCATTGCCGTCCGCGTCGAAGAAGTGGGCGCCCTCGGCCCGTTCGTAGACCTTGTCGAAGCCGATCGTGTGCAGCATGCGCGGGAGCTGCGGATTGAGGTACTTCGCGTGCAGCTCGTAGCGTTCGGCTCCGCGCTCGGCGAGCAGCGCGCCGAGGTCGAACTCCGTGCTCATTCACTCTCCTTGGCTGTGCCGTCCGCGTCCTTGACGGCCAGGCTCCCACTGATCCGCCCGGCGATCTCGACGGGCGTGAGGCCGATGTCGGCGAGCACCTCGCTGCGCTTGGCGTGCGCGAGGAACTGCTCCGGGATGCCGAAGCGCCGTACCGGCACGTCCACGTCGGCGTCGCCGAGGGCGAGGGCGACGGCCGAACCGACGCCCGCGGAGCGGCTGTTGTCCTCCACCACGGCCACCAGCCGGTGCTCGGCGGCGAGTTGCGGCAGCGCGGGGTCGACGGGCTTGACCCAGCGCGGGTCCACCACCGTGCAGCCGATGCCGCGGGCCTGCAGCAGGTCGGCCGCCTGGAGGCACGCCGGGGCCATCACGCCGACGGCCACCAGCAGCACCTCGGGGCGTTCGGCGCGGTGCAGCACGTCCATCCCGCCGACCCGGCCGACCGCCGGGATGTCCGGGCCGACCGACTCCTTCGGGAAGCGGACCAGGGTGGGCGCGTCGTCCACGGCGACGGCCTCGCGCAGCTGGGCGCGCAGCTGGTCCGCGTCGCGCGGTGCGGCGATCCTCAGTCCGGGCACGACCTGGAGGACCGACATGTCCCACATGCCGTTGTGGGAGGGTCCGTCGGAGCCGGTGACGCCGGCCCGGTCGAGCACGAAGGTGACCCCGCAGCGGTGCAGGGCGACGTCCATGAGCAGCTGGTCGAAGGCGCGGTTGAGGAAGGTGGCGTAGACGGCGACGACCGGGTGCAGCCCGCCGGTGGCGAGGCCGGCCGCCGACACCGCCGCGTGCTGCTCGGCGATGCCCACGTCCCACACCCGGTGGGGGAAGCGCTCGGCGAACCCGCCGAGGCCCACCGGATGCAGCATGGCCGCCGTGATGGCGACGACGTCGTCGCGTTCCTCGCCGATCCGCACCATCTCGTCGCCGAACACGGAGGTCCACGAGGGCCCGTTGGCGGGCGCCAGGGGCTCGCAGGTGCGCGGGTCCATCACGCCGACGCTGTGGAAGTGGTCCTCCTCGTGGGCGAGGGCGGGTTCGTAGCCGCGGCCCTTGACGGTGAGGCAGTGGACCAGGACCGGGCCGTGGAAGCGTTTGGCGCGGCGCAGCGCGGACTCGACGGCCTTGATGTCGTGGCCGTCGATCGGGCCGACGTACTTCAGACCCAGGTCCTCGAACATGCCCTGCGGGGCGAAGGCGTCCTTGAAGCCCTTCTTCGCGCCGTGCAGCGACTCGTAGAGGGCGTTCCCGACGATCGGGGTGCGCAGCAGCACGTCCTTGCCCCAGGCGAGGATCTTCTCGTAGCTGTCGGTGGTGCGCAGGGTGGCCAGGTGGTTGGCGAGGCCGCCGATGGTCGGGGAGTAGGAGCGTTCGTTGTCGTTGACGACGATGATCAGCGGGCGGTCCTTGGCGGCCGCGATGTTGTTCAGCGCCTCCCAGGCCATGCCGCCGGTCAGCGCGCCGTCGCCGATGACGGCGACCACATGGCCCTTGTCCCCGAGCACCTGGTTGGCCTTGGCCAGGCCGTCGGCCCAGCCGAGCGCGGTGGAGGCGTGGCTGTTCTCGATGACGTCGTGCTCGGACTCCTCGCGCGAGGGGTAGCCGGACAGTCCGCCCTTGCCGCGCAGCTTGGAGAAGTCCTGACGCCCTGTCAGCAGCTTGTGTACATAGGACTGGTGGCCGGTGTCCCACAGGATGCGGTCGACCGGCGACTCGAAGACCCGGTGCAGGGCGATGGACAGTTCCACCACTCCCAGGTTGGGCCCGAGGTGACCGCCGGTCCTCGACACCGCTTGCACCAGGAACTCGCGTATCTCCTCGGACAGTTCGCCGAGTTGCGCCTCCGACAGCGCCTTCAGGTCGCGTGGTCCCCGGATGTTCTCCAGAATGGTCACGCTGGGCCCCCTCTCGGTCCGTGCCGTGCTGTCTCGATTCACTCGTCTGCGGGGCTCGCCTGCTCCGCGAGCTTCATGGCCTCCTCGATGAGGGTCTCCACGATCTTCGACTCGGGGACGGTCTTGATGACCTCGCCCTTGACGAAGATCTGCCCCTTTCCGTTGCCTGAGGCAACTCCGAGGTCGGCCTCACGGGCCTCGCCCGGACCGTTGACCACACACCCCATCACCGCGACCCTGAGCGGCACTTCCATCCCGTCGAGGCCCGCGGTGACCTCCTCGGCGAGCTTGTAGACGTCGACCTGGGCACGGCCGCAGGACGGGCAGGAGACGATCTCCAGGCGCCGCTGCCTGAGACCGAGGGCCTGCAGGATCTGGATGCCGACCTTGACCTCCTCGACGGGCGGGGCGGACAGGGAGACGCGGATCGTGTCGCCGATGCCCTGGCTCAGCAGCGCGCCGAAGGCCACCGCCGACTTGATCGTGCCCTGGAACGCCGGGCCCGCCTCCGTCACGCCCAGGTGCAGCGGGTACTCGCACTGCTCGGCGAGCTGGCGGTAGGCCTCGATCATCACGACCGGGTCGTTGTGCTTGACGGAGATCTTGATGTCCCGGAAGTCGTGCTCCTCGAAGAGGGACGCCTCCCACAGCGCGGACTCGACCAGCGCCTCCGGCGTCGCCTTGCCGTACTTCTGCAGCAGGCGCTTGTCCAGGGAGCCGGCGTTGACGCCGATGCGGATCGGAGTGCCGTGGTCCTTGGCGGCCCGCGCGATCTCCTTCACCTGGTCGTCGAACTTCTTGATGTTGCCGGGATTGACGCGCACGGCCGCGCAGCCGGCCTCGATCGCCGCGAACACGTACTTCGGCTGGAAGTGGATGTCCGCGATCACCGGGATCTGCGACTTCCGAGCGATGGTCGCGAGGGCGTCCGCGTCGTCCTGCGTGGGGCAGGCGACGCGGACGATCTGGCAGCCGGACGCGGTGAGTTCCGCGATCTGCTGCAGGGTGGCGCCGATGTCCGAGGTCCGGGTCGTCGTCATCGACTGCACCGACACGGGAGCCCCGCCCCCCACCGGCACCGGCCCGACGTGGATCTGCCGCGACCGCCTGCGCGGCGCGACCGGCCGGGCCGGTACCTCGGGGACACCCAGGGGAACAGCGGTCATCGCGTCACTCCCGGTTCCCGGAGACGGTCTCGCGCATGGCCCGCAGCGACTCCTTCAGCGAGCCCATGGTGGCGAGGACGGCGGTGGGCTCGTAGCCGCAGTGCGCCATGCAGTTGGCGCAGCGCGGGTCCTTGCCGCGGCCGTACTTGTCCCAGTCGGTCTCCTCGACGAGTTCGCGGTACGTCGGCACGTACCCGTCGCTCATCAGGTAGCAGGGGCGCTGCCAGCCGAAGAGCGAGTAGTTCGGGATCGCCCAGGCGGTGCACGGGAAGTCGACCTTGCCCTCCAGGAAGTCCAGGAAGAGCGGGGAGTGATTGAGCCGCCACTTCCTGCGGTTGCCGCCCGCGAAGGCCTTCTTGAACAGTTCTCGGGTCTGCTCGACGCCGAGGAAGTGCTCCTGGTCGGGGGCCTTCTCGTAGGCGTATGCGGGCGAGATCATCATCTCGTCGACCTTCAGGTCGTCGTTGAGGAAGTTGAGCACCTCGATGACGGTCTGCGGGGTGTCGGTGTTGAAGAAGGTCGAGTTGGTGGTCACCCGGAAGCCGCGCCGCTTGGCCTCCTTGATGGCCTCCACCGCCTCGTCGAACACGCCCTCCTTGGCAACGGACTCGTCGTGCCGCTCACGCAGCCCGTCGATGTGCACGGCGAAGGCGAAGTAGGGAGAGGGCTTGAATTTGTCGATCTTCTTGCGCAGCAGCATCGCGTTGGTGCACAGGAAGACGTACTTCCGCTTGGCCACCAACTGGCGCACGATCTCGTCGATCTGAGGGTGCATCAACGGTTCGCCGCCGGCGATGGAGACCATCGGCGCACCGGACTCCAGCACCGCGCCCACGGCCTGGGCGACCGGCATGCGCTGCTTGAGCACGCCCGCCGGGTGCTGGATCTTGCCACAGCCCTCGCATTTGAGGTTGCAGGCGAACAGCGGCTCCAGCTCGACGATGAGCGGAAACTTGTCCCGCCTGCGCAGCTTCTGTTCGGCCAGGTATGTAGCGACCTTGATGGACTGGCGCAACGGCATGGCCATCTGGCTCACCTCCGGGGGAGCGGCAAAGAACGGTGCCATTCGAAAAATGCGGGAAGAACAGAACGAAGAACGCGGAAAGCGGATATTCCGCCGCGCACGGTGCCGATCCTGACGAGTTCGTGTTCGGGAGCGTCCACGACCACCCGTACGGCGGCTACGGGGCGTTCCCCGTCGCGTACGGCCGTCAGGAGCGTGGCCGCCGACTCCATGTCGACGGCGATCGCACCGGTCGCGAGCAGGTCGGACCGCTCATGGCCCCGCACGACGTGGTCGGAGCCGGTGAGCGGGCCGGTGTGGACCGTGCGTCCGGGCAGGATGCGCACGAGTTCCTTGACCAGCAGTTCGGTGCCCACGCAGGCGACGCTGCCGCGCGGGTCCCGGGTCTGCTCGGCGACCACCAGGTCGCCGGGGTGCATGCCGAGGGCGAGCCCGGCGCAGAATCCGGTGGCCAGCACGGCCGCGTCGGCGAGCGCCGGGTCCGCGAGCCGCCGGACGACGGAGCGTTCCGCCGCCCGGGGGCCCATGCCCGTGCGGAGGAAGGTGACCGGCCCGTCCGCCCCGTTCCTGTCCCCGGTGCGCAGGGCGAGGTGCTCGATGCCGAGCGCGCAGGCGACCAGCAGCGGGACGGGGGCGGGCCGGGGGGTCATGGGTCAGCTCCCCTTCGCCTCGGGCAGCGGCGTACGGGTGAGCAGACCGCGTTCGAAGGGGTCGCCGTGCAGATACCGGCCCAGCGCGGTGAGCGGGAAGACCTGCCGGTATAGGTGGTAGTTGATGGAGAAGTCCCAGGGGAAGCCGGTGCCGGTGAAGTACGGCTCGTCCCAGGTGCCGTCCTCGCGCTGGGTGTCGGCCAGCCACCGGATGCCGCGCTCGACGGCCTTGGAGTCCTTCTCCCCCGCGGCGAGCAGCGCCATCAGCGCCCACGCGGTCTGCGAGGCGGTGGAGGCGCCGCGGCCGCTCCACTCCTTGACGTACTTGTAGGAGCGCAGGTCCTCGCCCCAGCCGCCGTCGTCGTTCTGCACGCTCTCCAGCCAGGCCACGGCCCGCCGGATCGCCAGGTGGGAGCCGGGCAGTCCGGCCGCGGTCAGCGCGGGGACCACCGAGCCGGTGCCGTAGATGTAGTTGACGCCCCAGCGCCCGAACCAGGAGCCGTCCGGCTCCTGTTCCGACAGCAGCCACTCGATGCCGCGCCGGGTGCGCGGGTCGTGGGCGAGCCCCTCGGCGGCGAGCATCTCCACCACGTGCGCGGTGACGTCCGCGGACGGCGGGTCGATGACCTCGCCGAAGTCGCAGAACGGCAGCCGGTTGGGGAACGGGCTGGTGTTGTCGGCGTCGAAGGCGCCCCACGCGCCGTTCCTCGACTGCATCCCCAGGTTCCAGCGCACCGCCCGCCCGATGGCCTTGTCCACGCGCTCGGGGTCGTGGTGCCTGACCCGGCGCAGCGCGAGGGAGACCTCGGCGGTGTCGTCGATGTCGGGGTAGTTGTCGTTGTGGAACTCGAACGCCCAGCCGCCCGGCGGCAGTTGCGGGCGCCGTACGGCCCAGTCGCCGGGCCGGACGATCTCCTCGCCGAGCATCCAGTCGGCCGCCTTGACCAGCTGCGGATGGTCGACGGGCAGTCCCGCATCGACGAGCGCGATGGTGGCGAGGCAGGTGTCCCACACCGGGGACTGGCAGGCCTCGATCATCCGGGCGCCGTCCTCGCGCCAGACGGCGAAACGGTCCAGCGAGGCGAGGCCCTCGCGCAGCACCGGATGCTCGAGGTCGTAGCCGAGCAGGTGCAGGGCGATGACCGAGTACACGGCCGGGGGCTGGATGCCGCCCCAGCAGCCGTCGTTCTCCTGGCGCTCGATGATCCAGCGGGCGGCGGAGTTCATCGCCGCTCTGCGCAGTCTGCGCACGGCCACCTTGCGGTAGCCGCGGACCACCTTGTCGAGCCGCTGGAACAGCCCGTCCCAGCTGGCCACCGGGGCGAGCGGCTGCGGCGGGTTGGGGTTCGCCGGGTCGGTGTGCAGCTCGTCCAGCGCGAACGGCGCCGGGCGCACCGGGCGCTTGGCGGAGACGATGGTCAGCGGCACGATGGTCTGCCGTGCCCAGCAGCCGAAGTCGTAGATGTTGAGCGGGAACCAGGTGGGGAAGTAGATGAGCTCCGGCGGGAGTTCGGGCAGGTCCTCCCACTTCCACCAGCCGAACAGGGCGAGCCAGATCCGGGTGAAGACCCGGGAGGCGGCGATGCCGCCGCGCTCGCGGATCCAGGAGGACGCCTTCGCCATGTGCGGCGCGTCGGGCGCGTCGCCGGCCAGGCGCAGGGCGACGTACGCCTCGACGGTGGTGGACAGCTCGCCGGGCCCGCCGTAGAACGTGGCCCAGGTGCCGTCCTCGCGCTGCTCGCCGCGGATGAACTTCGCGGCGGCCTGTGTGGTCCGCTCGTCGCGGATCCCCAGGAACTGGCGCAGGAGCAGGTCCTCGGCGTCCATGGTGACGTTGGTCTCCAGGTCGCCCTTCCACCAGCCCTGGGCGTCCTGCCGGGCGAGCAGGAAGTCGGTGGCGCGCCGTGCGGCGCGTGCGGCGGCTTCTTGTACCCCGGCCGCCGCGGGGGTGGTGAGGGTGGTGTCGCTGGCCGCGGCAGCGCGGGACGGCACAGTCGCCCCGGTGCTTCCGTCGGTCGTCGCTGTCATGGCTTCCCCTTCGTGCAGTCGTGCGAGTCGTGCTGCTGTGGGTCCGCCGTCGGCCGGTGTCCTTGTCTCGATCCTCGGACACCGGCCGGCGACTACGCGAGGCGTGTTCGGCCGATAGTGATCATCTCTTTCGTACGACGACGAAGTCGGCGAGCGCCGTGAAGGACTCCCGCACCCGGTCGGGCATGTCGACGGCGTCGAGGGCTTCGATGGCGATGGTGTGCTGACGGCGCGCTTCCTCAGCCGTCCAGTCGCGGCCGCCGGCCTGCTCGATGAGGGCCGCGCGGGCCGCGAACTCCTCCTCAGAGAAGTTCTCGAAGTCGCTGCTCTTGGCGTCCGCGGCGAGCATCTCGCCGAGCTGCTCGGAGGCGGGGCCGCCGGCCGCGAGCGCGGCGACGACCGGCAGGGACTTCTTGCGCTGGCGCAGGTCGCTCCAGGTCTGCTTGCCGGTGGCCTCCGGGTCGCCCCAGATGCCGAGCAGGTCGTCGACGGCCTGGAAGGCGAGGCCGAGGTGGTGGCCGTAGCGCTCCAGCGCGTCGGCGGTGGCGTCGTCCGCGCCGCCGAGGACCGCGCCGATGGAGCTGGACGCGGCGAGCAGCGCGCCGGTCTTGTTGCCCTCCATCTCCAGGCACTCCTCGACGCTGACGCGGTCGCGGTGCTCGTAGGAGATGTCCTGGGCCTGACCGTCGATCAGGGCGCGGGTGGCGGTGGTGAGCCGGCGGGTGGCGCGGCCGGCCTCGACGCTGCCGAGTTCCAGCAGGACCTCGTTGGCCAGGGCGAACAGCGCGTCGCCGACCAGGATGGCCTGGGCGGGGCCGTGCACCTTCCAGACGGTGTCGCGGTGCCGGCGCTGCTCGTCGCCGTCCATCAGGTCGTCGTGCAGCAGCGAGAAGTTGTGTACGAGTTCGACGGCCACGGCGCCCGGGATGCCCACCTCGGGCGCGGCGCCGGTGACCTCGGCGGAGAGCACGGCGAGCGCGGGGCGCACGGCCTTGCCGCCGTCGCCGTCGGCCGGGTTGCCGGCGGCGTCGATCCAGCCGAAGTGGTAGGCGGCGACGGTGTCCATCGGAGGCGCCAGCCGGTCGACGGCCGCACGCAGGACCGGAGTGGCCAGGGTCCGGCCGCGCTCCAGCAGCGCGGTCACGTCCACCGCGGCCCGTGGGGCGGGCGTCGAGGCCGGGGGCACAGTGGGCACAGTCTCTCCTCTTGTTGCGGTACCGGGGGTGCGGGGGCCTGCCGCGGGCTGCTGATCGGGCATCAGGCCGCCTCCTCGAACTCGAAGAGGTGGCGGGGGCGGGGCCGGCCCAGGGCGCCGAGGGCGGCGTCGGCCGCGCTCACTCCGCTGCGGACCGCACTCTCCATGGTCGCGGGCCACCCGGTGGCGGTCCACGCACCGGCCAGGTACAGGCCGGGGGCCTTGGTGCGGGCGCCGGGCCTGAGGCGTCCGACGCCGGGGGCGGGGGCGAACGTGGCCGTGCGCTCCCGGGTTACGAAGAAGTCCTTCACCACGGCGCCGCGGGTACCCGGAATGATTCGTTCCAGCTCCGGCAGGTAGCGCTCGCGGAGCTCGGAGACCGGCAGGTCGATCTCGTCCTGCGCGGCCGACTGGGACAGCGCCAGGTACTGGCCCTCGGTCAGCCCGGAGGCGTCGGTGCGGTCGAACACCCACTGCACGGGGGTGCCCAGGGCCGCGAAGAACGGCCGGGCGAGCACCCTGCGGTCGTAGACCACATGGACGTTGAGGATCGGCGCGGTGCCGATCGCGAGCAGCCGCTCGGGGTCGTCGAGGGCGCCGGGCGGCAGCAGGCCGTGGGCCTCGCGCTGGGGTACGGCGAGGACGACGGCGTCGGCTTCCAGGCTCTCTCCGGGAACCTGAACGCTCCACGTGCCGTTTTCGTTGGTAGAGACGGAGGTGACGCGTGTACGGACCTCGGTACGGACGCCCGCGGAGTCGAGCGCCTTGCGGGCCAGCCGGTCGTGCAGTTCGCCCAGCGGGACGCGGGCCCAGCCGATGTCGGCCGCGCCCGGGTCGGACAGCAGACCGGTCTTGAACACCATCGCGGCGAGCCCCAGCGAGGCGTCGGAGGCGACCGCGTTGAGGGTGGCGACCCCGACCAGGTCCCACAGGGCCTCGACGGCGCGCGCCGACTGGCCGTGCGCGGCCAGCCAGCTGCCGAAGTCCTGGGTGTCCAGGACCGGGTCGGCGAGGTCGAGCCCCTTCAGCGCGAGCGCGGCCCGCCCGACCGCGGCGCGCTCGGCGAGCGAGAGGTGCGGATAGGCGGCCAGGCTGCGTCCCAGGTGGAGGGGGACGGGCAGCGGGTCGCGCCGCAGCCGGCCGAGCCGCCTGCCCTCGGGCTTGGCGGCGTCGACGACGGGCACGTCCAGGCGGTCCTGCAGCGGTGCCAGCGCCGCGCCCTCGATCCGGTCGAGGAACCAGCGGTAGGCGGTGCAGCAGCGCAGGTACACGTGCTGGCCGTTGTCGACGGTCAGGTCGCCGCGCTGGAAGGAGAAGGCGAGGCCGCCCAGCCTGGGCCTGCCTTCGAGCAGGGTGACGCGGACCCCCGCGTCGGCGAGTGCCAGGGCCGCGGTGATCCCGGCGAGCCCGCCGCCGACCACGACGGCGCGGCGGCCCGCGGCGCCCTCCTCTCCGGCGGTGCCGTGCGCCTGTGCGGGGCGCGAGCCGTCGCTCATGGTGCGTCCTTCCGTACGTGCCGAGCGTGCAGGTTGAACGGTGCACGCTCCGCCGTCGCAGTCAGGGACGCCACGCCGCAGTGGAGGGTTGCCTGCCGCATGTCTCCTGGTTCGCCGTGTTCCATCAGGCGCGCCTCCTGAGGGAACGGGGAGGGACATGGCGGGTCACATGCCGGGTGTCCAGACCGGACAGACCGCGTACGGCGACGTACGCCTTCTCGCGTCCGGGCAGCGAGACCCTGCCGCGCAGCACCGCCTCGGGGTCGCGCTCGATGCGGTCCAGCAGCCGGCGGTAGATGCCGGCCATGGCGGCCACACAGGCTCCGCTGCGCCGGTCGAGCATGGGGAGCAGCTGGTAGCCCTCGGCGAAAAGAGCGCGGGCCCGTCGCACTTCGAAGTGCACGAGGCCCGCGAAGTCGGAGCCCTCCGGCGGGGTCGGCCCGTCGAACCCGGCCGAACAGCCGAACTTGGCGAGGTCGTCGGCGGGCAGATAGGTACGGCCGCCGGCCGCGTCCTCGCGGACGTCCCTGAGGATGTTGGTCAGCTGCAGGGCGAGGCCGAGGGTGTCGGCGTACTCGGGGGCGCGCTCGGCGCCGCGCGCTCCCGGTTCGGTGCCGAAGACGCCGAGCGAGAGCCGGCCGATGGCGCCGGCGACGCACCGGCAGTACACCTTCAGGTCGTCCCAGGTCTCGTAGGTCTCGCCGCGCACGTCCATCTGGACGCCGTCGATCAGCTCGTCGAGTCCGCCGAGCGGGATCGGGAAGGCGCGCGCCGCATGGGCGAGGGCGACGGCGACCGGATCGGTGTCGTCCTCCTCGACCTCGTCCGCGCGGACCCGGGCGAGCAGCGCCCTGGTGTCCTCGAGCCGCTTCAGCTTCACCTCGTCGGCCAGGTCGCCGTCGCCGATGTCGTCCACGCGCCGGGAGAACGCGTACAGCGCCGACATGGCGCGGCGCTTGGGCGTGGGCAGCAGGCGGATGCCGTAGGCGAAGTTGCGCGCCTGCTGCCCGGTGACGGTCTCGCAGTAGCTGTAGGCGGCGAGTACCGGTGCGGACACGTGCGACGGAGAATCCACGGTCCGGATCACCCCTCTCCTCGCAGGATCACGCCCGCCTCACGCAGCAACTGGACCTTGCCGGGCTTGGGCGGGCCGGGAAGTACGTCGTAATCGGCGGCGGCGACCGCGCGGATCGCCGCCCTTCCCCCCGCCACGAACCCTGCGAGCAGCAGCTTCAACCTGCCGTGGACGCTACCCACGAGGGGAGCGCCTTCATTCAGCAGATCACGGGCGCGTTGTGCCTCGTATGCAACCAGGGCGCGCACCGATGCGCCCGCGGTTTTCGCGCCAAGATCGGATTCCTGGACGTGGAAGCGCTTCATGTCCGCGGCCGGGAGGTAGATCCGGTCCCGGCGGAGGTCCTCGGCGACGTCCTGGAGGTGCTCCACGATCTGCAGCGCGGTGCAGATCGCGTCGGAGAGCCGGACCCGCTCGGGGGTGGAGGTCCCGGTGACGGCGAGGACGAGGCGGCCGACGGGGTTGGCGGACAGTTCGCAGTAGGCGAGGAGGTCGTCGTAGGTCTCGTAGCGGGAGACGAGCTGGTCCTGCCGGTTGGCGGCGATCAGGCCGAGGAAGGGCTCGGGGGTGAGGGAGCGGCGGCGGACGGTGGGCTGCAGCCGGCGCAGCAGCGGATGGCGCGGGGTGCCGTCGAAGACGCGGCGCAGGTCGGCCTCGAAGGCGTCGAGGAGGACGAGGCGGTTCTCGGCCTCGGTGGCCGACACGCCGAGGAAACGGGCGTCGGCGCCGCCGGGGGCGAGGTCACCGTCGCCGATGTCGTCGACCAGGCGGGCGAAGCCGTAGACGGCCGTGAGGTCGGCGCGCCAGGCCCTGGGCAGGAAGAACGGCGCCACGGGGAAGTTCTCGCTCGCGGCCTTGTCGAGGGTGGCGCGCTCCGGGTCTTGCGCCGTCTCGGTCGCCGTCATCGGGCGCTGCCCGGCGCGGGGACGGCACATGCTGCGTTGAGCTGGGGAGTTTCCGTAGCCATTGCCGTCACATCTCCCGTTCTACACTGCCGACCCAATACACACTATTTCGGACACGCCGCCCAGCAATTCGCGAGGTCGCCCCGGCTCGGGGTGTCGCGCATTATCGCCCCACTTGCCGCTTTCAGGCGCCAGTACAGCTTACGTTGTACAACGCAGCGAGGTTCGTCGGGGTGTCCTGCACATCACAACAACACACCGATTGGCTCCAAGATTCCTGACATCAAACGGAGTTGACGATTCCGTTATAGACGCGGGGCCCCGCCGGACGGATTCCGGCGGGGCCGTGGCCGAAACGCGTCACTTGCCGGTGAACTTCTCGTACTCCTTCAGCACCTCTTCGGTCGGCCCGTCCATCCGCAGTTCGCCTCGCTCCAGCCACAGGACGCGGTTGCAGGTGTCCCGGATGGACTTGTTGTTGTGGCTGACCAGAAAGACCGTGCCGGCCTCCTTGCGCAGTTCCCGGATGCGTGCCTCCGAGCGCTTCTGGAACTTGCGGTCACCGGTGGCCAGCGCCTCGTCGATCATGAGGACGTCGTGGTCCTTGGCGGCGGCGATGGAGAACCGCAGCCGGGCGGCCATGCCGGAGGAGTACGTGCGCATCGGCAGGGTGATGAAGTCGCCCTTCTCGTTGATGCCCGAGAAGTCCACGATGTCCTGGTAGCGCTCCTTGATCTCCTCCCGGGACATCCCCATGGCGAGCCCGCCCAGGATGACGTTGCGCTCGCCGGTGAGGTCGTTCATCAGGGCCGCGTTGACACCGAGCAGCGAGGGCTGGCCGTCGGTGTAGACCTTGCCCCGCTCGGCGGGCAGCAGGCCGGCGATGGCCCGCAGCAGCGTGGACTTGCCGGAGCCGTTGGAGCCGATCAGCCCGATCGCCTCGCCGCGGTAGGCGACGAAGGACACGCCGCGCACGGCGTGCACCTTGCGCACCCCCCGCGCCGAGTCGCCGGAGCCCCGCCCGACGATGCGGCTGAGGGCCGCCGTCGCGCTGCCCTTGCCGGTCCTGGCGCCGTTGACGCGGTAGACGATGTGCAAGTCGTCCGCGATGACGGTGGGGCGGCGCTCCCCGGTGTGCTGCTCAGCCACGGCCGTACCGCTCCTCCGCCTTCCAGAAGTACACGAACCCGCCGGCGAAGACGACGACGGCCCAGAACAGCGCGATGGCCCACACGTGCGGCGGCAGGTTGGAGGCGCCGTAGCCGTCGATCAGGGCGTAGCGCATCAGGTCCATGTAGACCGCGGCGGGGTTGACCTGGAGCAGCCGGACGGCGATCTCGGAGCGGCCCTCCATCATCTTGTTGATGGAGAACATGACGCCCGAGGTGTACATCCAGGTGCGCAGGATGAACGGCATCAGCTGCGCGAGGTCCGGTGTCTTGGCGCCCATCCGGGCCACGATCAGCGCGAGCCCGGTGTTGAACAGGAACTGCAGCAGCAGGACCGGCACGATCAGCAGCCACGCGGGGCTCGGGTAGCTGCCGAAGCCGATCGCCACGACGAACATCACGATCATCGAGAACAGCAGCTGCTGGAGCTGCTGCAGCGAGAACGAGATGGGCAGCGAGGCACGCGGGAAGTGCAGGGCCCGCACCAGGCCCAGGTTGCCGGAGATCGCG
The DNA here is from genome assembly GCF_043202415.1 of Streptomyces sp. NPDC048192. Classification (NCBI taxonomy): domain Bacteria; kingdom Bacillati; phylum Actinomycetota; class Actinomycetes; order Kitasatosporales; family Streptomycetaceae; genus Streptomyces; species Streptomyces sp. NPDC048192. The sequence continues at coordinate 104,529 of NZ_JBIDAL010000013.1, forward strand.
CGGACCCCGGACATCACCGAGCTCTGCGTGAAGGTGAACACGAACACGCCCGTGACCAGGAACGGGATGTAGACGTCCTGGGACAGGCCGCGGCTCGCGTGCAGGATCACGCCGAAGATGAAGTAGTACACGCCCGCGTTCAGCAGCGGCGTCGCCACCTGCCACAGCTGGCCGAGCTTGGCCTGGCTGTACTGCGCCGTCAGCTTCGCCTGCGAGAAGGCGAGGACGAAGTGGCGCCGCCCCCACAGCTGGCGGACGTAACCGGGCAGGGAGGGGCGGGCGCCGCTCACGGCGAGCCCGTACTTGGCGGCCAGCTGCGCCGCCGTCAGCCCCTCGTCGGGCGACGGTATCGCGCTCACCGCGACCCCGCCGTCATGCGTTGTGTGACTCACGAGTGGAAATCCGGACTCTCTTGGGTAAGAAGCTTGCTCTCTTCGGGTAAGAGAAGCTTCTCAGATCGCCGCGGACCGGCCCAGCCGGGTCGGTCAGATCACCGGGGGCCGGCCCAGCCGGGTCAGCCGCCACACCGTGCGCCACTTCATCGGGCGGCGTGGGCCGCACGGCGTGGTCCAGCCCTCCCGGAAGCCGCCGAACCACGCCCGCAGCGCCGGACGCGAGGGACGGCGGACCAGGGTGAGCAGCAGCCACACGCCGAGGTAGACGGGCACCAGGGGCGCCGGGAGGTTGCGGCGGGCCAGCCACACGCGGTTGCGGGCGACCATGCGGTGGTAGACCGCGTGCCGCGAAGGCGCGGTCGTCGGGTGGTAGAGCACCATGTCGGAGCGGTAGTCGATCATCCAGCCGGCGTCGAGGGCCCGCCAGGCCAGGTCCGTCTCCTCGTGGGCGTAGAAGAAGGCGTCGGGCAGCCCGCCGACCTCGGCGAAGACGCGGGTGCGCACCGCGTTGGCGCCGCCGAGGAAGGTGGTGACCCGCGAGGAGCGCATCGGATCGGAGGCCCGCAGCCGGGGCACGTGGCGGCGCTGGGTCTCGCCGGTCTCCGGGTCGGCGATGCGGAAGCTGATGATGCCGAGCCTCGGGTCGGCCTCGAACGCCTCCCGGCACAGCTGGGCGGTGTCGTGCCGGGCGAGCAGGCCGTCGTCGTCGAGGAAGAGCAATATGTCGACATCGCGGCCGCCGGGTCCGAAGGCCTCGATGCCGACGTTGCGGCCGCCGGGGATGCCCAGGTTCTCGGGCAGCTCGATGGTGCGCACGCCCTCGGGGACGTCCGGGACCGGCGAGCCGTTGCCGACGACGACCACCTCGACCGGGTCGCCGTCCTGCTTGGCGACCGAGTCGAGCAGGGCCCGCAGCTCCTCCGGCCGGTTGCCCATGGTGATGACGACGGCGCCGACCCGCATGGCCGCGCTCACTTCAGCCTGCTGGAGGCGAGGATGGACACCAGGTGCAGCAGGGTCTGCAGCAGGGCGATGCCGGCCAGCACCGCCACCCCCAGCCGGGAGAAGAACAGGTCGCCGCGCACGTGGTCGACGATCGCGAGGACCAGGATCAGCAGGGACGCCTCGATGCCGAGGATCAGCCGGTGGAACTTCAGGGCGGCGGCGGCCCGGCGGGCCAGCGCCATGCCGGAAGAGCGCATCTCGGCGGCGGCCTCCTTGACCGGCGGCTTGCCGGCCTGGTGGCGGGCGACGCCGACCAGGTCGGTCTCGGCCTTGATCAGGATCGCGCCGAGCGCGGCGAGGGTGCCGAGGAAGGCCCACAGCCAGTCGATACGGCCGCTGCCCCACAGGTCGGCGGCGCGCAGGCCGAAGCCCGTGAGCACCGCGGCGTCCGTGAGGTAGGCGCCGACCCGGTCCAGGTAGACGCCGTTGAGCGAGTACTGCTTCTTCCAGCGCGCTATCTCGCCGTCGACGCAGTCCAGCAGCAGGTACAGCTGCACGCAGACCACGCCGAGCACGGCGCCCCCGATCCCCGGCACCAGCAGTGCCGGGGCCGCGAGCACGCCGAAGACGGTCATCAGGTACGTGAGCTGGTTGGGCGTGACCCTGGTGTTCACCAGGTAGCGGTCGACCCGCAGGGACACCTCGCGCATGTAGAGGCGTCCCATCCAGTGCTCACCGCTGCGCCGGTCCTTCACCCCCGCGGGGTGGACGACCGGACGGAGTTCAGCTACCGATGGCCTTGACATAGTCGGCGTAGATGTCCTTGATCTGGTTCGTCTTGAGGTCGAGGTGTTCGAGGATCGTGTAGCGGCCGGGGCGGGTCTCCGGGGCGAACTCCACGACCCGGACGAACTCGTCCACGGTGAAGCCGATCTCCTCCGGCAGCACCGGAAGCCCGTGCCGGTGCAGCACCCCGGCCGTGTGGACCGCCTCCTCGTGCGCCCCGCGCAGGTACATCGCGAAGGCCGCGCCGAGTCCGCACTGCTCGCCGTGGGCGGCCGCCCGCTTGGGGAAGAGCAGGTCGAAGGCGTGGTTGATCTCGTGGCAGGAGCCGGACGACGGGCGGGAGTCGCCGGAGATCGACATCGAGATGCCGCTGAGCACCAGCGCCTCGGCGAGCACCTGGAGGAAGTCGTTGTCGCCGATGCCGCCGGGGTGGCGCAGCACCGCCTCGCCGGCCTGGCGGGCCATGGCGGCGGCGAGACCGTCGATCTTCTCGCCGTTGACCCGGTTGGACAGCTCCCAGTCCTTGACCGCGTTGATGTTGGACACCGCGTCGCCGATGCCGGCGCGGACGAAGCGGGCCGGGGCCTCGCGGATCACGTCCAGGTCGATGACGACCGCGATGGGGTTGGGCACGCCGTAGGAGCCGCGTCCGGCGTCGTTGTCGAGCGTGGCGACCGGCGAGCACAGGCCGTCGTGCGCGAGGTTCGTCGGTACGGCGACCAGGGGCAGGCCGACGCGGGCCGCGGCGAACTTGGCACAGTCGATGATCTTGCCGCCGCCGAGGCCGACGACCGCGTCGTAGTGGCCGGACTTCATCTCGCCGGCCAGCCGGATCGCGTCGTCGAGGGTGCCGCCGCCGACCTCGTACCAGGTGGCGCCCGGCAGCGAGGGGGCGATCCGCTCGCGCAGCCTGGCGCCGGAGCCGCCGCTGACGGCGACCGCGAGCCGGCCGGACTGCGCGATGCGCTCGTCGGCGAGGACACCGGCCAGGTCGTCCAGGGCACCCGGGCGGATGTCCACGACGACCGGCGAGGGAATCAGCCGGGTCAGGAGCGGCACGCGATCTCCCGTCCCCGGGCCAGGTCGTCGTGGTTGTCGATCTCGACCCAGTCCACGTCGCCGATCGGCGCCACGTCGATGCGGAAACCGCGGTTCACCAGTTCCTGGTAGCCGTGCTCGTAGAACTGCTGCGGGTCGGTCTCCCAGACCGTCTTCAGCGCGTCGGCCAGCTCGGGCGCGGCGTCGCCCTCGATCAGGGTGACGCCGATGTACTCGCCGGTGGCCTCGGCGGGGTCCATCAGCTTGGTGATCCTCGTCATGCCCTTCCCGGGGTCGACGACGACCTTCATCTCCTCGTCCGCGAGGGACTTCACGGTGTCCAGCGCGAGGATGATCCTCTTGCCCTCGCCGCGCGCGGCGAGCAGGGTCTTCTCGACGGAGACGGGGTGGACGGTGTCGCCGTTGGCGAGGATCACGCCGTCCTTGAGGGCGTCACGGCCGCACCACAGGGAGTAGGCGTTGTTCCACTCCTCGGCCTTGTCGTTGTCGATCAGGGTGAGCTTGAGGCCGTACTTCCGCTCCAGGGCCGCCCTGCGCTCGTACACGGCTTCCTTGCGGTAGCCCACGATGATCGCGGCCTCGGTCAGGCCGACCTCGGCGAAGTTGGCGAGGGTGAGGTCCAGCACCGTCGGTTCGCCCTCTATGCCCGCGGGCCCCACCGGCACCAGCGCCTTGGGCAGGGTGTCGGTGTACGGGCGCAGACGCCGTCCGGCGCCGGCCGCGAGCACGAGGCCGATCATGCGGGTTCTCCTTCGTCGTGTACGGCTGGGGCCCCGGCGGAGACCCAGAAGCGGATGCTCTCGGCGAGCACCACGAGGGCGACGGCCACGGCGAGGACCGTGAGCGCGACCGTGAACTGCGCGGCGGTGAGCACCGCGGCCAGGACGGTGACGAGGAGCGTGCGCCCCTCGTGCCCCCCGATGCAGCGCACCAGCCAGGCCGGGGGCGCTCCGGCGTCGCCGCGGATGCGGTACACCGTGTCGTAGTGATGGTAGGCGACGGCCGCCACCAGGCCGAAAGCCGCCGGCAGGGCGCCGTTCACCCCTGCTTTGCCCGCGAGGATCAGGACGGTGCCGTACTCGGCGGCGCGGAAGAAGGGCGGGACCAGCCAGTCGAGGGCGCCCTTGAGGGGGCGGGAGACGGCCACCGCCGACAGGACGGTGTACCCGGCGGCGCACAGCACGGTCGGCCAGCCGGCGCCCCACAGCAGCGCCCCCGCGGTCACCAGGGCGCCGCCGGCCAGGGCGGCGTACGACGCGGCGCGCGGATAGGCGCCACGGCCCGCGCGGACCAGCAGGCCGGCGAGCGGCCCGCTGTCGGCGAGGTCCGCCAGCGCCCGCGCGGCGCGGTCGGTGCGCCGGGCCTTGCGGGTCAGGGAGCGCAGCACGCGGCCCGCCGTGGTGTAGGCGGCCGCGAAGGCGCAGCCGGCGAGCAGGACCCAGAAGGTGATCCGCGGGGTCGTCGCCGCCGTCAGGACCGCTATCAGCGCCCACCGCTCGCCGATGGGCAGGACGATCATGCGGCGCACCCAGACCGTCCAGCCGACGCTGTCCAGCTTGTCGGAGAGGGAAGCGGTGGGGCTGGTGTTGGCGGTGGCGTCGTGGTTGGCCTCGTTGAAGGAGAAGTCGACGACGTGCCGGCAGGTCTGCAGGACCATCGCGCCGAGGGCGAGGGCCCACACGTCGTCGCCGCCGCGGGCCGCGCCGAGGGCGAGGCCGGCGTAGTAGGCGTACTCCTTGGCCCGGTCGAAGGTGGCGTCCAGCCAGGCGCCGAGCGTGGAGTACTTCAGGGCGTAGCGGGCGAGCTGGCCGTCGGTGCAGTCCAGCACGAAGGACGCGATCAGCAGCACGCCGGCCGCGACGAACCCCGCGCGCGTGCCCGTCGCCGCGCAGCCGGCCGCGACGAGGGCGGTGAGCAGCGAGGCCGTGGTGACCTGGTTGGGGGTCAGGCCCCGGCGGGCGCACCAGCGGGCGAGGTAGCGGGAGTAGGGGCTGATGAAGAAGGTGGTGAAGAACCCGTCGCGGGACTTCACGGCGGACTTCAGGCGTACGGCCTCGTCGTCGACGGCGGCGACGGCCTGCCGTGCCTCGTTGCGTGCCTGCGGGTCGGCGGGGACGGCGGCGACCAGACTGCCCAGCTCCGGTCGGTGCACCTCGCAGCCGTCGGCGTCGAGGGCGGTGACGACCCGGTCGGCGAGGCTGTCCACGGCGAGCGCGGTGCCGCCGCCGGCGGTGGTCTCGCGGGCCACGGCCCGGGTCAGCGCCTGCCGGGCGGCCGGCTGGGCGGTGACGGCGCCGGGGACCGCGGCGAGCGGGAAGCGCGGGTCGGTCAGGCCGAGGCGCAGGGCGTGCCGGTGGCCGACGAAGCGGGCGTCGACCAGGGCCACGCGGTCGCCGGCCGGAGCGGCGGCGAGCAGGGTCTCGGCCTCGGCGGCGTCCGCTGCCACCCGGACGTCGAAGCCGAGAGACCGCAGATCGTGCTCGAGGGTCGATCCGGGGACCGGCTGACCGGTGACGATGGCGGTCGACAACCGAACTCACTCCCTGGGTGCCGGCGCGTTGGCACCGGCTGTCTCGCATGGTGGGGCGCCCTGCCGACGGCACCCGGGCGGCATGTCGGCAGAGGCTATCGGATGGCCGCAGACCCGTGTTCACCGGCCGTTCACGGCCCGGCCCACGCAGGCTGCCCCGGCCTTTGCCGCGATCATCATCGGGGATCCGGGGCCCGCCCCACAAACCCGTCGGCGCAGACCGGGGCAACCGGGACAGGCGAGGGTCCCGCACGGGGTGGACGTCCATGACCGGCCGATCACCGGCGGAGCCGGAAGCCCGCGAGCGGGGCCGGCGGCTGCACCGGGGCGGGTGGGCCCGCGCTCGAGCCGTACCGGAGCGGCGGTGCACACCGAACCGCCCCGCCCCTCACCTGCGGAACGTTTCCGCAGGTCACGGCACATGACAACGGTGTTCAATGCCGCGTTGCCCCATACCCCCCGCCCGTAGTTCACTGGGTGCCGGACGGAGCGCGGAAGGGCGGTTGGCAATGGGGGCAGGGCACGACCACGGGCACGCGCACAGCCATGCCCCGGCCACCGGAACGGCCGCGGCCGCGTACCGCGGCCGGCTGCGGATCGCGCTGGGCATCACGCTCACGATCATGGTGGTGGAGCTGGTCGGCGGTGTGCTGGCCGACTCGCTGGCGCTGATCGCCGACGCGGCCCACATGGCCACCGACGCCGTGGGCCTCGGCATGGCGCTGCTCGCGATCCACTTCGCCAACCGCCCGCCCAGCGCGAACCGCACGTTCGGCTACGCCCGCGCGGAGATCCTCGCCGCCCTGGCCAACTGCCTGCTGCTGCTCGGGGTCGGCGGATACGTCCTGTACGAGGCCGCCCAGCGGTTCGTGACGCCCGCGGAGACCCGCGGTGGTCTGATGGTCGTGTTCGGTGTGATCGGACTGGTCGCGAACTCGGTCTCGCTGACCCTGCTGATGCGCGGGCAGAAGGAGAGCCTGAACGTGCGCGGCGCCTTCCTGGAGGTCGCGGCGGACGCGCTCGGCTCGTTCGCGGTGCTGGTCTCCGCGCTGGTGATCCTGACCACCGGCTGGCAGCGCGCGGACCCGGTCGCCTCGCTGGCCATCGGCCTGATGATCGTGCCGAGGACGCTGAAGCTGCTGCGCGAGACGCTGGACGTGCTGCTGGAGGCGGCCCCGAAGGGCGTCGACATGGCCGAGGTCCGGGCCCACATCCTGGCGCTGGACGGCGTGGAGGACGTCCACGACCTGCACGCCTGGACGATCACCTCCGGGATGCCGGTGCTCTCGGCCCATGTGGTGGTGAGCTCCGACCTGCTGAGCGCCGTGGGTCACGAGAAACTGCTGCACGAGCTGCAGGGCTGCCTCGGCGACCACTTCGACGTCGAGCACTGCACCTTCCAGCTGGAGCCGGGCGGGCACGCGGAGCACGAGGCCCGGCTGTGCCACTGAGCCCCGGCCGGGTGTTCCCCGGTGGGGGGAGGTTCCGGGCTCCGCCGTCGCGGGCACGATGATCTACCGGGTCCGCCATCCGGCGCGCGCCGCGCGCGGAGGTGCCGGTAAGTGCCGGGAGTGCCGGATTCGTACGGCAGACTTGGGGTGCGAAGACCGAGGCGAAGGATGGGTATGCCGATCACACCTGCCACCGCGACGCACAGCTCGTCCAATGGCACCGCAGAGGCGATTTTGCTGGAACTGGTCGACGAGAAGGGTGTGACGATCGGTACGGCGGAGAAGCTCGCCGCCCATCAGCCGCCGGGGCAGTTGCACCGCGCGTTCTCGGTGTTCCTCTTCGACGACCACGGCCGGCTGCTGCTGCAGCAGCGGGCGCTCGGCAAGTACCACTCCCCCGGTGTGTGGTCCAACACCTGCTGCGGCCACCCGTACCCGGGCGAGGCGCCGTTCGCCGCCGCGGCCCGGCGCACCTTCGAGGAGCTGGGCGTGTCGCCCTCGCTGCTGGCGGAGGCGGGCACGGTCCGCTACAACCACCCGGACCCGGCCTCGGGCCTGGTGGAGCAGGAGTACAACCACCTGTTCGTCGGCCTGGTGCAGGCGCCGCTCGCGCCGGACGCCGACGAGGTCGCCCAGACCGCGTTCGTGACGGCGGCCGAGCTGGCGGAGCGGCACGCCCGCGATCCGTTCTCGGCCTGGTTCATGACCGTGCTGGACGCGGCCCGTCCCGCGATCAGGGAGCTGACGGGCCCGTCCGCGGGCTGGTGAGCACCTTCCGCACAAGCGTTGCCGGGCCTGTGCCCCGCCGCCTCCGGGCGCGGGCACGGGCCCGCGCCGCGAGGGCCTGCCCGGTACTGCGCGTCGTTGCCCGAGGGGCGGCCGTGCGCCCGCTGCGGAGCGGCCGACGCATGCCGTGGGTGCGGGGCCGGACAGGCGCTACAGCACCGTCGCGGGCTTGAGCGGCAGGGCGGCCCAGATGACCTTGCCGCCGCTCGCGGTGTGCTCCACGTCGACCGTCCCGCCCGCCTCCCGTGCCACCTCGCGGACCAGCAGCAGGCCCCGGCCGCCGGTCTGGCCGTGATCGGCCTCCAGCGCGGTCGGGCGGTACGGGTGGTTGTCCTCCACGGACACCCGCACCCACTCGGCTCCGACGGCGACCTCCACGGCCAGCGTCGGCGACAGCAGCGCCGCGTGCCGGACCGCGTTGGTGACCAGCTCGGAGACGATCAGCAGCAGGCCGTGCACCAGGTCGTCGGAGACCGGCACGCCCTGGCGCAGCAGCAGGTCCCGTACGGCGTGCCGGGCCTGCGGCACCGAGGCGTCCACCGCGGGCGCGGTGAACCGCCAGACGCCCTCGTACGGCAGTGGATCGGGCGGCCGCTCGGCGCCCCCCGCTGGGCGCGGGCCGTCCCCGCGCCCGTGGTTGTCCATCGTCCGGTCGCCACCCTCGCGCTCGATTGTCACCACACGTCGAGTGTTGGTAACGATCCGCTCCGCTCCGCCGACCTGAACACAAGTCAGCGGGTATCGAGCGGTTTCTGACCGAGTGCGTATGACACGGTCACGTGGAGGACTGCTTCCGGTCGCCCGGACGCCGGTTCGCGAACTAATCGGGTCGTACGGGTTTGGGCTGCTCCCGGCCCGAGACGAGTCCGACGACACGGCGGCCGCCGTAGCCGGTGGCGACGAGGCCGAGCCCGTCGAAGAGCAGGGCCAGCGAGAAGAAGGTTCCGATGACGTACTGGCTGCTGCTCGGCCAGGAGCCGAGGACCAGGATGCCGAGCAGCAGGTCGAAGGCGCCGAGGAGCAGTGTCCAGCCCAGCTGCGGCCCGCGCACGACCAGGCCGCCGGCCAGCCGGAAGAGGCCCGCGGACAGGAACAGCAGCGCGGCGAACATGGTGAGCGCGGCGGCCGTGGCGTGCGGCAGGTGGATGACGACGACGCCGGCCGCGATGTTCAGGGCGGCGACGACGGCGCCGAGCCAGAAGAAGCTGGTGCCGCGGGCCTGGACCGCGTGCAGCAGGCCGACGATCCCGCCGACCAGCAGCAGCCAGCCGAACAGCAGCATGGAGGTCAGCGTGGCCACGGCGGTGTAGAGGAGTCCGACGAGCCCGCCGAGGACGAGGACGGCGCCGAGGACGGCGAGCAGCCCGAAGCCTCGGTTGAGTCGGGTGGCGCGGTCCTCGCGCGTGCCGGACTTGGCCATCGCGGCCCCCTCGGTCCTGTGGGATTCGCCTGGTTCTCTCCTGTTTGTCCCCGCTGGGTGAGACCCGTAACACCCGGGGGCCGTGCGCCCTGTCCTTGGTGGGCACGGGCCGCGCGCATAGCATCCGGCTCATGGAGCCCCAGCTGTCCCACCATGTCACCGGCGCCGTCGCCACCGTCGTCATCGACCACCCGGCCAAGCGCAACGCCATGACCGCCGCGATGTGGCGGCGGCTCCCGGAACTGCTGGACGCGTTCGCGCAGGACCCCGCGGTGCGGGCGCTGGTGCTCACCGGCGCGGGCGGGACCTTCTGCGCGGGGGCGGACATCGGCACGCTCCGGGGTTCGCCGGAGGAGGCGCAGAGACTCGCCGTGGCGGCCGAGGAGGCGCTCGCCGCGTTCCCCAAGCCGACCGTGGCCGCGGTGCGCGGGCACTGCGTCGGCGGCGGGGCGCAGCTCGCCGCCGCCTGCGATCTGCGGCTGGCGGAGGAGGGCGCGCTGTTCGGGGTGACCCCGGCGAGACTCGGGATCGTCTACCCGGCCTCCTCCACCCGCCGCCTGGTGTCGCTGGTGGGTCCGGCCACCGCCAAGTACCTGCTGTTCTCGGCCGAGTTGATCGACGCGGGGCGGGCGCTGCGCTGCGGGCTGGCCGACGAGGTGCTGCCGGAGGGCGAACTGGACAAGCGGGTCGCGGAGTTGACCGGGATGCTGGTCTCGCGCTCGCAGCTCACCCAGGCCGCGGCGAAGGAGTTCGCGGCCGGCCGCACCGACCGGGACGCCCACTGGGCGGCGCGGGCCCGCGGCAACCCCGACACGGTGGAGGGGGTCGCCGCGTTCCTGGAGCGGCGGCAGCCCCGGTTCACGTGGAGCGTGGCTGCGTCAGGATGAACCGGCTCCCGGCGCGCAGCCGCTCGACGAGGTGGGCGGGGGCCCGGTCCGGGGACCCGGCGGCGTAGGGCGGCCGAGGGTCGTACTCGGTGGCGAGCTGGAGGGCCTGGGCGTGTTCGTCGCCCGCGATCCGGCCGGCCAGGGTGAGCGCCATGTCGATGCCGGCGGAGACCCCGGCGGCGGTGACGTACTTGCCGTCGGTCACCACCCGCTCCCCGGTCGGGTCGGCGCCGAACCGGGTCAGCTGGTCGAGCGCCAGCCAGTGCGAGGTCGCGCGGCGCCCGTCGAGGAGTCCGGCGGCGGCCAGCAGCAGGGAGCCCGTGCACACCGAGGTCGTCCAGGTGCTGTGCGCGTCGGCTTCGCGCAGCCAGTCCAGCAGCGGCCGGTGCTCCATCAGGTCGCTCTGGCCGGGCCCGCCCGGGACCACCAGGACGTCCGGCCGCGTGACCTCCGCCAGCGAGCGGTCCGCGACGACGGCGAGGGCGCCGGTGTCGGTGCGCACGGGGCCGGTGCGCTCGGCGACGAAGACGATGCCGGCGCCGGGGAGCCGGGAGAGGATCTCGTAGGGTCCGACGGCGTCGAGGGCGGTGAAGCGGTCGTAGACGACAACGGCGATCTGCATGAGGGGCGTCCCTTCGGTGCGGGTGGGGGGCCGACGGCGCGCCGGCCCGCCTCGGCGGGGCACGCCGAGGAAGCGGAAGGTGGTGGTTCGCCTGCCGGTCGCGTTCAGCGGGCCGGGGCGGGGCGGAAGCGGCGGCGGTACTCCGCCGGGGAGGTGCCGAAGGCCTTGACGAAGGCGCGGCGCATGGCCTCGGGGGTGCCGTAGCCGCTGGCGCGGGCGATCTCCTCGATGCCGGCGGGCCCGTCCTCCAGCAGGCGGCGGGCGTGTTCCAGGCGGACCCGGTCGACGTAGCGGCCGGGGGTCATGCCGGTCTCCTCGCGGAAGGCGCGGGCGAAGTGGCGCGGTGAGAGGCGGGCGCGGGCGGCGAGCGCGTCGACCGTCAGGTTGCCCGCAGGGTGCTCGGTGATCCACCGCTGGACCTCCCGCAGCGGCTCGCGCCGGGCGGTCTGCGCGGCGAGCTGGGCGCTGAACTGGGCCTGGTTGCCGGGCCGGCGCAGGAACACCACGAGGTGCCGGGCGACCGCGAGCGCGACGTCCCGGTCCAGGTCCTCCTCCACCAGCGCCAGGGCGAGGTCGATGCCGGAGGTGACCCCGGCCGAGGTGGCGACGTGACCGTCCCGGACGTAGATGGGCTCCGGGTCCACGGCGACGGCCGGGTGGTCGCGGGCCAGTTTGTCGCAGTACGCCCAGTGGGTCGTGGCCCGGCGGCCGTCGAGGAGTCCGGCGGCGGCGACCAGGATGGCGCCCGTGCACACCGAGACCAGGCGCCGTGCGCGCGGTCCGCGCTCCCGCAGCCAGTCGACCAGCCGCGGGTCCGGACGGCGGGTGCCCTCGCCGCCCGGCACCAGCAGCGTGTGCGGGTCGGCCGCGGTGCGCAGCGCCTCGTTCGGTACGAGGGTCAGGCCGCTGGAGGCGCGCACCGGGCCGCCGTCCAGGGAGGCCGTACGGATCCGGTAGCTGCCCGGCGTGTGCTTCTCCGCGCCCGCGAACACCTCGAGCGGCCCGGTGACGTCGAGGCTCTGGACGCCGTCGAAGAGGACGAGGAGAAGGGTTCGCTGCGGCATGTCCCCGATTCTTCGCCGCCCTGCGGATGGCTGCAATGACACGATTCCCACCTTTCCTGCCATGGGAAGGCGGCAGGGGCGGCCGGGCATGAAGGGGTGGCCGGTGCGGTACCCGGCGGCCGGTCGACGTGAAGGAGGAGGATTCTCGTGTTCGCTGCCATCGCAGACGTCCTGCGCCAGGTGGGCGGCGCCATCGCCACTGTGGTCACGCTGCCGTTCCGCGCCGTGGCCCGGCTGTTCGGCGGGGCGTCGTCGTCCGCGCACGGGGGCCGGGCCTGAGTCCCGTCCCGGTGCGCCGCCACGCCCTGCCCTGATCCCCGGTTGTCGGTGTCACCTGCCACAATTGCCGCGCAACCTCAGTGGAGAAGGCGGTACGGGATCGTGACGACACCCGGATCCATCGAAGCAGGATCCATCGAAGGCAGGATCGCCGAGGAACTCGGCGTACGGGAGCGGCAGGTGAGGGCCGCGGTGGAACTGCTCGACGGCGGTTCGACCGTGCCCTTCATCGCCCGCTACCGCAAGGAAGCGACCGAGATGCTCGACGACGCGCAGCTGCGCACGATCGAGGAGCGGCTGCGCTATCTGCGGGAGCTGGAGGAGCGGCGCACCGCGATCCTGGAGTCGGTGCGCGAGCAGGGCAAGCTGACCGACGAGCTGGAGGCGAGGATCCGGGGCGCCGAGACCAAGGCGCGCCTGGAGGACATCTACCTCCCGTACAAGCCCAAGCGGCGCACCAAGGCCCAGATCGCGCGCGAGGCCGGCCTGGAGCCGCTGGCGGACGGCCTGCTGGGTGATCCGGGCGTGGAGCCGCCGGCGGCCGCCGCCGCGTTCGTGGACGCCGGCAAGGGCGTCGCCGATCCGCAGGCCGCGCTGGAGGGCGCGCGGGCGATCCTCACCGAGCGGTTCTCGGAGGACGCCGACCTGATCGGCGAGCTGCGCGAGCGCATGTGGGTGCGCGGACGGCTGGCCGCCAAGGTCCGCGAGGGCAAGGAGGAGGCGGGCGCGAAATTCGCCGACTACTTCGACTTCGCCGAGCCGTTCACCGAACTGCCCTCGCACCGCATTCTGGCGATGTTCCGCGGCGAGAAGGAGGAGGTCCTCGACCTCGTCCTGGAGCCGGAGGAGCCCACGGAGGGCCCGTCGTCGTACGAGGGGATCATCGCGCACCGGTTCGGGATCGCCGACCGGGGCCGTCCCGCCGACAAGTGGCTGACGGACACGGTCCGCTGGGCCTGGCGCACCCGGATCCTCGTCCACCTCGGCATCGACCTGCGGCTGAGGCTGCGTACGGCCGCCGAGGACGAGGCGGTGAACGTGTTCGCGGCGAACCTGCGCGACCTGCTGCTGGCCGCCCCGGCCGGCACGCGCGCGACGCTGGGCCTGGACCCGGGTTTCCGTACGGGCGTGAAGGTCGCCGTCGTCGACGCGACCGGCAAGGTCGTCGCCACGGACGTGATCTACCCGCACGTCCCGGCGAACAAGTGGGACGAGGCGCTGGCCAAGCTGGCCCGGCTCGCGAAGGAGCACGCGGTCGAGCTGATCGCGATCGGCAACGGCACGGCCTCCCGCGAGACCGACAAGCTCGCCGGCGAACTCATCGCCAGGCACCCGGAGCTGAAGCTCACCAAGGTGATGGTGTCCGAGGCGGGCGCGTCGGTGTACTCGGCCTCGCAGTACGCCTCGCAGGAGCTGCCGGACATGGACGTGTCGCTGCGCGGCGCGGTCTCCATCGCCCGGCGCCTGCAGGACCCGCTGGCCGAGCTGGTGAAGATCGACCCGAAGTCCATCGGCGTCGGCCAGTACCAGCACGACCTGTCGGAGGTGAAGCTGTCCCGCTCCCTGGACGCGGTCGTGGAGGACTGTGTGAACGGCGTCGGCGTGGACGTCAACACGGCGTCCGTGCCGCTGCTCGCGCGCGTGTCGGGCATCTCCTCCGGCCTCGCCGAGAACATCGTGGCGCACCGCGACGCCAACGGCCCGTTCACGTCCCGCTCCGAGCTGAAGAAGGTGCCGCGGCTCGGCCCGAAGGCGTACGAGCAGTGCGCGGGCTTCCTGCGCATCCGCGGCGGCGACGACCCGCTGGACGCCTCCAGCGTGCACCCCGAGGCCTACCCGGTGGTCCGCCGCATGGTGAAGACGACCGGCCAGGAGGTGGCCTCCCTCATCGGCAACACGAGCGTGCTGCGCTCGCTGCGGCCCGCCGACTTCGTGGACGACACCTTCGGCCTGCCGACCGTGACGGACATCCTGAAGGAGCTGGAGAAGCCGGGCCGCGACCCGCGTCCTGCCTTCAAAACGGCCACCTTCAAGGAGGGCGTGGAGAAGATCTCCGACCTGTCCGCCGGGATGATCCTGGAGGGCGTGGTGACGAACGTGGCTGCGTTCGGCGCGTTCGTCGACGTCGGCGTCCACCAGGACGGCCTGGTCCACGTGTCGGCGATGTCCAAGACGTTCGTCAAGGACCCGCGCGATGTCGTCAAGCCCGGTGACATCGTCAAGGTGAAGGTCCTCGACGTGGACATCCCGCGCAAGCGGATCGCGCTGACCCTGCGCCTGGACGACGAGACCACCGCGCAGCAGGGGCAGGGCGGCGGCCGGCAGCAGCGCGGCGCCCGGCCGCCCCAGCAGCGGCAGGGCGGCGGCGGTCAGGGCCGGCGGGAGGGCCGCGCCGGCGACCGCGGCGGCCGGCAGGCACCGGCGCCGGCCAACAGCGCGATGGCGGACGCACTGCGCCGGGCGGGCCTGCTGGATCCGAAGAAGCGGTGACCCCGCGCGTCAGGCCGGGACCGCTCGTCCCGGCCTGACGGGCACCACCCCGAAGGGGCGCACGGCCGTGTTCGCCGTCATGGCGCGGCCACCCCCTGGTGGAGCGCTACCGCTCCGTCACCTTGCCGTCCGCCACCTCCAGGCGTCTGGTCACCCGGACCGCGTCCAGCATGCGCCGGTCGTGGGTGACCAGGAGCAGGGTGCCCTCGTAAGCGTCGAGGGCCGACTCCAGTTGCTCGATCGCGGGCAGGTCGAGATGGTTCGTCGGCTCGTCCAGGACCAGGAGATTGACGCCCCGGCCCTGGAGGAGGGCCAGGGCAGCGCGGGTTCGTTCGCCCGGCGAGAGGGTCGCGGCCGGGCGCAGCACGTGGCCTGACTTCAGGCCGAACTTGGCGAGCAGGGTGCGCACCTCGGCCGGTTCGGTGTCGGGGACGGCCGCGCAGAACGCGTCCAGCAGGGTCTCGGGGCCGTGGAAGAGCCCCCGGGCCTGGTCGACCTCGCCGACCAGGACGCCGGAGCCGAGCGCGGCGTGCCCGGAGTCCAGCGGCACCCGGCCCAGCAGGGCGCCGAGCAGGGTGGACTTGCCGGAGCCGTTGGCGCCGGTCACCGCGACCCGATCCGCCCAGTCGATCTGCAGGGACACCGGGCCGAAGGTGAAGTCGCCGCGCCGCACCTCGGCGTCCCGCAGGGTGGCCACGACCGCTCCGGAGCGCGGGGCGGAGGCGATCTCCATGCGCAGCTCCCACTCTTTGCGCGGCTCCTCGACCACCTCAAGGCGCTCGATCATGCGCTGGGTCTGCCGCGCCTTGGCTGCCTGCTTCTCGCTGGCCTCGCTGCGGAACTTGCGGCCGATCTTGTCGTTGTCGCCGCCGGCCTTGCGCCGGGCGTTCTTCACGCCCTTGTCCATCCAGGCCCGCTGCATCTGCGCGCGCTCCTGGAGGGCGGCCTTCTTGTCGGCGTACTCCTCGTAGTCCTCGCGCGCGTGCCGGCGGGCCACCTCGCGCTCCTCCAGGTAGGCCTCGTAGCCGCCGCCGTAGAGGTTGACGCACCGCTGGGCGAGGTCGAGTTCGAGGACCTTGGTGACCGTGCGGGCGAGGAACTCGCGGTCGTGGCTGACGACGACCGTGCCCGCGCGCAGCCCGGTGACGAAGCGTTCCAGGCGCTCCAGGCCGTCGAGGTCGAGGTCGTTGGTGGGCTCGTCCAGGAGGAAGACGTCGTAGCGGGAGAGCAGGAGCGAGGCGAGGCCCGCGCGGGCCGCCTGGCCGCCGGACAGGGACGTCATCGGCTGGTCCAGGCCGACGGCGAGGCCGAGGGAGTCGGCGACCTCCTCCGCGCGCTCGTCGAGATCGGCGCCGCCGAGCCCGAGCCAGCGCTCCAGGGCCGTGGCGTAGGCGTCGTCGGCGCCGGGCAGTCCGTCCACGAGGGCCTGCGTGGCCTCGTCCATGACGCGCTGGGCCTCGGCCACCCCCGTGCGCCGGGCCAGGAACTCCCGGACGCTCTCCCCCGGCCTGCGCTCCGGCTCCTGCGGCAGATGGCCGACGGTCGCGGTCGGCGGGGACAGCCGCAGCTCGCCCTGCTCGGGTTTGGCGAGCCCGGCGAGCAGCCTCAGCAGGGTGGACTTGCCCGCGCCGTTGGCGCCGACGAGACCGATCACGTCGCCGGGCGCGACGACGAGGTCCAGCCCGGAGAACAGGGAGCGGTCGCCGTGCCCGGCGGCGAGGTTCTTCACGACGAGTGTGGCAGTCATCAGGACGCCGATCCTAATGGGCCGGGCGTCCGCGGCTCAGCCGTGTCGTCCGCCGGTGACGGCTGCTGCGGTGCGCACGCCTCCCGCCGTGCGCGCCACGAGGTACGCCTCCCCCCGCAGCGCCCGCGGGTCCAGCGGGAGGCGGTGCCGGCCGGGCTCCAGCACGCCGTCGAACACCTCGCGGGTGTGGGTGCGGTGCAGCCGGTCGAGGCGGTAGGCGGTGATCCGCACCCGGCAGGCCGACGTCACCTCGACGTCCGCGGAGCCGTCGGCGGCGGTGAACCCGGTGAGCCGGCGCCCCGCGAGCGGGCTGCGGTCCAGGGCGTGCTCGATCTGGGCCACCAGCAGCGGCACGATCGGCGCCAGGCCGTCCACCCGGGCGACCTCGGCGCCCGCCCGCTCGAACGCCTCCAGTACGGCGGCCCGTTCGGCCTCGCCGACCGCGCGGCCGAAGGCGACGGCGCCGTAGCCGCGCAGTTCCTCGGCGGGGACGGCCCCGGCGTCCTGGGTGATGTCGGCGCCGATGCCGATGGTGCGCAGCGCGGCGGCCAGCCTGGCGAGCACGGCGACCCGGGCGCCGATCAGCAGGACCCGGCGGCGGGGCGCGGCGGCCGCGTCGATCAGCGCGGCGAGCGCCGCCCGGTACTCGGCGCCCCGGAACCGGTAGGGCCCTATGCCGTGGTAGCCGTTGAGTGCCAGGTCTGCGTGCTCGTCCGTCTGCCAGGCGAAGTCCCGCCAGATGTAGTCCTCGCCGTCGCGCCGGATGACGGCGGTGACCGCTCCGCAGGCCAGGTCGGCGCACTCGGGGCAGCCGTAGATGACGAACCGGCCGCCCGGGAGCGGCGGTTCGGCCTCCAGCAGCAGCGCGTGCACCTGCTCGGTGAAGACGGCGGGCGGGACGTCCGAGGCGAGCGGGGAGACGGCGTCCAGGTCGGACAGCCGGAACAGCAGCGGACGGCCGTCCACGACGAAGTCCACGAAGTCGCGGTGGAGCTGGTAGCCGCCGTCGGCGAGCACACCGCCGGCGCGGATCGCCGGTGCCAGGCCGAAGGTGGCGTATACGGCAGACATGCTGTGAGTATCCCCACACGGACAGCGATGTGAGCGCGGCATGTCGGAGCCGGCTGGACAGGATCTATCGTCCTGGAGTGGACAGCGAGCCGAATGACGAAGCGATCGTGGTCGGAAGCGGGGTCGCCGGGCTGACGACGGCCCTGGTGCTGGCCGAGTCCGGGCGCCGGGTGCGGGTGTGGGCGCGTGAGCAGGCCGAGCGTACGACCTCGGCGGTCGCCGGCGGCCTGTGGTGGCCGTACCGCATCGAACCGGAGCCGCTGGTGGGCGCGTGGGCGCTCGCGTCCCTCGCGGTGTACGAGGAGTGGGCGGACCGGCCGGAGGAGACGGGCGTACGCCTGGTCGACGGCGTACACCAGGGGGCCCGGCTGGACGACCTGGGCGCCTGGGCGGGCCGGGTGCCGGGCCTGCGGGCGGTGCCTCAGGGCCTGGCGGCACGGCTGCCGGTGATCGACATGCCGGTGCATCTGGCGTGGCTGCGGGAGCGGCTCGCGAAGGCGGGAGGCGCGGTGGAGGCGCGCGAGGTGACGGACCTCGGCGCGGTGCCGGCGCCCGTCGTCGTCAACTGCACGGGCCTGGGCGCGCGTTCGCTGGTGCCGGATCCGGCGGTGCGTCCGGTGCGCGGGCAGCTGGTCGTCGTGGAGAACCCGGGGATCACCGGCTGGTTCACCGCCGTCGACCACTCCTCCGCCGCGTCCACCTACTTCATCCCGCAGCCGGGCGGGCTGCTGCTCGGCGGCACGGCGGAGGAGGACGACTGGTCCCTGGACCCGGATCCGGCCGTCGCGGCGGCGATCGTCGCCCGGTGCGCGCAGGTCCGGCCGGAGATCGCGGGGGCCAGGGTGCTGGACCACCGGGTGGGGCTGCGCCCGGCCCGGGACGCGGTACGGCTGGAACGGCAGCCGCTGCCGGACGGGCGCGTGCTGGTGCACAACTACGGGCACGGCGGCGCCGGGGTGACGGTGGCGTGGGGGTGCGCCCGGGAGGCGGCGGAGCTGGCGTTCCCGGCCGCCTGAACGACGGCGGCCGGGAACGCCGGCGGGACTGCGGCTCCCCGAGGAGGCACCGCTGCGGCGCGTCCCCGGTCAGCCCAGTGGCACGTGCCGAGGCGGGTTCGTCACGCGGACTCCCTGGAGAACCCTCGGCTCCGGCAGTGCCGCCGCGCTGCCCGCCGTGGCGCGGGCGAACGCGGCCGCGCCGCCGACCAGCGGGAGGTTCGCCGTCGTACCCGGCAGGGACACCGTCACGGTCGGCTTCGTGGACGGCGGGTCGATGAGGTCCCTGTCCGTGCCCGCGATGATCAGGGCGAGGCGGTGGCCCTTGGGGACGACATGGTCGGTGGCCGCCAGCCGCAGGGTCATCGTGTACGCCTTGCCCGGGGTGAGCGGGACGCCCTTGCCGAGGGAGGCGTAGTGGCCGAGGTCGGCCCAGCCGCGGCTGAACACGGTGTAGTCGACCTTCGCCGTCCTGGCCGCCGTCTCCTTGAAGCAGGCGCTGTCCCCGGCCGTGCTCTCTCCCCAGCAACTGCGGGTGGTCAGCGTGGTGATGCCCTCCCCGGCGTCGGCGTAGTCGCGGACGGTGTCCGGGCCGAGGTCGACCAGGACGGCGGACAAGTGGGCCGAGGCGGTGGTCGGGGTGGCGTTCACCGTGACCGTGGCCGAACCGGACAGGCGCAGGTCGTGCGTGAGCGGCGCGGTGAGGAAGCCGGTCTTCTCCGGGGTCGGCGTGGTGAGGCGGCCCGCCCAGTCGGTCTCGCTCAGCGCCGGGTCGTCGGTGAAGGTCTCGGTGCCGCGGGCCGGGCGCAGACCGAGCGTGCCGATGCCCGCCCGGGTGCCGGGGGCCGGGTGGAGGACGGCGGTACCGGTGGTCCGCGGGGGCCAGAGGCGGGAGGTGACCCACTGGTCGGGGTGGCGTTCGATGTCGGCCATCGGCTCGCGGTCGACGCCGTTGTCGTAGCCGAGGAGTTCGTGGTCGAACCAGCGGTGGAGGGTGTCCACCCAGGCGCCGCGCCGGTAGTCGAAGGGGTCGACGTGCCCGGTCTGCGACAGCCAGATCTTGCGCTTCACCCCGTGCCGGGCGAGGGCGTCCCACCACTGCCCGAGGTGCTGGGTGCGGACGTTGAGGTCCTGCATGCCGTGCACCAGGAACACGCTGGCGCGCACCTTGGCCGCGTCCTTGACGTAGTCCCGCTCGGTCCACAGCGGCGTCCAGTCGCCGCTGCGCGGGCTGCCGTCGGCGAGCTTCTTCTGCACGGCCGCGCAGTGGGCGTGCGCGGCGTCGCTCTCGACGTATCCGGCCAGTTCGTCGGGGCCGCCGTCGTACAGCGGGGCGCCCTGCGCGTCGTAGTAGTCGTACCAGGAGGAGATGGCGCTGATGGGGACGATGGTCTTCAGTCCCCTGACGCCGGTGGCGGCCACGCCGTTGGCGATCGTGCCGTCCCAGCTCTTGCCGATCATCCCGGTCCGGCCGTTCGTCCAGCCGGCCTTCACGGTCTTCGTCCCGGTCCGGGTGGTGTACGCCGTGGCGCGGCCGTTCAGCCAGTCGACGACGGCCTTCGCCGACTGGATGTCGGAGCGGCCGCCGACGTCGACGCAGCCGTCGGAGCGGTTGGTGCCGGCGAGGTCGACGCCGACGAAGGCGTAGCCGCGGGGCACGAAGTAGTTGTCGTAGAACAGCGGCATCTGCACGACGCGGCCCTGCGGGTCGTACGTCTTGACCTGGCTCTCGTTGCCGCGGCCGCAGCAGGAGTAGTAGGGGCTGGCGTCCATGATGACGGGCACCTTGCGGCCCTGGCGGGCGGGCTCGGACGGCCGGACGATGTCGGCGGCGACGCGGTCGGTCCTGCCGTCGCCGTCCTCGTCGAGGCCGGTGTCCACCCACACGGACTCGCGGACGGCGTGTGCGTAGGAGTAGACGGGCCGGCTCTCCCGTGGGGCCGGGCCCGTGGCGGCGGCCCGGGCGGCGGTCGGGGTGAGGACCGCGGCCGTCAGGACGGCGACGACCGCGGTCGCGAGCGCTCTCCAGATCGTGGAGCGCGCGAGGAGGAGGATGCGTGTCGGCATGCGCGGACGGTACTGCGGTCAACTCCCGTACAGAAGAGGGACTCGCGGCGATCCGTGGGCTCGTGACGGCCGAATGGCGATCGTGTGACAGCGGGTGCCATGGACAGGCCGGCGGCCACAGGCACTGAATAGGCTCCGGACAGGTTCTCGAAGAATCTTCCGAACGGACCTTTCGTCCTGACGACTTGGAGCTGACGTGCACCGCAGAATCATCGCGCCCGGCGCACTGGCGGCGGCCTCCCTCCTGCTGGCGATCCCGGCATCGGCCGCGAGCTACTCCCCCGGCGCGCCGGGCATCGGCGACCCCTACTACCCGTACTACGGCAACGGCGGCTACGACGTCTCGCACTACGACCTGAGGCTCCAGTACCAGCCGAAGACGGACGAGTTGCAGGGCACGGCGACGATCCTGGCGCGGACCACGCAGGACCTGTCCAGCTTCGACCTGGACTTCCTGCTGGACGTGAGCGAGGTCCGGGTCAACGGCGCGAAGGCCGCCTTCACGCACGCCCAGCAGCACGAACTGGTGGTCACGCCGAAGACGCCGCTGGCCAAGGGCACGCCGGTCACGGTGGTGGTCCGCTACAGCGGGGTGCCGTCGACGAAGAGCGCCTACGGCTTCACCACCTGGCACCGCACCCCGGACGGCGCGGTCGCGGCCGACGAGCCCGAGGCCGCGTGGTGGTGGTTCCCGAGCAACGACCACCCGAGCGACAAGGCCACCTATGACGTGTCGGTGGCCGTGCCCGACGGCACCCAGGCCATCTCCAACGGCACGCTCCAGTCGACCGTTTCGAGGCTGGGCTGGACCCGCTACACCTGGCGGCAGAACAAGCCGCAGGCCACCTATCTGGCCACCCTCGCCATCGGGAAGTTCGACATCACGACGAGCACGTCCGACGGCGGGGTGCCGGTCGTCAACGCCTACAGCAAGGACCTCGGCGACGACGACGGGGCCGCGCGGGCGAGCGTGGAGCGCACCGGGGAGATCGTCGACTGGCTGAGCGGCTACTTCGGGCCATATCCGTTCAGCACCGCGGGCGGCTACGTCCCGAACACCACCACCGGGTACGCGCTGGAGACCCAGACCCGGGTCTACTACAGCCCCAAGCAGTTCGCGAACGGCTCCAACACCTCCGTGGTCGTGCACGAGCTGGCCCACCAGTGGTACGGCGACGACGTGTCGCTCAAGGGCTGGAAGGACATCTGGATCAACGAGGGCTTCGCCCGGTACGCGCAGTGGCTGTGGTCGGAGCACGAGGGCGAGGGCACCACGCAGGAACTCGCCGACTACGTGTACGCCTCCCACCCGGCCGACGACGCGTTCTGGACGGTGAAGCCCGGCGACCCGGG
Organism: Streptomyces sp. NPDC048192; assembly: GCF_043202415.1. Taxonomy (NCBI): domain Bacteria; kingdom Bacillati; phylum Actinomycetota; class Actinomycetes; order Kitasatosporales; family Streptomycetaceae; genus Streptomyces; species Streptomyces sp. NPDC048192. The sequence continues at coordinate 126,476 of NZ_JBIDAL010000013.1, forward strand.
CCCGGACGACCAGTTCGACATCGCCGTGTACGACCGCGGGGCGCTGGCCATCCAGGCGCTGCGCAACGCGGTCGGGGACGAGGCGTTCTTCCGCATCCTGAAGGGCTGGCCGAAGGAGCACGCCTACGGCAACGCCTCGGTGGCCGACTTCGAGCGCTACGCCGAGCAGGTCTCCGGCAAGCCGCTCGCCTCGCTGTTCGACACCTGGCTGTACCAGCCGTCGAAGCCGGCGGCGCCCGCGGCGCGCGCCGCGTCCCTGACGGCGGCCGGCACGAAGGCGGCCCAGCCGAAGTCGTGGAAGAAGATCGAGGCGACGAACGGCCTCCACGACACCCGCGGGCACTGAACGGGACCGGCTAAGGCCTGCTTCCGCCGCCGTCCGCGGCCCGCTCGAGCAGCGCGTCCCGGCCTATCGGCTCCGCCCGGGAGGCCGGGACCGTGCAGGCGTGGGCGCCCGCGACCGCGCCGTAGCGGGCGCAGGTCCCGGGGGGCTTACCGGCGAGCCGGCCGTAGAGGAACGCGGCGGCGAAGGCGTCGCCCGCGCCGTTGGAGTCCACCACCGGTGCGGGCGGCTCCGCCGCGGGCACCCGGGTCAGCCCGCCGCCGGCCAGCAGATAGGCGCCGTCGGCTCCCGCGGTGGCGACGACCACCTCCGCCCGGCCCCGCTCGGCGATGCGCCGCATGGTGCGCTCGGGGTCGGACAGCGCGGCCGCGGAGAGGAAGACGACGTCGGCGGCGTGGGCGAACGGCTCGTGGTACGGGTTCTCGCCGTCCCAGTCGTGCAGATCGGTGGACAGGCCGACGCCCGTGGGGAGCAGCACCGGCAGGGCTTCCGCGCAGGGCTGGGTGATCGTCACGTGCACGTGCCGGCTCGCCCCGGCGAGCATGCGCAGCAGCTCCGGCGGGAAGCGGTCGCCGGGGCGGGCGCGGCTGGTGTCGTACAGGGACAGGCGGCGGCCGTCCGGGCCGACCAGGTTGACCGCCCGCTTGGTGCCCGCCGGCTGCGGGAGCGCGGTCAGTGCGATGCCGTGCTCGCGGTGCAGGGCGCGCACGAGGTCGCCCTCCGGGTCGTCGCCGAGCAGGTCGAGGTGGTGGGTGCGCAGACCCAGTGCGGCGAGGCCCAGCGCGACGAAGTCGCCGGTCTGTCCGGCCCGGGTGCGGATCCCGGAGTCGATCATGTAGCTGTCGGCGTCCGGCAGGGGCAGTTCGGGGACATGGATGACCGTGTCGGCGCCGGCCCCGCCCAGCACCAGGACGTCCGTCGGGGTGGGAGTGCTCATCCGCCGGCCTCTCCGTGGTCGTACACCCTCATCGGGAGCGTCCCCGACCGTACACGGCACGGTGGCGTCACCTGGGACGCAGGGGGTGTCCGGGGTGACGCCACCGTGGGCGGTGCCACTGAACAGTGGCGCTGAGCCGCTACTTCGCCAGCTGCGACAGTTCGTCGTCGGTGCGGCGGTTCACCCGGCGGCGCACCCCGAACCAGCCGGCGACCAGCAGGACGGCGATCACCGGGATGAGCAGGACCGTCTTGCGGCCGACCTCGGGGTCGTTCCACATCATGCCGAGGCAGGCCAGCAGGAAGGCGATCGTGGCGATCTCGGTGACGGGGCTGAACTTCAGCTGGAAGTGCGGTCGGGTCGCGAGGCCCGCGCGGGCGCGGCGGACGAAGACCATGTGGCAGATCATGATGATCACCCAGGTGCTGACGATGCCGAGGGAGGCGACGTTCAGCACGATCTCGAAGGCCTGGCTGGGCATCAGGTAGTTCAGGCCGACGCCGAGGACGCAGACCGCGCAGGTCAGCAGGATGCCGCCGTAGGGCACCTGGCTGCGGCTCATCCGCGCGGTGAATTTGGGCGCGGAGCCCGCCATGGCCATCGAGCGCAGGATGCGGCCGGTGGAGTACAGGCCGGAGTTCAGCGAGGACATGGCGGCGGTCAGCACGACCAGGTTCATCACGTCGCCGGCCGCCGGGACGCCGATCTTTGACAGGACCGTGACGAACGGGCTCTCGTCGGCGGAGTACACGGAGCCGGGCAGCAGCAGGGCCAGCAGCACGACCGAGCCGACGTAGAACAGGCCCACGCGCCACATGATCGAGTTGACCGCGCGCGGCACGACCTTCTCCGGCTCGGCGGTCTCGCCCGCCGCGACGCCCACCAGCTCCAGCGCCGCGTAGGCGAAGATCACGCCCTGCATGACCAGGACGACCGGCATCACGCCGTGCGGGAAGACACCGCCGTGGCCGGTGATCACGCTCAGGCCGGGGGTGTGGCCGCCGACCTTGTGGTGGGTGGCGAGCAGGAAAATGCTGATCAGCATGAAGCCGACGATGGTCGCGACCTTGATGATCGAGAACCAGAACTCCATCTCGCCGAAGATCTTCACCGAGATCAGGTTCACGGCGAGGACCACCGCGAGGGCGATCAGCGCCAGCACCCACTGCGGGATCGAGGTGAAGAAGCTCCAGTAGTGCGTGTAGAGCGCGATCGCGGTGATGTCGGCGATACCGGTGGTCGACCAGTTCAGGAAGTACATCCAGCCGGCGACGTAGGCGCCCTTCTCGCCGAGGAACTCGCGCGCGTACGACACGAAGGAGCCGGAGGACGGCCGGTACAGGACCAGCTCGCCCAGGGCCCGGACGACGAAGAAGGCGAACACGCCGCAGACCAGGTAGGCCAGGGCGAGTGCCGGGCCGGCGTTGTGCAGGCGGCCGCCGGCGCCCAGGAGGAGGCCGGTGCCGATGGCGCCGCCGATGGCGATCATGTTGATGTGGCGGGCCTTGAGGTCCTTGCTGTAACCGGCGTCGCCCGCGTCCGCGGGCGTCTGGGCCGCCTGTGCCGCCTGGGTGCGGGCGGTGGCCTGTGCCGATTCCACGGCGTCCTTGCTCACGGGTGGTTCACTTCCTGGTGCGCCCGGTCCTCGTGGGCCCGGGGGACGTGCAGGGCTCGGTCCGCACCACCCTGGTGAGTCGGGGCACAGACCGAGACAGCAGCTTCTCAGACCCCTGCCTGTCTCCGCGGTGGTCCATGTCACACAGCGTTACTTCTCACACGATCAACTCAGCGTCCACACGACGTTCACCACAGGTTTCACAGCAGTGGTGAGACAGCGATACTGCTCCACATGACCACCGATGCCGGGGACACGCCCCTCACCATCGACGAGCTGGCCGCCCGGGCGGGCGTCACGGTGCGCACCGTCCGTTTCTACGGCAGCAAGGGCCTGCTGCCGCCGCCGGTGATCGGCCCGCGCCGGGTGGGGCACTACGGGCCGGAGCACCTGGCGCGGCTCGCGCTGATCGAGGAGTTGCAGCGGCAGGGCATGACCCTGTCGGCGATCGAGCGCTATCTGCGCCGGCTGCCCGCGGACCTCTCCCCGCACGACCTGGCCATTCACCGCGCGGTGGTCGCCTCCTGGGCGCCGGACGAGGTGGAGACGGTGTCCCGGGAGGAACTCGGACGGCGGGCGGGGCGGGCGCTCACGGACGAGGACCTGGAGCGGCTCGCGGCGATGAACGTGGTCGCCGCCGCGGAGGGCGGCACCTTCCGGGTCGACTCCGGGCTGCTCCGGCTCGGCGTGCAGCTGCTGGACGTGCCCCTGTCGCAGGAGGCGATCCTCGCGGCGCGCAAGGTGCTCGTCGAGCACTCGCGCGCTGCGGCTCACGAACTCTCCCAGCTCCTGCGCGGCGAGGTCGCGGAGCGTGACGCCCGGGACGTGCGGTCGCTGTCGGCCCACATGCACCCCTTGGTGGTGCAGGCGCTGCTGACGACGTTCCAGCGGTCGCTGCGCGAGGAGCTGAGCGAGTGGATCACCCGGTCAGGAACGGGCTGAGTCGGCGAACACCTCCCCCTTCCCGGCCTTCTCCACCAGCAGCGCCGGCGGGGTGAACCGCTCGCCGTAGCGCTCGGCCAGCTCACGCGCGCGTGCCACGAAACCGGGCAGGCCGCCTTCGTAGCCGTTGATGTACTGGAGCACACCGCCGGTCCAGCCCGGGAAGCCGATGCCGAGGATCGACCCGATGTTGGCGTCGGCGACGGAGGTCAGCACGCCCTCCTCCAGCAGGCGCACGGTGTCCAGCGCCTCGGAGAAGAGCATCCGCTCCTGCATGTCCCGGAACGGGATCTCGTGGCCCTGCTTGGTGAAGTGCTCGCGCAGGCCCGGCCACAGCCCGGCGCGCCTGCCGTCCTCGGTGTAGTCGTAGAAGCCGGCGCCGCCGCTGCGGCCGGTGCGGCCGAACTCGTCGACCATGCGGTCGATGACCGCCTCCGCCGGGTGCGCGGTCCAGGTGCCGCCCGACTCCTCCACGGCCCGCCTGGTCTCGTTGCGGATCTTGCGCGGCAGGGTGAGGGTCAGCTCGTCCATCAGGGACAGCACCTTGGCCGGGTAGCCGGCCTGGGCTGCGGCCTGTTCCACGGAGGCGGGCTCGATGCCCTCGCCGACCATGGCGACGCCCTCGTTGATGAAGTGGCCGATCACCCGCGAGGTGAAGAAGCCGCGCGAGTCGTTCACGACGATCGGCGTCTTGCTGATCTGCCGGACCAGGTCGAAGGCGCGCGCGAGGGCCTCCTCGCCGGTGCGCTCGCCCTTGATGATCTCGACCAGCGGCATCTTGTCGACCGGCGAGAAGAAGTGCAGCCCGATGAAGTCGGCCTGGCGCTCCACGCCCTCGGCGAGCGTGGTGATGGGCAGGGTGGAGGTGTTGGAGCACAGCAGGGCGTCGGGCGCGACGACGGACTGGACCTCCTGGAACACCTTGTGCTTGAGCGCGGTGTCCTCGAAGACGGCCTCGATCACGGCGTCGCAGCCGGCGAGGTCGGACACGTCGGCCGTGGGCGTGATCCGGGCCAGCAGCGCGTCCCCCTTCTCCTGGCTGGTACGGCCCTTGGCGACGGCCTTGGCGCACAGCTGCTCGGAGTAGCCCTTGCCCTTGACGGCCGCCTCCAGGGAGACGTCCTTCAGCACGACGTCGATGCCCGCGCGGGCGCAGGAGTAGGCGATGCCGGCTCCCATCATGCCCGCGCCGAGCACGGCGACCCGGCGGACCTGGCGCGGCTCGACGCCCTTGGGGCGGTTGGCGCCGGAGTTGACCGCCTGGAGGTCGAAGAAGAACGCCTGGATCATGTTCTTGGCGGTCTGCCCGGTGACCAGCTCGGTGAAGTAGCGGGTCTCGATGGTGCTCGCGGTCTCGAAGTCGACCTGGGATCCCTCGACGGCCGCGGCCATGATGGCGCGCGGGGCCGGGTAGGGGGCGCCGTTCGTCTGCTTGCGCAGGTTGGCCGGGAACGCGGGCAGGTTGGCGGCGAACTTCGGGTGCGCGGGGGTGCCGCCCGGGATCTTGTGGCCGGGGACGTCCCAGGGCTGGTGGGACTCGGGGTGGGCGTCGATGAAGGCGCGCGCCTTGGCGAGCATCTCCTCCTCGGTCGCGGCCAGGTCGTGGACCAGGCCGTTCTCCAGGGCGCGGCGCGGGTTGTACTGGGTGCCCTGCAGCAGCACCTTCAGCAGCGCGTCGGTGATGCCCATCAGGCGCACGGTGCGGGTGACGCCGCCGCCCGCGGGCAGCAGGCCCAGGGTGACCTCGGGCAGCCCGATCTTGGAACCGGGGGTGTCCAGCGCGATGCGGTGGTGGGAGGCGAGCGCGATCTCGTAACCGCCGCCCAGGGCCGCGCCGTTGACGGCGGCGACGACCGGCTTGCCGAGTGTCTCGATGCGGCGCAGCGCGCTCTTGATCGCGGTCGCGGTGTCGAAGACGCGCTGGGCGTCCTCGGGCCGGGCCTTGATCATGTCCTTGAGGTCGCCGCCCGCGAAGAAGGTCTTCTTGGCGGAGGTGTAGACGATGCCGCGGATGGAGTCCTTCTCGGCCTCCGCGCGGTCGGCGATCGCCGTGATGGAGGCCCGGAAGGCCTCGTTCATGGTGTTCGCGGACTGGTTGGGGTCGTCCAGGACGAGGGTGACGACACCGGTGGCGTCCTGTTCCCAGCGGATCGTGGTGCTCTCGGTCATGACAGTGTTCTTTCGTTGAGGTCCGGTGATTCCGCGGGGAGTTCAGACGCGCTCGACGACGGTGGCGATGCCCATGCCGCCGCCGACGCACAGGGTGGCGAGGCCGTAGCGCTTGTCCTGGCGCTCCAGTTCGTCCACGAGGGTGCCGAGGATCATGGCGCCGGTCGCGCCGAGCGGGTGGCCGAGGGCGATCGCGCCGCCGTTGACGTTGACCTTGTCCAGGGTCAGGCCCATGTCCTTGACGAAGCGCAGCACGACCGCGGCGAACGCCTCGTTGATCTCGACCAGGTCGATGTCGTCGATGGTGAGGCCGGCCTTGGCCAGCGCCTTGCGGCTGGCGGGGGCGGGGCCGGTGAGCATGATGGTGGGCTCGGAGCCGGAGACGGCGGCGGAGACGATCCGCGCACGCGGGGTGAGGCCGTAGCGCTCGCCGACCTCCTTGGAGCCGATCGCGACGAGGGAGGCGCCGTCCACGATGCCGGAGGAGTTGCCCGCGTGGTGGACGTGGTCGATCTTCTCCACCCAGTGGTACTTCTGCAGCGCCACGGCGTCGAAGCCGCCGAGTTCGCCGATGTCCGCGAAGGACGGCTTGAGCTTCGCGAGGGAGTCGGCGGTGGTGCCGGGGCGCGGATGCTCGTCGTGGTCGAGGACGACCAGGCCGCTGCGGTCCCTGACGGGGACGACGGAGCGTTCGAAGCGGCCCTCCTTCCACGCGGTGACGGCGCGCTCCTGGGACAGGGCCGCGTACTCGTCGACGTCGCGGCGGGAGAAGCCCTCGATGGTGGCGATGAGGTCGGCGCCGATGCCCTGCGGCACGAAGTCGACGGCGAGGTTGGTCATCGGGTCGTTGAACCAGGCGCCGCCGTCGGAGGCCATGGGCACCCGGGACATGGACTCCACGCCGCCCGCCAGGACCAGGTCCTCCCAGCCGGAGCGGACCTTCGCGGCGGCCAGGTTGACGGCCTCCAGGCCGGAGGCACAGAAGCGGTTCTCCTGCACGCCCGCGACCGTGTCGGGCAGGCCGGCGGCGATCGCCGCGATCCGGGCGATGTCGGAGCCCTGGTCGCCGACCGGGCTGACGACGCCGAGCACGATGTCGTCGACGGCGGCCGGGTCGAGGCCGGGGAAGCGGTCGCGGATCTCGTGGATCAGCCCGACCACCAGGTCGACGGGCTTCGTGCCGTGCAGGGCGCCGTTCGCCTTGCCGCGGCCGCGCGGGGTGCGGATCGCGTCGTACACGTACGCTTCGGTGCTCACTGGTGTGCCTTTCGCAGAGGGTGGGCCGAGCGGGGGGCCGGGGTCAGCCGGCGTCGGTGACCGGGTCGTGGTTCACGAGTGCGGGTGTCCCCCAGTCGCGGGCCACCGCGTCCGTGTCGGCGCCGGGCAGGGCGGGGCCGGTGCGGACGGAGGCGGGGGTGGCGGAGAAACGGGGGGCGGGGGCCGGCTGGGTGATGCCGGCGTGGTCGGTGAAGGTGCCGCGGGCGGCCAGGTGCGGGTGGTGCGGGGCCTCGCGCAGCGACAGCACCGGGGCGACGCAGGCGTCGGTGCCCTGGAAGACCCGGGTCCACTCGTCCCGGGTGCGGGACTTGAAGCGGGCGGCGACGCGCTCGCGCAGCTCGCCCCAGCGGGTGGGGTCCGTGTGGGCCGGCGCCAGGTCCTCCAGGCCCAGCAGGCGCAGGAACTCGGCGTAGAACCGGCCCTCCAGGGCGCCGACCGCCATGTACCGGCCGTCGGCGGTCTCGTAGGTGCCGTAGTAGGGGCAGCCGCCGTCGAGGAGGTTGGCGCCGCGCCGGTCCTGCCAGCCGCCGGCCGCGAGCATGCCGTGGATCATCGCGGACAGGTGGGCCGTGCCGTCGACGATGGCGGCGTCGACGACCTGCCCGGCGCCGGTCACGCGCGCGTGGTGCAGGGCGGCGAGCACGCCGACGGCCAGGTAGAGGGCGCCGCCCGCGTAGTCCCCGAGCAGGTTGGCGGGGAAGACCGGAGGCTCGTCCGGGCGGCCGGTCATGCCGAGGGCGCCGGTGACCGCGATGTAGGCCACGTCGTGGCCCGCGCGGTCGGCGAGGGGACCGTCCTGGCCCCATCCGGTCATCCGGCCGTACACCAGGCGGGGGTTGCGGGCGCGGCACTGCTCGGGGCCGACGCCGAGCCGCTCGGCGACGCCCGGACGGTAGCCCTCGAGGAGGATGTCGGCGCGCTCGGCGAGGTCCAGCACGCGCGCGGGGCCGTCGGGCGCCTTCAGGTCGATCACGACCGAGCGCTTGTTGCGGTTGGTCACGTCGTACGCGGGGTCGATCCCGAGGCCGGGGCCGCCCGGGCGGTCCACGCGGACCACGTCCGCGCCGAGGTCGGCGAGGAGCATGGCGGCGAACGGGCCCGGCCCGATGCCGGCCAGCTCCACCACGCGCACGCCGGAGAGCGGACCGCTGCCCGGCGCCGCCGGCGTCCCTGCCGTCGTCATGCTCTGCTCCCCAGCGTGTGTGACACAAACGATGTAACACCGGTGATGCTAAGAACGTGTTCCACCGGACACAAGACCTAACGAGCAAGCGCTTAGTCGAGTGCCCGGAGCCGCGCCGATCACCCGGGAGAGTGAGAGGCGCGTGTGCCGGGACCGTTCTGGAGGGCCGCCGGGGGCGGTTCCGGACGGGGTCCTCCGTCGAGCCACCGGCGGCGGGGCGCCGGTGGCCGAGCCTCAGGGCCGCCTCGGTGCCTGTCCGCGGCACCGGGTCGGCGCTGGGTGCCGGTCAGGGTGCGGGCGGCGTGGCAGAGGGTCTGCGGCGGCCGAGGCGCGGTGGCGGCGCTCGGCGGGGCGCCGGTGCCGGGCACGGGCCGGGGCCGCCGGGGCCTGGTGGCCCGAGCGCGGACGCGGGCAGTTTCTTCCCATTCGTCGGGGCGTTCCTGGCTGCGGCCACCGCTGCCTCCGGGCTGGTCGTCGGCACTCGCACTCCTCACGCTAGCCTCAGCCACCGACAGCGGCGCGGGCTGCGGGACCAAGGGGTGTCATGAGCAGGCTGAACAGGACGGACCGTCCTTACGATCTCGTGCTCTTCGGAGCCACCGGCTTCGTCGGCGCCCTCACGGCGGAGTATCTCGCCGCGCACGCGCCGAAGGACCTGCGCTGGGCGGTGGCCGGCCGCGACGAGGGCCGGCTGGAGCGGCTGCGCGAGCGGCTGCCCGGCGCGGAGGAGATCGGCGTGCTGCGGGCCGACGTGAGCGAGCCCGCGACCCTGCGCGCCCTCGCCGAGCACGCGCGCGTGGTCGCCACCACCGTCGGGCCGTACGTGCTCCACGGCGAGGAACTGGTCGCCGCCTGCGCGGACACCGGTATCTGGACCTGACGGGCGAGCCGGAGTTCGTGGACCTCACGTACGTCCGGCACGACGCACGCGCGCGCGAGACGGGCGCACGCCTGGTGCACGCCTGCGGCTTCGACTCCGTGCCGCACGACCTGGGTGTGTACTTCACCGTCCGGCAGCTGCCGGAGGGGGTCCCGCTCACCGTGGACGGCTATGTGTCCGTCGACGCCGCCTTCTCCGGCGGCACCCTGGCCTCGGCGCTGAACCAGTTCGCCCGCGGCCCTCAGCTGCTGGCCGCGGCGCGCGAGCGGCGCCGGCACGAGCCGCGGCTGATCGGGCGCCGGACCACGGCGGCGCCTGGCGTGCCGGTGTTCGCCGGGGAGATCGGCGCCTGGGCGCTGCCGCTGCCGACCGTGGACCCGCAGATCGTGCGCCGCTCGGCCAGGGCCCTCGACCGGTACGGCCCCGACTTCCGCTACCGGCACTACGCCGCCGTGCGGCGGCTGCCGGTGGCTCTGGGCGGGGTCGCCACCGTCGGCGCGGTGCTGGCGGCCGCCCAACTGCCGCCCGCGCGGCGCTGGTTGTCGGGCCGGCTGCGGCCGGGGGACGGCCCGCCCGCGGAGCGGCGGGCACGGAGCCGGTTCGCGGTGCGGTTCGTCGGCGAGGGCGGCGGCCGGCGCGTGTTCACGGAGGTGGCGGGCGGCGACCCCGGATACGACGAGACGGCGAAGATGTTCGCCGAGGCGGCCCTCAGCCTGCTCTTCGACGACCTGCCGCCCACGGCCGGACAGGTCACCACGGCGCAGGCGATGGGCGACGCCCTGACCGGGCGACTGCGCGCCGCGGGCATCACCTTCCGGGTAGCGGCCACGGACGCGGGCGCCTCCCGGTCCCGCTGAGACTCTCGCGGCGGACGCCGCCGGGCGCCGGACGGGCGTCCCGGCCCGCCGCCGCGCGCTCAGCGGGCGCCGCAGCCGTGTGCCGCCTCCCGCAGGGCCCGGCGGCACAGGGCGTCCGCCTGGCGGGTGGTCTCCGGCAGCCGGTAGCGCGGGGTCAGTGCGAGGGTGTGGGCGACGGCGTTGTCCAGGCTCACCCGGTGGCCGACGGAGACGAAGACCGGTTTGACGCCGTCGCGGGTGCGCAGCGCGCGCCCGACCTCCTCGTCCCCGGCGAGCAGCGGGGCAGCGCCGCCCCGCCGTGCGCCGGGTTCTTCGTAGGTGAAGGTGAACGGGTTCTTGGCGACGCCGATCACCGGCAGGCCGGTGAGCACGCCGAGGTGGCTCGCGAGGCCGAAGCGGCGCGGGTGGGCGAGGCCGTAGCCGTCGCACACGACGAGGCCGGGTGGGCAGGGCAGCCGCTCCAGGGCGGCCCGGACGGCCGGGATCTCGCGGAAGGCGAGCAGGCCGGGCACATACGGGAACGAGACCCGGCCGACGGCCGTCGCCTGGGCCACCACGTCCAGGGTGACGGCGTCGAGCACGACGGCCGCCGCGGCGACGAGGTCGTGCTCGTCGTCGTAGGCGACGTCGACGCCGGTGACCCGGCCGGTCCGGGGCTCGGGTCCCGGTTCGTCGAGCACCACGCGCCCGCGCAGTTCGTCCTGGACCGCGCGGGCCTCTTCCTCGGTCGCGGGCCAGCCCGCCGGTACGCCTACGGTCGTCATGGTGACGTCGACTGTACGGTTCTGCGGCGCCCCGGAGGAGCGGGGGGTAGGCTCGCGATCATGTTCGTGCTGGAGCTGACCTACACCGCACCCCTCGACGCCGTCGACGCGCTGCTGCCGGACCATGTGGCCTGGCTGGAAGAGCAGTACGAGAAGGGCCTCTTCCTGGCCTCGGGGCGCATGGAGCCCCGCGACGGCGGGGTGATCCTCGCCGTCGCCGAGGACCGCGCACGCATCGAAAAGATCGTGGCGGGCGACCCCTTCCTGACCGGCAGCGTGTGCACGTACCGCATCACGGAGTTCATCGCCACGAAGACGGCGCCGGAGCTGGCGCGCCACCGGCAGACACCGGACTGATCGGTCTGATCGCCGCGGCTATCCCTTCTTGGCGTTCAGCGCGCGCTGCAGCTCGTCCTTGTTCATGTGCGAACGGCCTTCGATGCCGCGCTGCTTCGCCTCGTTGTACAGCTGGTCGCGGGTCGGGCCGTGCGAGCCGACCCGGTTGCCGGACCGCTGACCGCCGCGCTTGCCGGACGACATGTCCTGCGTGGAGCTGCGGCTCGCGGTCTTCGACTCGCCGGAGCGGGCGCGTTCCTTGTTGACCGTCCGCGCGGCGATCTCCTTGGCGCGCCCGGTGCTCTCGCCCCGGTCCTGCGCGCTCTTCTTGATGTGCTCGTACTGCCGCTCGCGCTTGGCGCTGGAACCGGCCGGCATGATCGCTCCCTTCCTGTGCGGCGGGCCCGCGCAAGGGTCTTGCGCAGGTCCTTTGCTGCGGGAAACGAGTACCCCCGGTTCCGGACGTCTACCTCAGCGTTCCAGCCGCGCCACCCTGCCCTGTTCGCCGGCCGCCCAGCAGCCGAGGTCGGGCGTGCAGTCCACGGTGTCGTAGGAGCCGGTGTCGATCGTGCGCCAGGTGCGGCCCGCGTCGGTGGTGAGGTCGGTGCCGGTCGGGCCCACGGCGAGTGCGGCGGTGCGGCTGTGCGGGAGCCAGGCGGCGCCGGAGCGGTAGGCGGGCGGGGGTGTGGCGGCCGGGGTCCAGGTGCGGCCGCCGTCGGCGGTGACGGCGGCGGCCCGCGGCGAGGGCTGGTCGGGGCGGTAGTCGCCGCCGACGGCGAGGCCGTGGTCGCGGTCGCGGAAGGCGAGCGCGAAGACGCCCTTGGCGGGATCGCCGGCGGGCAGCGGTGTGTCGGCGGCGGTCCAGGTCAGCCCGCGGTCGGCGGAGTGCAGCACGCGCGCGTGGGCGCCGCCGCCGGTGGCCAGCCACACGTCCTCGGGGCCGGAGGTGACCAGGCACTGCCCGCTGGCGGCGAAGCCCGCCTCGCCGTCCAGGGCGGGCGGCATCCCGGCCGAGGGCAGCACCCGCCAGGAGCGGCCGCCGTCACTGGTGGACAGGATGCGGAACCGCCCGTCCACGGGGTCGCTCATCGCGAGGCCGTGCCGGCGGTCGAAGAAGGCCATGCAGTCGTAGAACGCGGCGGGGTCGGTGTTGCGGAAGGACTCCGTCCAGGTGGCCCCGCCGTCCTCGGTGCGGTACACGCGGGACGCCTCGCCCTCGCCGATGGCCAGCACCACGGCGTGCCGCGCGTCGAACGCCTCGACGTCCCGGAACTGCAGGTCCTGCGCGCCGGGCGGGGAGACGTCGCGCCAGCTCGCTCCGCCGTCCGTGGTGCGCAGCACCGTGCCGCCGGTGCCGGCCAGCCAGGCGGTGCGCCGGTCGACGGCCGCGAGCCCCCGGAAGCGGACCTGCGGGGTGCCGGGGTCCTTCGGCGCCCAGTGCACACTCCTCTGCCCGGGCGGCGCGGCCTCGGCCGCCGGCACGGTCAGCGCGGCGAGCGCCGCCCCGCACGCCACCCCTGCCGCCACCAGTCTGCTCGTGCGTCCCGTGCGTCGTGTGCTCCCCATGCGCCTCATGGCGGGCGAAGCTAGCCCACCGGGCGGGTGCCGTCCAGAGGCCAACTGCCCGTCGCCCGGGCGGGAACGGCCGGCGCCCCGGCGTGCATGAATGCGGTGACCGAGGTCACTCGTGCTGTGTGTGCACGGATCGGCCGGATCCGTCGTCTCTTCCACTGCCGGGTGGCGTACACCCGGGCGCAGTCAGGCCGTCACGAGGGAGCAGGGCGTTGTCCACCGTCATCGAGCAGCCCGTAGAGGCGCGGCTCGTCGCCGCCGCACCGCGTATGCCGAGCATTCCCGCCACGCTGCGCTACGACCGGAGCGATCCGTTCGCCGTCGTCATGACCTTCCCCGCCCCGGCCACGCTCGAAGGGGTCGAGGTGTGCTGGACCTTCTCCCGCGAGCTGCTCACGGCCGGGCTGCAGGGGCCCGAGGGACACGGGGACGTGCGGGTGCGGCCGTACGGGTACGACCGCACGGTGCTGGAGTTCCACGCACCCGAGGGCACCGCCGTCGTGCACGTGCGTTCGGGCGAGATCCGGCGCTTCCTGGAGGCATGCAGCGCCCTCGTGCCCGTCGGTCTGGAACACCTCCAGCTGGACCTGGACCACGACCTGGCCGTCCTGATGCGCGACGCCTGCTGAGCCGCTTTTTAATTGCGTTGACAGCCCTCTGACGCCCTTCTACCGTCAGTCTCGGTCCTGTTGCCGTCGATTGGAGAAGGACGTTGCTCGTCTGAGGTCCCGAGACATCGCGTCGCACCGTTCGGGTGCGCGCGCGGCGTTGCGACCTCGGCGTCCGAGCCGTCCTCCGGCACAGGCCTTTTTTCATGGCCTCTTCGCCCACGGCCCTTCGGTTTCCGCCTCGCGGTGTCTCGACATGCGCCCACCGACCGCACGAAACCCTGCGAGGCCCTCATGTCATCTTCCCTCACCGCCACGTCCCTGTCCTTCGCCTGGCCCGACGGCACCGCCGTCTTCGACGGCCTCGACATCGCCTTCGGCCCCGGCCGCACGGGCCTCGTCGGCAGCAACGGCTCGGGGAAGTCGACCCTGTTGAAGCTGCTGGCCGGGGAACTCACCCCGGCCGACGGCACCGTCAAGGTCTCCGGCGAGATCGGACACCTGCCGCAGAACGTCACCCTCGACACCGCGCTCCGCGTCGACGAGGCCCTCGGCATCGCCGGCCGGCGGGCCGCGCTGCACGCCATCGAGGCGGGCGACGCGGCCGAGGAGCACTTCGAGACGCTGGGCGACGACTGGGACGTCGAGGAGCGCGCCCTCGTCACCCTCGGCGAGCTGGGCCTCGGCCACATCGGCCTGGACCGCACCGTCGGCGAGGTCTCCGGAGGCGAGTCCGTGCTGCTGCGGCTGGCGGCGCTGCTGCTGCGCCGCCCGGACGTGCTGCTGCTGGACGAACCCACCAACAACCTCGACCTGTACGCGCGCCGCCGGCTGTACCAGACCGTCGCCGCATGGCCGGGCGTGCTGGTCGTCGTCAGCCACGACCGGGAACTGCTCGACCTGGTCGACCAGATCGCGGACCTGCGCTCCGGGGAGGTCACCTGGTACGGCGGCACCTTCTCGGCGTACCAGGAGGCCCTCGCCGTGGAGCAGGAGGCCGCCGAGCGGATGCTGCGCGTCGCCGAGGCCGATGTGCGCAAGCAGAAGCGCGAACTGTCCGACGCTCAGGTGAAACTGGCCCGCCGCAAGCGGTACGGGCAGAAGATGTGGGACGCCAAGCGCGAACCGAAGATCGTCATGGGCGCCCGCAAACGCGCCGCCCAGGAGTCCGCGGGCAAGCACCGCATCATGCACGAGGAGCGGCTCGCCGAGGCCAGGGAGCGCCTGGACGAGGCGGTGGAAGCGGTGCGGGACGACGACGAGATCCGCGTCGACCTGCCGTACACGACCGTGCCGCCCGGCCGGCAGGTACTCACCCTGGAGAACCTCGCCATGGCCTACGGCGCGCGAGTGCGGGGCATCCTCGATCTGCGGGGCCCGGAGCGGATCGCGCTCGTCGGCCGCAACGGCGCCGGGAAGACGACGCTGCTGCGGACCGTCGCCGGGGAACTGGCGCCGGTCTCCGGAGAGGCACGCGCGCACGTGCCGCTGCGTTTTCTGCCCCAGCGGCTGGACGTGCTGGACGACGACCTGACGGTCGCCGAGAACGTGGCCCGGTTCGCGCCGGACGCCACCAACAACCGGGTCCGGGCGCGCCTCGCCCGCTTCCTGTTCCGGGGCGCGCGGGCCGACCAGAAGGCGGCCACGCTGTCGGGCGGCGAGCGGTTCCGGGCGGCCCTGGCCGCCCTGCTGCTCGCCGAGCCGGCGCCCCAGCTGCTGCTGCTCGACGAGCCGACCAACAACCTCGACATGGCCAGCGTGCGGCAGCTGACCTCGGCCCTGGAGTCGTACGAGGGTGCGCTGATGGTGGCCAGCCACGATCTGCCGTTCCTGGAGTCGGTGGGCATCACCCGCTGGCTGCTGATGGAGGAGGGGGAACTGACGGAGATCACGCCGGACGACGTGGCGCATCTCAGGAGGGCCACAGCCTGACAACGAGGGTTTTGTCCGGGCCGCCGGGGCCTGCATGATGGCGGATCGGTGCCGCGTACACCGGCACCACCACCGCACCACCGATTCGAAAGGCCCCTCGTGCCCAGCAAGAAGGCCCTCGTCCGCCGCCCCAGCCCCCGCCTCGCCGAAGGCCTGGTGACGCACATCGAGCGGGAGAAGGTCGATGTCGGGCTCGCCGTCGAGCAGTGGGAGGCCTACGTCGAGGCCCTGCGCACGCACGGCTGGGAGACGGTCGAGGTCGACCCCGAGGACGACTGCCCGGACTCGGTGTTCGTCGAGGACACCGTCGTCATGTACAGGAACGTCGCGTTGATCACCCGGCCGGGCGCGGAGTCCCGGCGCATGGAGACCGTCGGCGTGGAGGAGGCGGTGGCGCGCCTCGGCTGCTCGGTGAACTGGATCTGGGAGCCGGGCACGCTGGACGGCGGTGACGTGCTGAAGGTCGGCGACACGGTGTACGTCGGCCGTGGCGGGCGCACCAACGCGGCCGGTGTGCAGCAGTTGCGGGCCGCGTTCGAGCCGCTGGGCGCACGCGTGGTGGCCGTGCCGGTCAGCAAGGTGCTGCACCTGAAGTCGGCGGTGACCGCGCTGCCCGACGGCACGGTGATCGGGCACATCCCGAAGGTGGACCGTCCGTCGCTGTTCCCCGGCTTCCTGTCGGTGCCGGAGGAGTCCGGCGCGCACGTGGTGCTGCTCGGCGGCCACAAGCTGCTGATGGCGGCGAGCGCCCCGAAGACCGCGGAGCTGCTGACCGATCTGGGGCACGAGGTGGTCACCGTGGACATCAGCGAGTTCGAGAAGCTGGAGGGCTGTGTGACGTGTCTCTCGGTGCGGCTGCGGGAGTTGTACGCCTGACGCTCACCCTCCCTGTCCGCGACGGCTCCGGGATCCGCAGGTCCCGGGGCCGTCGGCGCCTCCGGGGCGCTCGGCGACGGCGCGGGGACACGGGGTGGGCCGAGGCGGGTACGGCCACGCTGATCAGCGATCTTTACAGCAACCTTAACCTACGGCTTCGTAACCTACGGTTTCGTAGCCTACGATCACGTAGGTTTCCGGCACCGCTCGCCGGCCCGTCCCCTTCTGCCCGTTGTTCGGCGTCCCCTGGAGTTCACGTGACGATCACTTCCCCTCACCTCGGCAGCACGTCCGCATGGACCGACGCACGACTGCTGTTCGCACTGGAGGAAGTGGTCGAGAAGGAACTGAACCGGCATCTGACGGTCGCCAAGGACTGGATGCCGCACGAGTACGTGCCCTGGAGCGACGGCCGCAACTTCCCCGGCCTGTTCGAGGACGGCGAGGCCTGGGACAAGGAGCAGTCCAAGGTGACCGAGATCGGGCGTATCGCCCTGGTGGTCAACCTGCTCACCGAGGACAACCTGCCGAGCTACCACCACGAGATCGCCTCGCTCTTCGGCCGCGACGGCGCGTGGGGCACCTGGGTGCACCGCTGGACGGCCGAGGAGGGCCGGCACGGCATCGTGATGCGCGACTATCTGCTCACCTCGCGCGCGGTGGACCCGGACAAGCTGGAACGCTTCCGCATGTCCCACATGAGCGAGGGCTTCGAGTCCGACAACCGGCACTCGATGCTGCACTCGATCGCCTACGTCGCCTTCCAGGAACTGGCCACCCGGATCTCGCACCGCAACACCGGGCACCAGTCGGGCGATCCGGTCTGCGACCGCATGCTGGCCCGCATCGCGACCGACGAGAACCTGCACATGGTCTTCTACCGGAATCTGCTGAAGGCCGCGTTCGAGCTGGCACCCGACCTGACCATGCAGGCGGTCCGGGACGTCGTGGTGAACTTCCGCATGCCCGGCCACGGGATCCCCGGCTTCGAGCGGGCCGCCGCGCAGATGGCCATCGGCGAGGTCTACAACCTGCGCATCCACCACGACGACGTGCTGCAGCCCGTGCTGCGCTTCCTGAAGGTCATGGAGATCGACGGCCTCGGCCCCGAGGGGCGCCAGGCGCAGGAGGAACTCGGCCTGTTCATGGGCGGCCTGGACGCGGAGGCCGCGAAGTTCGACGAGAGGCTGGCCGCCCGCAAGGCCCGGATGGCGAGCCGCGCCGCGCTCTGACGCCCGGCACCGCGACGCCGGCCGCCGGCCCGGTGAGCGCTCCGGGCGTCCGCTCCCGGGGGTGGACGGCCGGGTCGCGCCGGCATCGCCGTCTGCTTCGGCTCGGGGCAGGCATTCGCCTCGGCTCGGCATCCCGGCGTCGGCTTCGGCGTCAACTGGGCGTCGGCTTCCACTCGGCGGCGGCGTCAGCCTCGGCTCGGGGCGAAGGTTACCCCGGCCCGGCATCTCGCCGTCCGCTTCATCCGGGCATCTGCCTCGACCCTGCCTCGGCGTCCGCATCGACTCCGCCTCGGCGACCTCTTCGACTCCCCGTCGGCGTCAGCCTCGGCTCGGTGTCGCAGTCCCGTTCACCGGGCAGCTGGGCCGGCTCGGCGTGGCGTGTGTCAGCGGGACGTGCGGCGCAGGGCGAGGCGCTCCTTCTCGGACAGGCCGCCCCAGACGCCGAACCGCTCGTCGTTGGCCAGCGCGTAGTCCAGACAGGCGGGGCGCAGCTCGCACATGGCGCAGATGCGCTTCGCCTCGCGCACCGAGCTGCCGGGCTCGGGGAAGAAGAATTCCGGCCCGGTCTGCGCGCACAGGGCCTGCGCCTGCCAGGTCTCGTCGGCCGGGGTGATCGCTTCGAAGTGCATGGCCAGGATCGTGCCGTGCGGCGAAAAACGTTCGATCAACGCCGGGTCAACGCGGCGGGGCAGGGCCTCCGGCCGCTCCGATGATGCTCCCGGGCACCGCCCCGGCGCACGGCGGCGCGCGGGCCCGGGGCGAAAACCCGGCGAGCGCGGCCGGTCACCCATGGTGAGAGCGGGCGCGGCCCGGCGCGTCGCGGCGCTCCGGCCGCGATTGTCAGTGGGGGGTGCCAGACTCGGCAGTGCAGAGGACGGGACCCCTTGCGAGGAGGGCGAAGATGCTCACCACCCGTTTCGTCGACGGCGCTCCGAACTGGATCGACGTCGCCACTCCCGACATCGACGGCGCCGCCGCCTTCTACGGCGGTCTCTTCGGCTGGCAGCTCCAGTCGGCCGGGCCGGAAGCCGGCGGCTACGGCTTCTTCCAGCTGGACGGCAGGACCGTCGCGGGCGGCATGCAGTCCGGCCCCGAACAGGGCCCGCCGTCCTGGACGGTGTACTTTCAGAGCGCGGACGCGCAGGCCACCGCCAAGGCGGCCGAGCAGGCCCACGGCAGCGTGCTGGTCCAGCCGATGGACGTGATGGGCCAGGGGCACATGGCCGTCCTGGCCGACCAGGCGCACGTGGCCTTCGGGATCTGGCAGCCGGGCCGGACCAAGGGCATCGACGTGGCGAGCGAGCCGGGCTCGCTGTGCTGGGTCGAGCTGTACACCCCGGACATCGCGGCGGCCGCCGCCTTCTACCACCAGGTGCTCGGCCTGGAGACCTCCGCTGCACCCTTCCCCGGCGGGACCTACACCTGCGTCAACCCGTCCACCGGCGGGGAGGACGCGATGTTCGGCGGCGTCGTGCCGCTGGCCGACGACCCGTCCGAAACCGGGAGCGGCCCGTACTGGCTGCCGTACTTCGAGGTCGAGGACACGGACTCGGTGGTGGAGAAGGCGCAGCAGCTCGGCGGCCGGGTGCGGATGCCGGCGACGACCATGGAGGGCGTCGGCCGCATGGCCAAGCTGGCCGACCCGTACGGCGCCCGCTTCGCGGTCATCAAGAGCGAGTCCCGGCAGGGGTGAGACGGCCGGCTCCGCCGGGTCCCGCCGGCCGGCGCACGCCCCGCATCGGTGTGCTCGGTCCGTCGTCGGGTGGCTAGGCGGACGCCCGTCGTATCAGCGTGGTCGGCACGATCACGCCCCCGTGGGGCGTTTCGTCCGCCGCGGCCCGGGTCCGGTCCGGGCCGCCGGTGCGCTCGCCGCCGCTGCCCCGCTCACGGCCGTCGGACAGGCCGCGCAGCAGCAGGCGGGCCATGAGGCGGCCCATGCCCTCGATGTCCTGACGGACCGTCGTCAGCGGTGGGTCGGCCTCCTCGGCGACGGGCAGCATGTCGTCGAAGCCGATCACGGCCACGTCCTCGGGCACCCGGCGGCCGCTCGCGCGCAGCACCCGCAGGGCGCCGAGCGCGGTCAGGTCGTTGGCGGCGAACACGGCGTCCACGTCCGGGCAGCGGTCGAGCAGCTCGCGCATGGCGCGTTCGCCGCCGGCCGGGGTGAAGTCGCTCTCCACGACCAGCCGGGGGTCGTACCCGCCCGGCACCTGGGCCATGACGTCCCGGTAGCCGTCGAGCCGGTCCACCGCCGACGTCTGGTCCAGCACGCCGGTGAGGTGCGCGACGCGTGTGCGGCCGAGTGCCACCAGATGCCGTACGGCCGCGCGGGCCCCGCCCCGGTTGTCGCAGTCGACGTACACCACGTCCGGGACGTCCTCCGTGCGGCGCGCGGCGCCGCTCGCGCGGCCGTCGTCGCCCCAGCCGGGCCGCCCGCCGAACACGGTGGGCACCCCGGCGTCGTGGATGAGGCCGGGCAGCGGGTCGTCGAGGTGCAGGGAGAAGACGAGCGCGCCGTCGACATGGCCTCCGGCGAGATACCGGGCCACGCGCGCGTGGTCGTCCCGGCCCTCGGTGAGCAGCAGCACCAACTGGTTGTCGTGGGCGGTCAGTTCCTTGCTGATGCCGCGCAGCTGCAGCGCGAAGAAGGGGTCGGCGAAGACCCGGGTCTCGGGCTCGGCGATGACGACGGCGACGGCGTCGTGCCGCCGGGTGACGAGGCTGCGGGCGGCCTGGTTGGGGACGTAGCCCAGCTCCGCGACGGCCTGCCGTACCCGCTCGGCCAGAGGCTCGCGCACCCCGTCGCCGCCGTTGACCACCCGCGACACCGTGGCCCGGGACACTCCGGCCCGCGCGGCCACGGCCTCCAGCGTGGGACGCGACACTGCCTCGGTCACTTCGGGACTCTCCTCATCGGCGGCTGCGGGTCAGGATAACCGCGAGCGGGCGCACCGGCCGAGCCGCGAGGGTCTCAGGACGTCGGCTCCTTGCGGGCCCGGCTCGGCTGGACGCGTTTGGGTTCGCCGGGCATCTTCGGATACTCGGGCGGGTACGGCAGATCGCCCAGGCCGTGGTCGTGTTCGTCCCGGCGGGCCAGCTCGAGCAGGGCCTCCAGGGAGTAGGCGTGGTCGTCCATGTCGGCGTGGACGTCGCCGGCTTCGGCGAAGCGGGCCGGCATGGTGGCGAGGTCGAAGTCGGCGGGGCGGGCGACGCCGACCTCGTCCCAGCGCAGGGGCGCGGAGACCGTGGCGTTCGGGCGGGGGCGCACGGAGTAGG
This sequence comes from Streptomyces sp. NPDC048192, assembly GCF_043202415.1. Taxonomy (NCBI): domain Bacteria; kingdom Bacillati; phylum Actinomycetota; class Actinomycetes; order Kitasatosporales; family Streptomycetaceae; genus Streptomyces; species Streptomyces sp. NPDC048192. The sequence continues at coordinate 147,276 of NZ_JBIDAL010000013.1, forward strand.
CGGAGGCGATGGTGCGGTCACGGGCCGTCTGGTTGTAGTCGAGGAAGATACGGCTGCCGCGTTCCTCCTTCCACCACTTGATCGTCACCCGTTCGGGCATCCGGCGTTCCATCTCCCGGCCGACGGCGATCGCGGCGCGGCGCACCTGGGTGAAGGTCCAGCGCGGTTCGATCGGCACGAAGACGTGCAGGCCCCGGCCGCCGGAGGTCTTCGGCCAGCCGCGCAGCCCGCCGAACTCGTCGAGGACGGCGCGCAGTTCGTGGGCGGCGCGGACCGCGTCGTCGTAGTCGGTGCCGGGCTGCGGGTCGAGGTCGATGCGGAGCTCGTCGGGGTGGTCGACGTCCGTGGCGCGCACCGGCCAGGGGTGGAAGGTGAGCGTGCCGTACTGGGCGGCCCAGACGACGGCGGCCTGCTCGGTGGGGCACATCTCGTCGGCGCTGCGGCCGCTCGGGAACGTGATGTGGGCGGTCGGGATCCAGTCGGGCATGCCCTTCGGGGCCCGTTTCTGGAAGAACCACTCGCCGCCGACGCCGTCCGGGTAGCGCTCCAGGGTGGTGGGGCGGTTGCGCAGGGCGCGCAGGATGCCGGGGCCGACGGCGATGTAGTACCGGGCGAGGTCGAGCTTGGTGAAGCCCCGATCGGGGAAGAAGACCTTGTCCGGGCTGGACAGCCGTACGGTCCGGCCGTCCACCTCCAGTTCCACCGCAGCACCCATGCGGCCACGGTAGGCGCACCCCGCGCTGCTCGCATACCGGGCGGCACGGGACGGATGCGAGCAGAATCGGTGTCATGGATCTCCCCGTCATGCCGCCCGTGAAGCCCATGCTCGCCAAGTCGGTGGCGAGGATCCCGCCGGGCATGCACTACGAGGCCAAGTGGGACGGGTTCCGTTCGATCGTGTTCCGGGACGGAGCCGAGGTGGAGCTGGGCAGCCGTACCGGCAAGCCGTTGACCAGGTATTTCCCCGAGCTGGTCGAGGCGCTGACGGAGCGGGTGCCCGAGCGGTGCGTGCTGGACGGGGAGATCGTGATCGCGCGCGAGGGCCATCTGGACTTCGACGCGCTGACCGAGCGGATCCACCCGGCCGACTCCCGGGTGCGGATGCTGGCCCAAAAGACCCCGGCGTCCTTCGTCGCCTTCGACCTGCTCGCCCTGGACGACGAGTCCCTGCTCGACGTGGCGCTGACCGACCGCCGGGCCCTGCTGGAACGGGCGCTCGCCGACGCGACACCGCCGGTGCACGTGGCGCCCGCGACGACCGACATCGAGGTGGCACGGCACTGGTTCGAGCGGTTCGAGGGCGCGGGACTCGACGGCGTCGTCGCCAAGCCCCTCGACCTGCGCTACCGGCAGGACGAGCGGGTCATGTTCAAGGTCAAGCACGAGCGGACGGCGGATGTCGTCGTCGCCGGGTACCGGCTCCACAAGAGCGGCCCGGTGGTCGGCTCGCTGCTGCTCGGCCTGTACGACGACCGGGGCGCTCTGCAGCACGTGGGCGTGTCGGCGGCCTTCCCGATGAAGAAGCGGGCGGAGCTGGTCGAGGAGCTCGAGCCGCTGCGCATGGACGACGTGGCCGGGCACCCGTGGGCGGCCTGGTCGGACGAGGCCGCCCACGAGACGGCCCGGCTGCCCGGCGCGCCGAGCCGCTGGTCCGGCAAGAAGGACCTGTCCTGGGTGCCGCTGCGGCCGGAGCGGGTCGCGGAGGTGGCCTACGACCACATGGAGAACGGGCAGCGTTTCCGGCACACCGCCCGCTTCCGCCGCTGGCGCCCCGACCGCACACCGGAGAGCTGCACCTACGCCCAGCTGGAGGAGCCGGTGCGCTACGACCTCGCGGAGATCCTCGGCGAGAAGGAGCGCGGCTGACGGCCGGCCGTCGCGGGCGCCCGGACTCAGGGCTGCATGAGGATCTTGATGGCGCCGTCCTGCTTGTGCTGGAACATGTCGTAGGCGTGCGGCGCCTCGGCGAGCGGCAGCCGGTGGGTGGCGAAGTCGTCGACGCCGAGCGGGTCGTCATCGACGAGGTACGGCATGATCTCGTCGGTCCAGCGGCGGACGTTGGCCTGGCCCATGCGCATCTGGATCTGCTTGTCGAACAGGGTGAGCATCGGCATCGGGTCGGCCATGCCGCCGTACACACCGCTCAGTGAAATGGTGCCGCCGCGCCGGACCAGGTCGATCGCCATGTAGAGGGCGCCGAGCCGGTCGACGCTGAAGCGTTCCGCGAGGGGCGCGCTGAGCTTGCGGGGCAGCAGCCCGGTGGCGGTCTGGGCGAGCTTGGCGGCGGCGCTGCCGTGCGCCTCGGTGCCGACGGCGTCGATCACGGCGTCCGGGCCCCGGCCGGCGGTCTCGTCGCGGATGGCGTTGACCAGCGCCTTCTCGTCGTCGAAGGCCCTGATGTCGTAGGTCTGCACGCCGTCCCGCTCGGCCCGGGCCAGCCGTTCCGGCACCAGGTCCACGCCGAAGACGCGCTCCGCGCCGCGCACCTTGGCGATGCGGCACGCCATGGCGCCGATCGGGCCGAGGCCGAGGACGGCGAGGGTGCCGCCGGCGGGTACGGAGGCGTACTCGACGGCCTGCCAGGCGGTGGGCAGGACGTCGGAGAGGTAGACGAAGCGGTCGTCCGGCGGGCCCTCGGGCACCTTCATCGGCCCGAACTGCGCCTGCGGCACCCGCAGATACTCGGCCTGGGCGCCGGGCACCGAGCCGTACAGGCGGGTGTAGCCGAACAGTGCGGCGCCCATGTGCTCGCCGGTGACCTGGGTGGTCTCGCACTGGGTCGGCAGCCCGGTCAGGCACATCCAGCAGGTGCCGCAGGCGATCTGGAACGGCACCACGACCCTGTCGCCGGCCTTGAGATCCGGCACGGCGGGGCCGACCTCCTCGACGATGCCCATCGGTTCGTGCCCGAGGATGTCCCCCGGTGTCATGAACGGCGTGAGCACCTCGTACAGGTGCAGATCCGAGCCGCACAGTCCCGTGGACGTGATCCGGATGACGGCGTCGGTGGGCTCCTCGATCCGCGGATCGGGCACGTCCTCGACCCGGACGTCCCGCCTGCCCTGCCAAGTGACTGCCTTCATGGGGTCGCGCTCCCTCGCTCGCGTGGGCGTTTCGCGGTGGCGCCCGGGTACCCGGGGCCATCTGCGCCGAACCCCTCCCGACCGGCCGGCCCGGGGCACCTTCGTACGTGCGGGTATGGCCAGTGGCGACCCGACGAGCGCACAATCGGACAAACGAACGGGGGCGCCATGGGCGAAGGACACAGAGCGCGCATACGACGCGCGGCACCGCTGACCGCTCCGATGACCCTGGCCCTGGCCCTCTCCCTGCTGGCGGGCTGCACCCATCACGGCCGGGACGACGCCCGGCCGCCGCGGCAGACGGACACCGCGCCCCCGCCGTCGTCGTCCCCGGCTCCGTCGGCCACGGCGGCCGGTTCACCGCTGGCCGTGAAGATCGACAACGTGTCCGCGGCCCGCCCTCAGACGGGGCTCGACGCCGCCGACGTGGTGTACGCCGAGCAGGTGGAGGGCGGACTGAGCCGGCTGATGGCGGTGTACGCGACCCGGCTCCCCCGGACCGTCGGGCCGGTGCGCAGCGCCCGCGCGTCGGATCTGGAGCTGCTGCGCCAGTTCCACCGGCCGACGCTCGCCTTCTCCGGCGCCCAGCACAAGCTGCTTCCGCTGATCGGCAAGGCGCCGCTGCGGGCCGAGTCCCCCGACGAGGCCCCCGCCGCCTACTTCCGGGGCGGCGGCAGGGCAGCCCCGCACAACCTCTACGTCCACCCCGGCAGGCTCCTGCCGTCCGCCCCGGGCAGGGCGGCGCTGACGACCGGGTTCCGCTACGGCCCGGCCCCGTCCGGTGGCACCCCCACCGGCTCGCGCACCGTCCGCTACCCGGCCGCCCGCTTCGGCTTCACCTGGTCGCCCGGACGGCACCGCTGGCTGGTCGCGATGGACGGCACGCCCACGACGACGACGGACGGCGCACGGGTGGCGGCGGCGACGGTCGTCGTGCAGTACGTGAAGGTCACGGCCTCCCGCTACCACGACGTGCTCGGCAACCCCACGCCGTACACCGAGACGGTCGGCTCGGGAAAGGCGCAGGTGCTGCGCGACGGCCGGTCCTTCGACGCCTCCTGGTCCCGGCCGGCCGCGGCGGACGGTACGACGTTCACGGCGGCGGACGGCAGCCCGGTGAACTTCGCCGACGGCCAGGTGTGGGTGGTGTTCGCGCCGGCGCCGTGACGGGTGCCGCGCGGCCTGCCGCTCCCGCCCGGTCAGCTCTGCGCGGCGAGCGGCTCGGCCGGGTTGCGCAGGTCCTCCGCCGCGTCCGCGACCCGGCGTATCAGGTCGAAGAACACGGTCTGCTCCTCGGCGGACAGCGGCGCGAGGAAGACCTGGTTCATCCGGGCGGTGCGCACGGTCAGCCTGCGGTGGGTGCGCAGCCCCTCGTCGGTGAGCCGGAGCAGGAAGCGCCGGCCGTCCTGCGGGTCGCGCACCTTGTGCAGCAGGCCGCGGCGGCCGAGCCGGCTGATGACCTCGGCGACGGTCGACCGGTCCAGGCCCACCCGCTCCCCCACGGTCCGCTGGTCGAGGCCCGGCTCGGCGACGAGCGCGTTCATGACCGCGAACTGCGGTGAGGTGATCTCCTCGGAGACCATCGTGTTCCACAGCAGGTAGTGCGCCTGCTGCAGCCGCCGCGCCAGGTGCCCGGGATGGGTGGTGAGGTCCACCGCGGCCATGTGCACTCCCCTGATCGATTCGTAGGTGCACTGAACAATACCCGGCACCCCGGCCGCATGTCGCCCGGCAGAAACCGGTAAAAGCTGAGGTCTTGACGGTTTCGCGCGCCGGTGGCAGCGTGAGGGACACCTCGCTGAAATACTCAGTGCCCTGATTAATTGCGAAGAGATGGGGCTTCACGGATGGACAAGGTGGTCGCCACGGCCGCTGAGGCGGTGGCCGACGTGCCGGACGGCGCGTCCCTCGCCGTCGGCGGGTTCGGGCTGAGCGGCGTGCCGAACGTGCTGATCCAGGCGTTGTACGAGCGCGGAGTCGGCTCTCTCTCGGTCGTCTCCAACAACTGCGGGGCCATGGACACCGGCCTCGCGGTGCTGCTGGCCGCGGGCCGGATCGCCCGCGTGACCGGCTCCTACATCGGCGCCAACAAGGAGTTCGCCCGCCAGTACCTGGCCGGGGAGCTCGAGGTCGAGCTGATCCCGCAGGGCACGCTGGCCGAGCGGCTGCGGGCGGGCGGCGCCGGGATCCCCGCGTTCTACACGCCGGCCGGAGTGGGTACGCAGGTCGCCGAGGGCGGACTGCCCTGGCGGTATGACGGCTCCGGCGGGGTCGCGCTGGCCTCGCCGGCGAAGGAGGTGCGGGAGTTCGACGGCACCGAGTACGTCCTCGAACGCGCCATCCGCACGGACTTCGCGCTGGTCCGCGCGGCGCGCGGGGACCGGCACGGCAACCTCGTCTTCAGCAAGTCCAGCCGGAACTTCAACCCGCTGGCCGCGATGGCCGGGCGGATCACCGTCGCCGAGGTCGAGGAACTGGTCGAGCCCGGCGTGATCGACCCGGACGCGGTGCATCTGCCGGGCATCTTCGTGCAGCGGGTGGTCGCCCTCACCCCCGAGCAGGCGGCGGACAAGAAGATCGAGCGGCGGACGGTGAGCGGCTGATGACCTGGACACGCGAACAGATGGCCGCGCGGGCGGCGCGGGAGCTGCGGGACGGCCAGTACGTCAACCTCGGCATCGGCCTGCCCACGCTGATCCCCAACCACCTCCCCGAGGGCGTCGAGGTCGTCCTGGAGAGCGAGAACGGCATCCTGGGCACCGGCCCCTACCCCGCCGACGACCAGATCGACCCGGATCTGATCAACGCGGGCAAGGAGACCGTCACGGTGCTGCCGGGCGCGTCCTTCTTCGACTCGGCGCTGTCCTTCGCGATGATCCGGGGCGGGCACATCGACGTGGCCGTGCTCGGCGCGATGCAGGTGTCCGCCGGCGGCGATCTCGCCAACTGGGCGGTGCCGGGCAAGCTGGTCACCGGGATCGGCGGCGCGATGGACCTCGTGCACGGCGCCCGGCAGGTGATCGTCGTGATGACGCACACCGCGAAGGACGGCTCCCCGAAGATCCTCGAGGAGTGCACGCTGCCGCTCACGGGCAAAGCGTGTGTGAACCGGATCATCACCGATCTCGCGGTGCTGGACGTCACCGAGCAGGGGCTCGCCCTGGCCGAGTGCGCGCCGGGCGTCACCGCCGACGACGTCGTCGCCCGCACCGACGCCGAACTCATCATCAGCGAGGACCTGCTGTGAACCCGCTCAACACGGTGTACGTCGTCGACGCCGTCCGCACCCCCATCGGCCGCTACAACGGCGCCCTCGCCTCCGTACGCCCCGACGACCTCGCCGCCCACACGATCCGGGAACTCCTCGCCCGCACCCCGGACCTGGACCCGGCCCGGATCGGGGACGTGTACCTCGGCAACGCCAACGGCGCCGGCGAGGAGAACCGCAACGTGGCCCGCATGGCCGCCCTGCTGGCCGGCCTGCCCACCTCCGTGCCCGGCGTCACCGTCAACCGGCTGTGCGCCTCCGGTCTGGAAGCGGTGGTCCAGGCGGCCCGCGCCATCGCCGTCGGCGACGCGCACATCGCCGTGGCGGGCGGCGTGGAGTCCATGACCCGCGCCCCCTACGTGCTGCCCAAGTCCGACCGCCCGTTCCCGGCCGGGCACGCCGAGCTGTACTCCACGACCCTCGGCTGGCGCATGGTCAACCCCCGGATGGACCCGCAGTGGACCGTCCCGCTGGGCGAGTCGGCGGAACTGATCGCCGACAAGCACAAGATCACCCGCGAGCAGCAGGACGAGTTCGCCCTCGCCTCCCACCGCAAGGCGGCCGCCGCCCGCGAACAGGGCCTGTTCGACGCCGAGTCGGTGCCCGTGCCCGTCCCGCGGCGCAAGGGCGAGCCCGAGCTGTTCACCGAGGACGAGTCCGTACGGCCCGACGCCTCGCTCGCCGCGATGGCCCGGCTCATGCCGTCCTTCCGCACCGAGAACGGCACAGTGACCGCCGGGAACGCCTCTCCGCTCAACGACGGCGCCGCCGCCCTGCTGCTCACCGACGAGGAGGGCCTGAAGGCCACCGGCCGGGAACCGCTGGCCCGGATCTCCGCGACCGGCATCCACGCCGTCGACCCGCACTACTTCGGGCTCGCCCCCGTCGAAGCCGTCAACCGCGCCCTCGCCCGGGCCGGCCGGACCTTCGCCGACCTGGACGTGCTGGAGCTGAACGAGGCCTTCGCCGCCCAGGTGCTGGGCTGCCTGGCCGAGTGGCCCGAGTTCGACCCGGTGGTCCTCAACCCCCAGGGCGGCGCCATCGCGCTCGGCCACCCCCTCGGCGCCTCCGGTGCCCGCCTCGCCGGCACGGTCGCCCACCAGCTCGCCCGCCGCGGCTCCGGCACCGGTGTGGCCACCCTCTGCATCGGCGTGGGCCAGGGCCTCGCCCTCGTCCTCGAACGCTGACCCCTAGGACTCGCCATGACGCTCACCCAGCAGGACATCGACCAGGAGATCGCCGCCGAGCACGCGGCGTACGAGAAGCGCGTCGCCGACGGCGCGCCCGTCGAGCACCACCCGCGCCGCGACTACGCGCCGTACCGCTCCTCGGTGCTGCGCCACCCCAAGCAGCCGCTGGTCGCCATCGACACCGCCCAGGACCCGGAGATGGTGGAGCTGCACTCCCCCGCCTTCGGGGAGCGCGACATCACCGGGATCGACAACGACCTCACCCGGCACCACCGCGGCGAACCGGTCGGCGAGCGGATCACCGTCTCCGGGCGGCTGCTCGACCGCGACGGGCGCCCGGTGCGCGGTCAGCTGATCGAGATCTGGCAGGCCAACTCGGCCGGCCGCTACGCCCACCAGCGCGAACAGCACGACGCCCCGCTGGACCCGAACTTCACCGGCTTCGGCCGCACCGTCACCGACGCCGAGGGCCGCTACCACTTCACCACCATCCAGCCCGGACCCTACCCGTGGCGCAACCATGTGAACGCCTGGCGCCCGGCGCACATCCACTTCTCGGTGTTCGGCACGGCGTTCACCCAGCGGCTGGTGACGCAGATGTACTTCCCGAACGACCCGCTGTTCCCGTACGACCCGATCCTGCAGTCGGTGACGGACGACTCGGCCCGGCAACGGCTGGTCGCCACCTACGACCACGGTCTGTCGGTGCCGGAGTTCTCCCTCGGCTACCACTGGGACATCGTGCTGGACGGCCCGGCCGCCACCTGGATCGAAGAAGGACGCTGACCGCCATGACGAAGATCGACACGAGCAGCCCGGAGCAGGTGCTGCCCACCCCGTCCCACACGGTCGGCCCCTTCTACGGCTACGCCCTGCCCTTCCGCGGCGGCGAGGAGATCGCCCCGCTCGGACACCCGGACACGATCACCGTGCACGGGTACGTCCTCGACGGCGCGGGTGAGCCGCTGCCGGACGCGCTCGTCGAGCTGTGGGGTCCGCGCCCCGACGGCACGGTCCCGCAGGTGGACGGCTCCATCCGGCGCGATCCGGCTACCGGCGGCTATCTCGGCCGCAACGGCGTGGAGTTCACCGGCTGGGGCCGGATCCAGACCGACGCCGACGGCCACTGGTACGCCCGCACCCTGCGCCCCGGGGTCCGCGGCCGGGGCGCGCCGTACCTCAGTGTCTGCGTGTTCGCCCGCGGCCTGCTCGTGCACCTGTTCACCCGGATCTATCTGCCGGGCGACGAGGCCGCGCTCGCCGCCGACCCGCTGCTCACCCGGGTGGGCGAGCGGCGCGACACGCTGATCGCCGCCGAGGAGGGTCCGGCCGCCTACCGTTTCGACATCCGCCTTCAGGGCGAAGGCGAGACGGTCTTCCTGGAGTACCAGTGACTCCCCCACCCTTCGGGCGGGCGGTGCCCCCAGACCACAGGGACGGCGACACCGGCCTGCTCGCCCCCGGGTGGGCCGGCTCCCCCGCCGCCGACGCGACCGGCGACAGCGCGGGCCTGCGGGCCATGCTGGACGCCGAGGCCGCCCTGACCCGGGCCCAGGCCGCGCTCGGCCTCGCCCCGGCCGAGGCCGCCGAGGCGGTGACCCGGGCCGCCGACCCCGCCCGCTTCGACGTGCGCTCCCTCGCCGAACGCGCCCGCGCCGGCGGCAACCCGGTCATCCCGCTCGTCGCCGATCTCACCGCCGCCGTGGGCGAGCCGTACGGCCAGTATGTGCACCGGGGCGCGACCAGCCAGGACATCCTGGACACCGCGCTGATGCTGGTCGCCGCGCGCACCCTGGACCTGCTCCGCGCCGACCTCGACCGCACCGGGCGCGCGCTGGCGGACCTGGCCGCCGCGCACCGGGACACGCCGATGCCGGGCCGCACCCTCACCCAGCACGCGGTGCCGACGACCTTCGGCCTGAAGGCGGCCGGCTGGCGGTCGCTGGTACTGGACGCCCGGGACCGCGTCACGGCGGTACGCGAGGAGCTGCCCGCCCAACTCGGCGGCGCCGCCGGGACACTGGCGGCCTTCCAGGCGTACGGCGCCCAGGACCCGGCCGCGCTGACGGCGGCGTACGCCCGTGAAACCGGCCTGGCCGCACCGCGGTTGCCCTGGCACACCCTGCGCACCCCGATCGCCGACCTGGCCGGCTGCCTGGCGTTCACCGCGGGCGCCCTGGGCAGGATCGGCGAGGACGTGCTGACCCTGTCGCGCACCGAGATCGGCGAGGTGACCGAGGGCAGCGGCGGCGGCTCGTCCGCCATGCCGCACAAGGCCAACCCCGTGCGCTCCACCCTCCTTTCGGCCGCGGCCCGGCGCGCCCCCCAGCTCGCGGCCACCCTGTACGGCTGTGTCGCCGCCGGGGACGAACGACCGGCCGGGGCCTGGCACGCCGAGTGGGAGCCGCTGCGCGACCTGCTCCGGCTGACCGGCGGCGCTGCACGCGACGCGGCCGGACTCGCCGCGGGCCTCGAGGTGCACGCCGACGCCATGCGCCGCGATCTGGACCTGACCCGTGGACTGATCGTCTCCGAGCGGCTGTCCGCCGTCCTGGCGCCCCGGCTCGGCCGCGCCCGGGCCAAGGAGCTGCTGACCACGCTCGCCCGCCGCACCCACGCCGAGCACCGCTCGCTCGGCGAACTCCTCGCGGAGGAGCCCGAGGTGAAGGACCTGGATCTGGACCTGGCCGAGCTGACCGACCCCGCCCGCTACACCGGTTTCGCCGGTGCCCTCACCGACCGTGCCCTGGAGCGACGTTGACCGAGAAACTCCTCAACCACCGGACGGAAGGCCCGGCTTCGGCGCCCGCGCTGCTGCTCGGGCCCTCGCTCGGCACCTCGTACGCCCTGTGGGACGCGCTCGCCCCGGAACTGTCGGCCCGTCACCGCGTGGTGCGCTGGGACCTGCCCGGGCACGGCGGCAGCGCGCCGGAGCTGATCGGGCCGGGCGCCACCGTCGCCGACCTCGCCGCGCTGGTGCTGGATCTCGCCGACGCGCTCGGCATCGACCGGTTCGCCTACGCGGGCGTCTCCCTCGGCGGCGCGGTCGGCCTGCACCTGGCCGTGCACCACCCCGACCGGCTGACCTCGCTCGCGGCCATCTGTTCCTCCGCCCACTTCGGCGGCGAGACGCCCTGGCGGGAGCGGGCGCAGCGGGTGCGCCGGGAGGGCATGGAGTGGCTGGCTCAGAGCGCCGACGCCCGCTGGTTCACTCCCGGGTTCACCGTGCCGCGGCTGGTCCGGGACCACCGCGAGGCCGACCCGGAGGCGTACGCCGCCTGCTGCGACGCGCTCGCCGCGTTCGACCTGCGGGACCGGCTCGGTGCCATCGCCGTACCGACGCTCCTGGTGGCGGGCAAGCAGGATCCCGCGACGCCGCCCGGGCATCTGCGGGAGATCGCCGACGCGGTGCCCGGCGCGACGCTCGTGGAGCTGCCCGGCGCCTCCCATCTCGCGCCCGCCGAGTGCCCGCGTGACGTGCTGGCCGCGCTGCGCAGCCAGCTCGACGGGCCGCCGGCCGTCGGGATGGCGGTGCGCCGCGAGGTGCTGGGCGACGCGCACGTGGACCGGGCGCAGGCCCGGCAGACCCCGTTCACCGCCCGCTTCCAGGACCTCATCTCCCGCTACGCCTGGGGCGAGATCTGGACCGATCCGACGCTGTCCCGGCGCGAACGCAGCATGATCACGCTGACCGCGCTGGTCGCCCACGGGCACTACGACGAGCTGGCGATGCACGTCCGCGCGGCGCGGCGCAACGGGCTCACGCCGGAGGAGATCGGCGCGGTGCTGCTGCAGACCGCCGTGTACTGCGGGGTGCCGGCCGCCAACTCGGCGTTCGCGACGGCCCAGCGGGTGCTCGCCGAGGAGGACGGCGAAGGAGTGTGACCCTGCCGGTCGTAGCTTCGGCAGCACCTCCCTCGCGGCGCCGGCCCGTGCCTAGGGTGGCGGCATGTCCACCATCCTGATCACCGGCGCCACCTCCGGGCTCGGCCGGTACGTCGCCTTCGAACTGGTCCGTTCCGGCCATGCCGTGCTCGCCCACGGCCGGGACCGGGACCGCACCGAGCGGCTGGTCGCGGAGCTGCGCACCGAGGGCGAGGCCGAGGGGTTCGTCGCCGACCTGGCGTGGCTGGCCGAGGTGCGCGAGCTGGGCGCGCGGGTCGCCGAGGCCCGCCCGGACCTCGACGTGCTGATCAACAACGCGGGTGTGGGCGGCGGCACACCCGGCTCCGGGCGGGAGCTGAGCGCCGACGGGCACGAGCTGCGGCTCGCCGTGAACTACCTCGCGCCCGTCGTCCTCACCCGGTCCCTGCTGCCGGTCCTGCGGGCAGGCGCACCGGCCCGGATCGTGAACGTCGGCTCGGCCGGCCAGGAACCCCTCGACTTCGCCGACCCGGAACTCACCCGCGGCTACAGCGGGATGTCGGCGTACTGCCGCAGCAAGTTCGCCCTCGCCGCGCACACCTTCGCCCTCGCCGAGGAACTCGCCGGCAGCGGCGTCTCGGTGAACGTCCTGCACCCGGCCACCTTCATGGACACCGCGATGGTCCGCGAGAGCGGGATCGCCCCGTGGAACCCGGTCTCCGACGGCGCGCCCGGCGTCCTGGCGCTGGCCACGCAGGACCTGGGCAGCGGGGGCTACTTCGACGGGACGCGGCGGGCACGTGCGCACGAGGAGGCGTACGACCCTCAGGTGCGGCGGCGGCTGGCGGCGGTCACGGAGCAGCTGCTGACGGTGTGAGGCCCGCGCACACCGGCGGCGGAACCGCCGTCCGTCTACCGCAGCCCGCGTGCCGTCTCCAGTGCCTGTCGCGCGCGGGCCGCGAGTCCGTCCGCGCCGCAGGCCCGGGCGAGGTCGAGGCCCCGGCGCAGTTCGGTGCCGGAACGGGCGGCGATGCCGTACTCCACGCGGGCCGCCGCGTGTTCGTACTGGCAGGGTGAGGCCTCCAGGTGGGCGACGGCCCGGGCGGCGAGCTCGACCGCGCGGCTGCCGGTCTCCAGGGCGGCGGCGCAGCGCAGGGCCTCGCCGATGGCGGTGTCCGTGCCGAAGCGTTCGGCCTGCCGGCGGGCTTCTGCCGCGAGGTGGGCGGCGCGCTCGGGGTGCTGTCCGGCGAGGGCCTTGGCGAGGTCGACGGACCACGGGGACAGGACCGGGTTGTGGCCGCCGCGTGAGGCCGCGGTCTTCTCGGCGGCCTCCAGTTCGTGGATGCCGTCCTCGGTGCGGCCGACCGCGAGCAGCAGCCGGCCGCGCACACAGCGGATGTCGGGCAGCACGATCGTGGACGGGTAGGGCGGTGCGAAGCCGTACTGCTCGGCGATCGACCAGGCCTCGTCGGTACGGCCGCGGGCGAGCAGGGTGTCGACCAGTCCGCAGGTCGCCGACCAGTACAGCGGCAGGCGGCGGCCGACGCGTTCGGCGAGGGCGAGGGCCTCGCGCAGGGTGGACTCGGCGTCGCGCAGCCGGCCCTGCCTGCGGTAGGCGAGCCCGAGGAAGGCGTTGGCGAGGGAGAGGTGGCCGCCGCGCCAGCCGGCCGTGGTGTAGACGCGCAGGGCCTCGGCGAACAGGCTCTCGGCGCGGTCCAGCCGGTCGGCGTAGGCGTACGCGCTGCCGAGCATCATCAGCAGCTCGATGCCCCACTCGGGGTCGGTCCAGCCGAGGCCGGGGGCGAGCCGGCCGTTGACGAGGGTGCGGTCGCACAGGTCCAGGACCTCCTCGGCGCTCTCGCCGTGGGCCATGGCGTCGAAGCCGCGCAGGACGAGCAGCGCGCGTTCGGAGTTGTCGCGGCCGGTGCAGGTGCGCGCGAGTTCGGCCAGGCGCCGGGAGCGGGCCGGGGAGACGGTCTCGCCGTGGATGGCCTCCCACATGAACTGCACGGCCTGCAGCCGCATCCGAACGGGACCCGGCCGGTGCCGGGCGGCCTCGGCCTCGACCGTGCGGACGGCCTCTTCCAGCTGGTCGTTGTGGAGCAGCGCCTGGGAGAGCCGGACCACCGCGTCGACCCGGCGTTCGGGGCCGAGGCCGGGCATGCCGAGGGCGTGCCGGAGGTGTTCGACGGTGACGGCGGGCGCGGTGAGCAGGGTGGCGCAGCCCAGTTCGTACAGGACGTGCGGCTGGACCTCGGGCAGCGGGGGTTCCCGCAGGGCGCGTTCGAGGCAGGTGCGGGCGGCGTCGGGGGCGCCGACGGCGAGGTGTTCGCGGGCGGCCTCGCGCAGCTGCTCGACGAGTTCCTCGTCGCCGTCGGGGTGGACCTTCAGCAGGTGCCGGGCGGCCTGGGCGGCGCCGCGTCCCAGCTCGGTGATGAGCTGGGCGGCGACGCCGTGCATGGCGGTGCACACACCGGACGGGATGGAGTCGTAGACCGCGCTGGCGATGAGCGGGTGGACGAACTCCAGCTCGCCGTCCTCGTGTTCGCCGCCGGCCGCGGGGTCGGGCGCGGTGAGGATGCGGGCGGCGCAGAGCAGTTCGGCGCAGTGCCGGGCGACGGGCTCCTCCATGGTGGCGAGGCGGGCGACCGTGCCGGCGGTGATGCCGGTGCCGAGGATGGCGGCCGCCCAGGCGAACTGGGTGGCCTCCAGGCCGAGTTGCTTGATCCGGTCGACGATTCCGCCGCCGCGCGCGGCGCGGTTGAGAGCGCGCAGTTCACCGGCTCTCGCCTCGACCGGCTGCAGCTCGCTGTCCCGCACCTTGGCGAGGAGTTCGGTGGTCTCGTAGGGGTTGCCGGCGGTGACGGCCCAGACCTCGCGGCAGAAGGCGTCGTCGGCGGCCCGGCCGAGGGCGGCGCGGGTGAGTCCGGCGGCGGCGTCGGGGGTGAGGGCCTTGAGGTTGCCGACGGGGCGGCCCGCCGCGGCGGCCACCGCGTCGAGGTGGCGGGCGCTGTCGCCGCCGGTCCCGCCGGGGCGGCGGGCGACGACGACGAGGACGGACAGGTCGTCCAGGCGCTCGGCGAAGGCGGCGAGCCAGCGCAGGGTCTCCTGGTCGGCCCAGTGCGCGTCGTCGATCAGCAGCACCAGCGGCCATTCGCGGCGGGCGAGCCGGCGTACCGCGGCGACGAGGCCGTCGCACACGTACTGCGGGTCGACGCTGGCCTCCTGCGGGAGCGCTATGCCCAGCGCGGGGCCGGCGATGTCGTACCAGTCGCCGAGGTACTCGCGGGCCTCCTCGGGCAGTAAGGACAGCAGGGCGGGCTGGAGCAGCTGTCGTACGACGTTGAACGGGACCGACCGCAGGGTCTCGGCGCCTCGCGCGGACCACACGGTGCAGCCGCGGCGTTCGGCGACGCGGCGGATCTCGGCCAGCAGGGCGGTCTTGCCGATGCCCGCCTCGCCGCGGAAGACCAGCAGCTCGCCCGCGGACGACCGGTCGGCGCACAGGAGGTCCAGTGCCCGCGTGACGGTGGCGAGTTCCGCGTCCCGCTCCCACAGGGAAGCCGAGGCAGCCGCCGGCGGCCGTCCCTCCGTCATGCCGTTCCCTCCCCAGGTCGCCCGGATGACGTACACGCCGAGCGTAGCCGTCCGGTGGGACACGTGGCGGCCGCACGGGGCAGGTGGTGCCCCGGAGGGTGAAAGCGGGTGCGCACGGGCGACGTCCGGGCGGGCCGGGCGCCGGTCCGGAGCGGCACGGAGAAAAAAACCGGTGGTGAAATGTCCGGTCCGGTGGTTTGGCGGCGGATCCTCTCATCCCGCTTTCACCGACGCCTCATACGGTGGGGTCATGACGCAGGTGACTCCTCCCGGGTGGTACCCCGACCCCGGGCAGACGAACGACGGCCCGCCCACCGAGCGCTGGTGGGACGGCAATGCCTGGACGGACCGGACCCGCCCCGCGGGCACGGCCGCCGTCTGGGGTCCCCCGCCGCAGCCCCCGGTGGGGGATCCGCAGCCGGCCCGGCAGGCCGCGCCGGCGTACGGCGGGCAGCCCGGTTACCCGGCGTATCCGCCGTATCCCGCGCCGCCCCCGGCCGGGCCGCGGCGCGGGGTGCGCACGGGCATAGCCGTGGCGGCGGCGGCCGCGGTGCTGGCGTGCATCGGAGTCGGCGTGTGGGCCCTCACCAAGGACCCCGGCACCGGCGCCGACCAGGCCGGTTCCCGGCAGGGAGCGGCGGGCGGACCGAACGGCGGCCAGGGCGGGCCGGGCGGCGGCTTCGGCGGCCAGGGCGGGTCCGGCGGCACGGAGGGTCCGGGGGGCTCGGGCGGCGCCTCGCCGTCGCCGGACCAGTCCGAGGCGCCCAAGGTGCCGGGCGGCGGCACGGTGCCGGACCCGGTCGACGGCATCAGCCTGCCGGTGCCGAAGGGCTGGACCGGGCAGACGTTCCGCGCCGGCGCCCAGGTGACCTCCGACGACTCCTACAAGTGCCCGGGCGACTCCGCACAGACCTGCACCCCCGGCGGCGCCTACTCGACCCCGGCGCAGGCGGTGGGCACGAAGGGCGACACGGCCGAGGAGGTCGCCAAGGCGGACATCGCGGCCAACGCCGAGGAGTCCTACGGCGGCAAGGTCTACGGCGGCATCACCTCGCACCAGGTGCTGGGCTCCGGCGCGGTGACGGTGGCCGGGCAGAAGGGGTACATGGTGCGCTGGAAGGCGGTCACCAGCAAGGGCGCCGACGGCTATGTGGAGTCCGTCGCCTTCCCCTCGCCGAACGACGCCCAGCAGATGGTGGTGGTGCGGTTCGGCATCGACGTCGGACAGAAGACGTCGGTCGTCGACGAGATCCTCAAGGGGATCAAGGTCTCCTCCGCCGGCGGCAGCGGCCAGGACGTCTGACCGCCGGCCCGGGCGGGCCGCGCCCGGACGTGTGCGGCCGGGCGGGGCACCCCTCCGCTCAAGGGGTGCCCCACCCGGCCGGCGGTGCGCGCCGCCCCCGTCCCCACGGTGCGGCGCGGACAGGTCACCGTTCCGTCATCCCCTGAACGGCGGCCTGGGCTCGGGTCAGTGCTCGTCGCCGGGCGGCCCTTCGGCCAGTCCGAGCGCGGGCAGCACGACGGCCTCGACGAACCGGCTCAGATAGTCGGAGTCGGCGTACTCGCCGCAGAGCACCGGCCGTACGCGCAGCACGCCGAACATCATGGCCGGGACGAACTCCAGCGCCGGATGACCGGCCCTGATCTCGCCCCGCTCGACGCCGCGCGCGAGGATCTCCTGCAGCGCCGCGATCTCCGGGTTCACCAGCGCCTCGCGCAGCGCCTGGGCCAGTTCGTGGTCGGCGGTCACCGCGGGCCCCAGGGCCTGCAGCAGCTTGGTGTCCTTGCCGGACCAGTCCCCCGCGGCCCGCGCGGCCCGGCGCAGGTCCTCGGCGAGCGATCCGGTGTCGATGCCGGCGAACCGCACCCGGCGGCTGGCGCGCAGCGCGGCGGCGACGAACTGGGGCTTGGTCTTCCACTGCCGGTACAGCGTGGACTTGCTGCACCGGGTGGTGGCGGCGACGCCCTCCATGGTGACGGACTCGTAACCGCACTCGCGGATCTGGTCCAGCACGGCGTCGAAGAACTCCCGCTCACGCTCGGGCGTGATCTTGGAGCGGCGCGAGGCGACGACCGTCTCCGGTCCCTCCGCGGCCTGCGACGTCATGCGCTGCTTCCCCTCACTCGTGTCCGGCGGTGACTTCGGCACGGCCCACTCAAGCCCGGTTCGAGCAGGGCTCGAACCGGGCTGTGGAGCCTGTGGCTCCAGTGTGTCGCACATCAACCGATACGCCAGTGTACCGGTACTCGACCGTATCGGTACACTGGCGTATCGGTACACTGTCGTATCGGTACGAGGACGTATCGAAGAACCCCGGCCCAGGGCGGGGGTTCGTCCGCACCACACACGCACCACCGTCAGCGAAGGGGCCGGGGGATGACTGCCCGAACCGCGCCTGCAGAGGCGGCGCCGGAGCCGCGGCACACGACCGCGCGCCCCGCACTCATACGTGAGCTTCTGCTGGTCGCGGGGCTCTTCCTCGTCTACAAGCTCGGCCGCCAGCTGGCCACGGGCCACACCGCCGAGGCCCTGCGCAACGCCCACCGGGTGTGGCACCTGGAGCGGACCCTCGGCCTGCCGCACGAGAACGCGGTGCAGTCCCCGCTGCTGCACGGCACCACCCTGGTCCACCTCGCCAACACCTACTACGCCACCGTCCACTTCCCGGCGACGCTGGCCTTCCTGGTCTGGCTGTACCTCAGGCGCCCCGCGCACTACGTGTGGGCCCGCCGGGTCCTCGCGGTCGTCACCACGGCCGCGCTGGTGCTGCCGTTCACGTTCCCGCTGGCGCCGCCGCGGATGCTGACCGGCACCGGCCTGGTGGACACCGCGCGGGTCTACGGCCCGGACGTGTACGGCCCGCCCTCCAGCGACCATCTGTCCAACCAGTTCGCGGCGATGCCCTCGCTGCACTTCGGCTGGGCGCTGATGGTGGCCGTCGGCCTGATCGCGGCCATCCGGTCCCGGTGGCGCTGGCTGTGGCTGCTGCACCCGCTGATCACCCTGCTGGTGATCGTGGGCACGGCGAACCACTACTGGCTCGACGCGATCATCGCCACCGCCATGCTCGGCACCGCCCTCGCGGTGATCCATCCGCCGCACCGGACCGCCACCGCGGCCGGGCGCGGTACCGGCCGGCTCGCGCCGCGCGAGCCCGTCCTGGCGGGAGCGGGCCGATGAACGCCGCCGCCGTGGCCGCCGTCGCGCTCTCCCTCGTCTCCGCGGTCGCCTACGCGCTGGCCGCCGTCGCCCAGGAACGCCTCGCCTCCCGCACCACCGGCACCGGCCTGCTGCGGCTGCTCGGCACGGGCGCCTGGTGGTGGGCGGTCGGGCTGAACGCGGCCGCCGCGCTGCTGCACGTCGTCGCCCTCAAGTACGGACCGCTCACCCTGGTCCAGCCGCTGGGCGCGCTCACCCTGGTCGCGGCCGTGCCGCTCGGCGCGCGGGCGGCCGGGCGGCGGGTCAGCGCGGTGGAGTGGCGCGGTACGGCGCTGACGCTGCTCGGGCTCGCCGCGATGCTCGTCACCGCCTCCGGTCCGGCGCCCGCGCGGGTGCTGTCGCTCCCCGAGGCGCTGGCGGTCGCCGGTACGGCCGCTGCCGCGATCGGCACGCTCTCCCGGCCCGGCGCCCGGCCCGGGCTCCGGCACGCCACGGCGTCCGGTCTCGCCTCCGGCGTCGCCTCCGCGCTCACCCAGACGGTGACCGTGGCCGCCACCGACCGCACGGGCCCGGCGCTGAGCACCGAGGTGATCGTGGTCGCCGTACTCGTCGCCGCGTTCGCCGTCGGCGGGCTGCTGCTGTCGCAGACCGCCTACCGCGGCGGCCTCGGCGCGCCGCTGGCCCTGGTCACCCTCGCCAACCCGGTGGCCGCCGCGGTCATCGGCCTCACCCTGCTCGGCCAGGGCCTCCACGGCGGCCCGGTCGGCGTCCTGCTGGCCCTCGCCGGTGCGGGCCTGGCGTCCTGGGGCGTGGTGCTGCTCACCCGGATCGCGCCGCAGGGCGCACCCGAGCCGGTGGACGCCGGGGAGGACCACCCCGTCGCCCGGGTGCTGGCCCTGGAACCGGACACGGCGGCGGCCGAACCGGCCCTGGTGCCGCGGCAGCCGGAGCAGCCCGGACACCTCACGGCGCTCTGACGCCCGGGACTCCCGGACACGCCGGCGCGGCAGTCGACGCGGGTCCCGCGCCGGCGGGCCGGTTCACTCCGCGTGGACCAGTGCTTCCTTCTGCAGCTGCACGGCTGCCAGCAGGCTCAGCCTCGGCTCCGCCTGGCGCAGCGCCTTCACCGCGGCGACCGAGGCGAGGTCCCCCGTGAAGCCCACGGCGGCCAGCCGGGACCGGGTCCAGCGGGCGCGGACCCGGCCCTCGCTGCCGGACGCCGCCGACTCGACGAGTGCCAGGGCGCGCTCCAGGCCCGGGCGCTCCTCGGGCGGCGCCCCGGCCAGCGCCGCACGCAGCGCGTCGGCGACCACGTCCGCGTCCCGGATGACCGGCACGACATCGTGCTTCCTGCTCAACCCCGTGAAAACAGCCATGGGGATCATGCTGGCCGCAGGTCCCTTGACGGACAAGGGACTTGAGGTAGCTCAGAGGTCCGGGACCTCCCCCCGTCGGGGCCCGCTCAGTTCCAGCCCCGCGAGTCCTGCTTGAGGGCGGTGTCGACGGTGAGGGCCGTCGCCACCACGAGGCTCAGCAGCGGCTCGGGCAGCTGGTAGTGGATCTGCAGGACGTAGTTGTCCGCGGTGGTGAAGAGCGTCTTGGCGAGGCCCTCCCAGGTCTTGGTGATCCGGGCGACCTCGTTGTCCGCGTGGTCGACGATCGCGAAGTTCCACGCCCGCCAGTTCTCCGCCTTGATCGCGCCGACCTGCTGGCCGTTCGCGTTCATCGCGAAGTTGATCTTCCCGATCATGTTCTGCTGGACGATCTCGCCGACCTGCGAGCCGTCCGGACGCGAGACGATCACCCGGGACTTGAAGAACTTCGCGGGCCGGGTCAGCAGCAGCTGCGGCCGGCCGTGGGCGTCGCGGATCTCCAGCTTGTGGGTCATGAACTGGTCGAGGCTGGAGACGAAGCGCAGGATCTTCTTCAGCGCGCTCTGCCCGACCTCGGTGACCGAGCCGATCTCCCGGCCGTGCTGGTCCATGACCTTGTACTCGTTGGTCAGCTCGATCAGCTTGGCCTTCTGGTTCACGACCAGGACGGGCTCGGTGAAGAGGGTGCCGCCGCCGGGGCCGCCGGCGGCGACCCCGGCCTGCTGCTGCACCTGGCGCTGCACCTTGGGGTCGGCGCCCTGCGCCTGCGGGGCGCCGTACTGCTGGGGCGCGGCCTGGTGCTGGGGGGCCGTCTGCTGCGGCGGCGCGGCCTGCTGCTGCGGCACCTGACCGGCGGGCTGCTGCGCCGGGTTGGTGTGCTCGGTCCACTGCGCGCCGTCCCAGTAGCGCAGCGTCTGCGGTGCTCCGTGCGGATCCGGGTACCAGCCTGCAGGAGTGTTCGATTGCGTGGTCACCGGGGCACACTACCGTGATGTGACCGGTACCTGACCAGTCCGCACGGAGCGGTGTTCATCGCCCGTTCACTCCGTGGCGATCGCCGGGTCGCTGACGCCAGGCCGTCCGTTCTCGACATGGCCGGCGAAGCCGCGCAGGAAGGCCGGGTCGGCCTCGCAGGTGACCGTCACGTCGTACCAGCGCCTGCTCGCGGTGAGGTCCACGGTGCGCCGGACGGTGGCACCGGGCCGTACGGTCACGGTGACCGGGCCGCCGCCGTACCCGTTGACGACCTTCAGCCTCACCGTGCCGGAACCCTTGTTGGTGAAGGTGAGCTCGAGGTCGTCGCCCACGTGCCGCGCGGTCGCCTCCGGTCCCGCCGCCCTGCCCCTGCCCTTGAACACGCGCAGGAAGCCGTTGGGGCCGTGCACCGCGAGGTCGTGCACGCCGCCGGAGTAGGCCGAGTTCCAGGTGTCGGACAGGGACGTGCCGGCCGCGGTGGTGTAGGTCCAGGGGCCGTCGGTGCGGTTGCCGGAGGTCACCAGGAAGGCGGCGCCCGCCTCCGGCCCCGAGGCGAAGGTCAGCCTCAGCGTGCCG
This sequence comes from Streptomyces sp. NPDC048192, assembly GCF_043202415.1. Taxonomy (NCBI): domain Bacteria; kingdom Bacillati; phylum Actinomycetota; class Actinomycetes; order Kitasatosporales; family Streptomycetaceae; genus Streptomyces; species Streptomyces sp. NPDC048192. The sequence goes on from NZ_JBIDAL010000013.1 coordinate 168,362, forward strand.
GCCGCGGTGTCCGCCGAACCGTCCACGACGGGGGCGTACTTCAGCGGGCGGGTGGGCCGGCTGCCGGGCTCCTGCTTCGGCAGGGCGGGGTCGGCGGGCGGCTTGGGCACGTAGTCGGGGTGGCGGTCGTGGTCCGGCGGCTGGTAGGAAGCCGTGGACGGCAGCGCGACCGGCCCGGTGTCCTTGCGGGAGAAGTCGAAGGCGCTCGTGAGATCGCCGGCGACGGTACGGCGCCAGGGCGAGATGTTCGGCTCGTGCACGCCGAAGCGGCGCTCCATGAACCGGATGATCGAGGTGTGGTCGAAGGTCTCGGAGCAGACGTAACCGCCCTTGCTCCACGGGGAGACGACCAGCATCGGCACGCGCTGGCCGAGCCCGTAGGGGCCGGCGACATGGCTCGCGTCGCCCTTGTACAGGTCGAGGGAGGCGTCGACGGCCGACTTGCCCCGGTCGCCGGAGGCCGGCGGGAAGGGCGGGATCACGTGGTCGAAGAAGCCGTCGTTCTCGTCGTAGGTGATGAACAGCGCGGTCCTCCCCCACACCTCGGGGTTGGAGGTGAGCGCGTCCAGGACCTGCGAGACGTACCAGGCGCCGTAGTTGGCGGGCCAGTTGGGGTGCTCGGTGAAGGCCTCGGGGGCCACGATCCAGGAGACCTGCGGCAGCTTGCCCGCCTTGACGTCGGCCTTCAGCCGGTCGAAGAAGCCCTCGCCCTTGCGGGCGTCGGTGCCGGTGCGGGCCTTGTCGTACAGCGGGTCGCCGGGCACCGCGTCGCGGTACTGGTCGAAGTACAGCAGGGAGTTGTCGCCGTAGTTGCCGCGGTAGGCGTCGTCGATCCAGCCCCAGCCGCCGTTCGCGTCGAGGCCGTCGCCGACGTCCTGGTAGATCTTCCAGGAGACCCCGGCCTTCTCCAGCCGCTCGGGGTACGTCGTCCAGCCGTAGCCCTTCTCGTCATTGCCGAGGACCGGGCCGCCGCCCTGGCCGTCGTTGCCGACGTACCCCGTCCACATGTAGTAGCGGTTGGGGTCGGTGGAGCCCATGAAGGAGCAGTGGTAGGCGTCGCAGACGGTGAAGGCGTCGGCGAGCGCGTAGTGGAACGGTATGTCCTGGCGGGTCAGGTGCGCCATGGTCGTGGAGCCCTTGGCAGGCACCCACTTGTCGTACTTGCCCCCGTTGAAGGCGGCGTGCGTGTCCTGCCAGCCGTGCGGCAGGTCCTGGATGAAGGCCAGACCCAGGTCGTCGGCGTCCGGGTGGAAGGGCAGCAGGTCCCGGGTGCCGTCGGACTGCTTCCAGACGGACCTGCCGTTCTGCGTGACGGGGCGGGGGTCGCCGAAGCCGCGGACGCCCCGGAGCGTGCCGAAGTAGTGGTCGAAGGATCGGTTCTCCTGCATCAGGACGACGATGTGCTCGACGTCCTGGACCGTGCCCGTGCGGTGGAGCGCGGGCAGCGCGGCGGCGCGCTGGATGCTGCTGGACAGCGCGGTGAACGCCGTGGTGGCGCCCGCGAGTTGGAGGAATCGGCGCCGGTTGACTTCGGGCATGGGTCTGGGGGTCCTCTCGTCCTGACGTACGTGATGCCGTTCGGCTGACGGAATCTGCGCGGAGCGAGTGTTCCAAGAGCAGCAAACGTCAGGGAAGGGTGCGATGGCGCCCGTGTGAAAGTCGGGGGTACGGCGAGAGCGGGGTGGCGGGCCGGCGCCGGCCCGGATCCGGTGGGCCGGGCGGCGCGGGCCGGCCGGCCTCCTCGGCGTGCGTCTCAGCGCCCGGCACCCCAGGGCGCCAGGTCGTCGCCTGCCAGGTCGGGAGCGGTGGCCGTCAGGTCCTTCTCGGCGTCCCGGCGCAGCAGCCGCTCGGCGAGTTCGTCGATCAGGGCGCGGCGCTCCGACTCACGGCGGGCGCGGGCCTTGGCGAGTTCGTGGGACGCTGCTTCCCTGACCTGTGCGCCCTCGGCGCGCAGCACGGCCAGTTCCTTCTCCAGGCGCTCCCGGTGCCGGTCCTCCTCCGCGCGGAGTTCCGCCTCGTACCTGCGCTCCGCGCTCTCCAGGTGGCGGTGCAGCAGCCGGTCGTAGCGGCTGACGCCGCCCATCAGCTTGACCAGGACCGGCAGGGAATCCAGGACCAGCAGCAGCAGGTGGAGCACGATGCCGAGGAAGCACGGATAGAACGCGCTGGTCATCACCGCCCACAGGGCGTCCGCGCGGTCGAGCAGGCCGGTGGAGCGCAGTTCCCGGTCCTTGGCCGCGCGTTTGGTCCGGGCCGCGTCCAGGACCTTGACCCGGTACTCGTCGGTGGCCGACTTCATCCGGGTCGTCAGCGTGTCGATCCGGTTCCGCAGGGCGGTGGCCCTGGCGCGGTCGGCGTCGACGTCGTTGCCGTGGCGGTAGCCGTCGGCTTCCTGGCGGGCGATCCGGCACTGCTGGGTGACGTCCAGTCCGCCGCCCACGCGGATGTAGTTCTTCCTGCTGCACAGTTCGTTGGAGGTGGCGTCCAGTTTCGCCTGCCGCTTGTCCACCGCGTCGATGTGCGCGGTGAGCTTCGCCAGCTGGTCCTTCACGGATCCGATCTGGGTGCGCAGCGCCGCCGGGGAGCCCTGGAGCCCCAGCTGGGCGTGGGCGCAGCCCGGCAGGTTCTCGGTGGAGGTTCCGTCGGCCGGGTTGCAGCGCAGCAGGTCGCGGTAGTAGGCCTGCACGGCCTGCTCCCGCTCCCCGGCCAGGTGCTTGTTCATCTCGGGCGCGAACACCTGGAACAGCAACGGCTCCGCCATGGCCAGCCCCAGCAGGAGCGACAGGAGGAAGCGCGGCAGCAGCGCGAGACGCCGGCGGCCCGTGATCCTGCCGTGTGTGCTGGAGACCAGCCAGCTGTCGACGAGGAAGACGAAGACGGCCCACACCGTCCCGGCCGCCAGCAGAGCCCAGGGCGAGGCCGACCCGAGCAGGGAGTTCAGGGCCAGGCACACCGCGATGCCACCGAGGACCGCGGTGGCGAGGACGATCCCGCCGTACCGGCTGTAGGCGACGCGCTCGGACGGAACGCGGTCGAGGACGGGTTCGTGGACGCCGATCTGGGCGCGCAGCAGCCGCCCCGGGCCCCGGCCGGCCCGGTCCCCGCGTGCCGGGTCCGCGGGGAGGGGGGATATGCGTCGGTCAGTAGCCATTTTCTTCCCTGCCCACGTCGCCGATGTCGTAGGTGTCGCTGTCGTGGTCCTCGTCGTGCGGCGGGGCGTCCTTGCCGACCCGGGCGGCGCCGTCCGCGGGAGTGTCGGACGGGCTCTCGCCGGCCGGGTCCTGGAGCGCCTCCCCCTCGATGGGGTCGCCGTTCTCCAGCTGCTTGCCGGCATCGCCGGCGTCCGGTCCGAGGCCGGCGCCGACGATCCGCTCCAGCAGCGTCTGCATGTTGATCGGGGTCGTGTCGGTGTGGCCCTCCTGGATGAGCTTCTTGTAGAGCTCGAAGTACATCTCCTGCTGTCGGTCGACGCGGGCCTTCTTGTCGCGCTCGTGGCGCAGCAGGTCCTCGCGCTGGTGCTGTTCGCGGCGGAGCTGGTCCTCGCGCTGCTCCTTGCTGCGCACCAGGCGGTCCTCCCGCATGGCCTCCAGTTCGCGGATCTTCTGCTCCCGCTCCAGCTCCCAGCGCCGGTCGGCCCGCTCGGTGTCGCGCACGAGGTCCTCGCGCCAGAGGGTGGACAGCCGCTCCAGCAGGGCCCGTTCGGTCTCGTCCCGGCGCTCCTCGGCCTGCCGCACCTCCTGCTCGGCCGCGCTGAGCCGGTCCGCGAGCTGTTCGGCCGTCAGCTCCTTCCTGCGGTAGGCCCGCAGCAGGGCCCAGCGGGAACCCAGCTTCGCCGTCTGGCCGGCGTCCAGTTCCTCCTGTTCGCGTTCGTAGGCGGCCCGCTGCTCGGCCAGCTGCAGCTCGATCTCCTGGTCGCGCCGCTGGAGTTCCTCCTGGTGCCGCTTGTCCCGCAGCTCCAGCTGCTGCCGGTGCTCCTGCTCGCGCACCTTGCGGTCCTGCTCGACCGCCTGCTCCACCTCGTCCTGCCGGCGCCGCAGCTCCAGCTCCTCCAGCTTCTTGTGGAAATCGCGGAGTTGACTTGGTGTCAGCAGCTCGACACCGACCAGTTCGGCCGACATGCCGGGCAGCCGGGGCGGTTCGGTGAGGGAGTAGGCGGTGACCCGGGCGGAGACCGTCTTGCGTGCCTCGGTGAGCTGTCCGGCGCCGTAGTCCAGGCCCTCGTCACCGAGCCCGGGGCAGCCCCGCAGGTAGGAGGCGAGGGCCTCGGCGGCCTCCGGCGGTCCCCCGTCGCGCATGAGGGCGACGGCGTCGTCCACCGTGCAGCGGAAGCGGCCGCGTACGGCGAAGTCGTCGGTGTCGGCCGAGGGTATGGTGACCATGGCCTCCACCAGGACGTTCCTGCGCTTGTCCACCACGCTCACCGAGGTGGCCGAGACCGCCGTGTCCGAGCGCGGGTCGAGGCCTCCCCGGTCCTCGACCCAGGTCTCACCGACCCGGTACACGGCCACCTGGTGAGGGCCGAGCCTGGGCAGTTCCGCGGGCTCGCGCCGGGGGCCGCCCAGGCTGCGCCAGCCTCGGGTGGCCGGGGGGTCGAGGTGCCGGCTCGACACCACGGGATAGGGCGGACGCGACTCGTCGTTCATCTTCATGCCTTTCGCAGTTCGTCCAGCAGGGCGCGGATCGCGTCGTGCGGGCCCTTGCCCCGGGTCAGCCGCACGAGGTCGGTGCCGAGCGCGGTGCGCTCCGCCGCGTCGGGCAGGTGGGCGCGCAAGCCCCTGCCCAGGGCGCGGGCCGCCGTCTCGGTCTCCTCGGTGAGGACCGGCAGGGCCCTGAGGTGGTCGGCGAACGCCTGCACCGCGATGCGGCGCACCGGCCGGTAGCAGAAGGCGCCGGCCCACAGGTGCAGAAGCGCGTCCGCGCGGTCGGGATGGAGCACGAAGTAGCGCATGGCCACCGGCCTGCCCGAGGCGTCCCGGATGCACAGGATGGTCACCACGACGGCGAAGGTCTGCGACTTCAGACGGGACCGGGCGGACGTGGAGGCGTGCTTGCCCAGCCGGTAGGTCAGCAGCCCGAGGACGCGGGAGGGGTCCTCGTCGTGGTAGACGAGCAGGGCGAAGAACCGGGCCAGCGCGGCGGCGCCCATGCCGGAGCCGTTCTCGTTCGCGATGAGGTGCCACAGCCACTTCACGGCGTCGGAGGGGAAGCGCACACCGAGCCACCCGCTGAAGGCCAGCGCCGCGGTGCCGCGCAGCTCCGGGGAGGCGGACAGGGCCCAGTCCCGGGCGATGGCGAGGGCCGCCGTGTCCAGTCCCAGGTCGCTCTGGCTCATGTCCCACAGCACGTAGACGGCCATGCGCTGGCCGCGCCGGCCGGCGTGGCCCGCGGCCCACGGCAGCAGGTAGCTGCGGACGACCTCCTCGAAGTCCGTGGTCGCCAGGATCGCGAGCCCGGCGGCCATGGACACCTCGAACTCGTCTCCGGAGACGGTGCCGGACGGGCACGGGGCGTCGGGCTCGCTCAGCAAGGCGGTCAGCCACGTCTGCACGGCGTCCCAGAACTCCACCCCGAAGCGGGCGCACAGCTCGGTGAACACCCAGCGCCGGTGCGAGGGCGTGCCGAACAGCACGACCTCACGGGTGACCGTGCCCATCGGGATCCGCCGGGTGGTCAGCAGCTCGATGTCGAGCAGGGCGCGCCGGTGGTCGAACAGGGCCGCCTCGGCGCCGCCGGCCCGTTTCCCCGCCGGGGCCTTGTCCTTGCCCGCCGCGGCCGGCACGCCGGCCGCGGTGAGGGACACCGGGACGCTGTTCAACGCGCCCCGCGGTGCGCCCGCGCCCGTGAACTCCCGGCTCAGGTGGGAGTCGAGCAGGGCGAACAGCTGCTCGCAGGCCCTGATGCCGTTGCCGGCCGCGAAGGCCACGGTGGTGACCTGGAGGATCTCCCGCATGGTGCGGCCCGGTGCGTCGAACCAGCGCTGCACCGTCTCGTAGGTGTTGGTGTCGTACTCCTCCCAGACCTGTGCGGGCGTGCGTCCCGCGCAGATGCCGTCGGCGACCTCCGCGGCCTTGGCCACGGGGCAGTTGGGCCGGATCAGGTTCACCGCCTGCTCGATCGTCTCCTCCGAGCAGCCGCCGAGGTTCAGCCTCAGGCGCAGCACCTCCTCGGTGGACGGGGCCTCCCACAGGACGTGGCGGACCGAGGTGGGCAGCGCGGGCCGCATGCGCGGGCGGGTGGTGACGACGAGATGGGCCCCGCACTTGTGGACGCGCTCCTGCACCCGGCGCCAGGCGAAGTCCGCCTGGGCGTCCCTGAGGGCGCCGTCGTCGACGCGGTCCAGTACGACGTAACCGTTGCCGCTGTCGAAGGTCCGCTCCGCGAGGTCCTCCAGGGTGATGTCCGGGGACAGCACGATCATCCGGCCCCCGCCGCGCATCACCTTCTTCAGCAGGGCGACGGCTCCGGACCGTTTGCCCGTCCCGGACTCTCCGATCAGGGTCACCACCCGGTCGGCGCGCAGGGCTTCGAGGGCTTCGGGGAACGCGGCGGGCGTGGCGTAGCGCTTGAGCAGGAAGGTGACCTCCTCCTCCCGCACGGGCCCGGTGGCGCGGCCCTGGGGGGCGGGGGGCCGCCCCCGCGATGCCGACCACCCCGCCGGGTCCCACGGGGCCGGACAGGTTCTGGTGGACGGTCATGTAGGTGGTGTGGACGGCGGACACCTGCTCGCTGGCCTCGGCCGCGGCGCGCTTCGGGCTCTGGCCGGCGGGCGGCTCGCCCTCCGGCGACCTCACCGGTTCCCCGCCGGACGCCATTCGGTTCCCTGCCTTCGGCGCCTTCCGGTTCTCCGGCCCGGCTTCTCTTCCTTTCTCCGATTCCGGGGAAGAGGCGCGATGCGATGCCGCCTCGGTTTCCTCATCCGTCGCAGAATTCACTTCGGCTGTCCGGTCTTCCGGTACCGGCCGCGCGGATTCCTCTTTCCGCCGTTCCGGAGTGCGCGAATCCGTAATTCCTTCCCCGCCGCCCGGTTCCGTCTCGCGCCGCGGAACCCCGGGGAATGCCGTCCCGTCGTTCATGCGCCCGGGTTGTTCACGATGCCGATGACGGATCCGTGCACCGGGCCGGTGACGTACTGCACGGACTGCTGACCGGGCATGCCGGCCGGCCCCGGCGGGGAGGACGGCGGCGCCCCGGGGTCCTGCGGCCCGGGGCCGTCTCCGTCCAGGCCGCCGAGGCCGCCGAGGCCGTGGACGTCGCCGCCGAGGACCCTGATCCAGACCGTGTCGTCGAACTCCTTGTCGCGGACCCGGAACTCCCGGAACTCCTCCGCCTTCAGCGTGGTGTACTTGCGGCCGATCACGGTGTGGAAGACCTCGCGGGAGACCGCCATCGCCAACTGCGCGCGGGGGCTGAGGCGCAGGGCCTTCTTCAGGGGTGCGCAGTCGAGGATCCTGGAGATCTCCACCGGCCCGCTGTCGGAGAATCCGCCGGCCGCCGGGACGGCGGGCCCGTGGTGGACGGCGGCCCGCAGGCGCAGCCGGGCGCCGGGCTCGCGGCCGTCGTTGACCTCGGACAGGGCCGAGTCGAGGTGGCGCATGAAGTCGTCCACGAGCAGCGGCTCGGACTCCTCGGCGGGCAGCACGGACAGTGCGGAGTCCCCCGCGACCTGCGTCTTCCAGGCGCCCCTGTCGAAGCCCACTTCGGTGGCCGCCTCGGTCAGGGCGTGGTCGATCGCCGTCTGTATCCAGTGCTTCCGAAGCGGAGTGCTCGCCCCGTACCCCTGAGCGTCCACGGCCAGGAGGGGTCGACGCGAGAAACCTCTCATTCGATTCATGTTCTATTCCTTCGGAATGGTGATCGAATTCCGCGCGTCGGAACGCTTCGATCGGGAAGGGACGTGCAGCATTACAGACACCTCCGACACCGGGTGCCGCTGTTGCAGAAATGAGACAAGGCAGACCTCGCGTCCGGAAATGCTCGGCACACTGGGCACCGTCGTATCAGTTCCGGCCGGCCGAGACCCCGTGGAAATACGGGATTCCCGAGGTTCTCGAGAACCCGGAAAAGTAGGTGGTCCGCCCCCGCCGGCGGTGCCTTACTGAAGGGGCCCCGAGCCAGGGGCGGTTCACGGCACGGAGGTATCGGTATGGCACACGAACCGGACAGCGGCGGGCACATGCGGGGCGACCCGGCCGTGATGCTGGCGTCGTTGCAGACGACGCATCAACTCGCCGACGGGAAGGCGGGGATACTGGCCGGGGTCCAGGCCGCCCTGGTCGTCTCCTTCGGGCCGTGGGTGCGCACGGCCCGCGACGGGTGGGGGCACCGGGCCTTCGGCGGCACCCTGCTGGACGTGCTGGCCGCCCTCTTCGCCCTGGCCTTCCTCATGGGGGTGACCTGTGTCGCCCTGGTCCTCCGGCCCCGGCTGTGGCGTCCGCCCGCGTTCAACAGGTACAGCGTCCACGCCATGTCGAGGGCCGTGACGGCCCCGCCCGGCGGTGCGGGCGAGGACCCCGGGGGGCAGGCGGGGGCCGAACTGTGGGAGGTCTGCCGGTTCCTGGCGGCGGTCACCGTGACCAAGTGCCGCTGGGCGACGGCCGGTCTGGCCTGCACGGCCCTGATGGCCGCGACAGCGGGGCTGTGCGTGCTGCTGAGGGCGGTCCCGGGCTGACGGCTCAGTCCAGGTCCGACGGCAGCAGGCGCGCCTCGACGCGCAGCCGGTCGGGGTCCCGGATGGTCGTGCTGCGGTATCCGGTGACGATCAGGTGCGCGGCACGCAGTTCCTTGAGCGCCTTGTGCACGGTCGGCTCGGCGGCGCCCGTCAGCGCCGCCAGTTCCGGCTGGGTCAGGGTGAAGCCGAGTTCCACGCCGTCCCGCCCGGGGCGGCCGTGGATGGACGCCAGGTCGACCAGGATCCTGGCGAGCCGCTCCTTCACGCTGTAACCGCGGAACTCCAGCCGCCTGTTGTTCGCCCAGCGCAGCCGCTCGGAGACGATACCCGCCAGCTCCACCGCGGCGTCGGGGCGGCGCAGCAGGAACGCGCGCAGCGCCTCCTGGGACACGGCGCGTGCGGTCACCGGTCCGCACGCGGTGACCGTCGCCGTCCGCGGCATGCCCGCGACCGCCGCCATCTCCCCGACGATGTCCCCGCCGAGCCGGATGGCCAGCAGCGACTCCCGGCCGTTCTCCGCGGTCGCCGTGACCTTGGCGAGGCCGGCCAGCAGCAGCAGCGTGTGGCGGTCGGTGTTCCCCTGACGGATCAACAGGTCCCTGGCCCCGAAGTCGCGTGGGCGCCCGAGCGCCAGCAGGTCGTCGAGCGCCGCGTCGGACAGCCTGCCGAGGAAGCTGCCTCTCGGCCAGCCGGCCCCGTGGTCCGCGTCGTGCGGCGGTGCGTACGTCACCTCTCGACGATAGGGCTTCGCGGGCGTCCGGCTAAGCCCTCCGGCGAACGGTTCTTCCGTGAGGCGGAAGCGGGCATTGCGGCCCGCCGGGCGCATCCCGACGATGTGGCCACACCCACAGACGGGAGCCGCACAGATGCCTCACATGACCGCTTTCGCGAGGAACCAGTGGTACGTCGCCGCCTACGGCGAGGAGGTCGGGCGCGAGCTGCTCGGCCGCACGGTCCTCGGGGAACCGCTCGTCCTGTACCGCTCCGAGGAGGACGGCGCCCCGGTCGCCCTGCACGACCGGTGCGTCCACCGCAGGTACCCGCTCTCCTCCAGCGGCCTGGACGGCGACCGGATCGTGTGCGGGTACCACGGGTTCACCTACGACCGCACCGGCGCCTGCGTGTACGTGCCGGGGCAGAAGCGCGTCCCGCGGACCGCGCGTGTCGCCTCCTACCCGGTGGTGGAGCAGGACTCGCTGGTCTGGGTGTGGATCGGCGACCCGGCGCTCGCCGACCCGCAGACCATCCCCCGGGCCCGGCACCTGGACTCCCCCGGCTGGACCACCGTACGCGGCATGGAGCCGATCGACGCCGACTACGGCCTGCTCGTCGACAACCTCCTCGACCTGTCCCACGAGACGTATCTGCACGGCGGTTACATCGGCACGCCCGAGGTCGCCGAGACGCCCATCACCACGGAGGTGGACGAGGGCGCGGGCGTGGTCCGGGTCAGCCGGCACATGGACGACGCCGAGTGCCCGCCGTTCTACGCCCGTTCGACCGGCATCGAGGGCCGGATCACCCGCTGGCAGGACATCGAGTACCACGCGCCCTGCCTGTATCTGCTGCACAGCCGGATCGCGCCGGCTGGCGTCGTGCCCGAGCCGGACGGCAGCGATCCGCGCGGCTTCCACACCGAGATCACCTACGCCATCACCCCGTCGGCGGACGGCAAGGTGTACGACTTCTGGGCGGTGTCCCGGGACTGGGCCACCGAGGACGCCGAGGTCACCGAGTTCCTGCGGGCCAACAACCACACCGTGGTGATGCAGGACGTGGACGCGCTCAACCTGCTGCAGCGCACGCTCGGCACCGAACGCACCGGGTACCAGGAGCTGAGCATCAACATCGACACCGGCGGTCTGGCCGCCCGGCGCATTCTGGCCCGGCTGGTGGAGGAGGGCGACAAGCCGGCCGAGGGGGTCCGGTGAGCCCCCGCACCGGCGAGGTGTACCGCATCGACTGGGTGCCGGGCACCGATGTGCTGCACGGCACCTGCCACTGCGGTGCGGAGCACACCGCCGAGGATCCGGTGCTGATGTGGGAGTGGATGCTGGCGCATCCCGAAGGGCACGACACCGGCGAAGGAGCCGTGCGGTGAGCGAACTCGAACTCGTGGTGAGCAGGCGGGAGCCGGCCGCCGACGGCGTGCTGGCGCTGACCCTGCGCGATCCGCTGGGCCGTGAGCTGCCCGGCTGGGAGCCCGGCGCCCATGTGGACCTGCTGCTCGGACCGGGTCTTGAACGGCAGTTCTCGCTGTGCGGCGATCCGGCGGACCGGTCAGCGTGGCGGATCGCGGTGCTGCGCGAGACGGCCGGGCGGGGCGGCTCGGCGTATGTGCACGAGCAGGTGGGCGAGGGCGGGAAGGTACGGGTGCGCGGGCCGCGCAACCACTTCCGCCTGGAGCCCGCGCCGCGCTACCGGTTCGTCGCGGGCGGCATCGGCATCACCCCCCTCCTGCCCATGCTCGCGGCGGCCGAAGCGGCGGGCGCGGACTGGACGCTGCTGTACGGCGGACGCACCCGCGCCTCCATGGGGTTCACCGCGGAACTGGCCCGTTACGGCGACCGGGTCACCCTCGCCCCGCAGGACGAGACCGGCCTGCTGGACCTCGCTCCGGTGCTCGACGACCTGGCCGAGGGCACCCTGGTGTACTGCTGCGGCCCGGGGCCGCTGCTGGACGCCGTCGAGGCGCGCTGCCCGGCCGCGGCGCTGCGGGTGGAGCGGTTCCAGCCGAAGGAGCGACCGGCGGGCGGCGAGGAGGAGTTCGAGGTCTCGCTCGCCCGCAGCGGGCTCACCGTGACCGTCCCGGCGGGCGTCTCCGTGCTGGACGCGGTGCGCGCCGCCGGGGTCGAGGTGCTGTACTCCTGCACGGAGGGGACGTGCGGCACCTGCGAGACGGACGTGCTGGAGGGCACCCCGGACCACCGGGACTCGGTCCTCACCGAGGAGGAACGGGCGGCGGGCGACACGATGATGATCTGTGTCTCCCGGTGCCGGGGTGCCCGGCTCGTGCTGGACCTGTGAGGACCGGCCGGACCGTCACGCGGTGACGATGTCCTCCTTCAGGGGCAGCAGGGTGTCGGCGATCGTGCCGATCGTCCCCTCGGCCACCCCGGCCTCGGACAGGGCGGCGGCCAGGTGGGTCACGACGCGGTCGAAGGCGGCCCGGGTCACCGCGAGGTGCTCGTGGGCCTTGCGCATGGAGCGGCCGGTGTAGGGACGGGCGGCGCCCAGCGCCTGGCCGATGAAGCGGCGCTGATGCCGCTTGAGCCGGTCGAGGTCCGCGCCCGTGAAGTACGGCTCCAGGGCGGGGTCGGCGAGGACCTTGGCGTAGAAGGCGTCGACGACGGCCGCGACGGCCTCCTCACCGCCCAGTTGCTCGAACAGGCTCGGGGAGACGGTCGCGGCCGGGGTGCCGGAGGTGTCGGTCATGGCCCCAGCGTCGCGCCTCGGTCTTGCCGGGGCGTGAGGGGACCGTTACCGGGCCGTCAGAGCCCTCTCCGGTGCGGTGCGCGGCGCGGAGGAACGCTTCGTAACCGGTTTCTCACGCGCAGGGCCGGCGGCCGAAACACCGCACCGGAGAGGGGAGGGGGCACGCCCGGGCGGGGTCAGCTCGTCAGGTACGCCTCCACCTCGCTGAACTGCCCCGCCGGCCAGCCCGTGTTGGCGCTGACGGTGAGGCGGAGGTACCGCAGGCTGGTGCCGCTCGGCAGGGAGACGGTGACCGTGTTGCCGGTGGCCGGGTCGAAGCGGTAGCCCTGGGAGCCCACGACGGTCGAGTAGGCCGAGCCGTCGGTGCTGCCGAGCACGGTGATGGTCTGCGTGCGGGCGCCCCAGGCCGAGGACGGCGGCAGCTTCAGCACCAGGCGGCGCACGGCGTAGGACGAGCCGAGGTCGACCGTCCAGGACTGCGGGAAGGCGTTGTTGGCCGACTCCCAGTAGGAGTTCGCGTCGCCGTCGACCGCCTTGCCCGGCGTGTAGACGTCCTGCGAGCCGGTCGCGGAGGCCGGGCGGCCCTTGGCGAGGTTGCGGTTCGGGTCGGGCTCGGGGTTGCCCTGGCCGGGCTGGGGCCAGGTGGAGCAGTCCGACCAGGTGCTGCTCCAGCCGGAGTTGCCGCCGCCGTCGGTGAGGGTGAAGGACCCGGAGTTCGCCGGGTAGGGGCAGTTGTAGACACCGGCGGAGCCGACCTGGGTGGCGGTGACGTTCTTGAAGGCGGCCGCGCCCTGCGTCTCGGCCTGGACGACGACCGTGCCGGTGTTCTTCACGGTCGCGCCGGAGACGTCGACGTTGCGCACCGGGTAGCCGTGCCCGCCGCCGGAGACGAACTCGAAGGCGCTGTACGGGCTGTCGGTGATGGTGGTGTCGGTGATGTTCACGGTCGCGTCGATCGCGCTGTCGTAGGAGTCGACGCGCAGCGCGCCCATGGGGTGGTTCCAGTTGGGGTTCATCGCGCCGGTGCGGACCAGGGTGTTGCCGGAGACGGTGATGGTGCCGGACAGGGGCGAGAAGGGGTCCATGAACTTCTGGTTGGAGATCGCGATGCCGCTGCCGAGGGCGTTGGTGTCGGAGACCAGGTTGTTCTTCACGGACAGGTCGGTGCCGCCGTAGATCGCGATGCCGTTGGCGAGGTTGGGCTGCGAGATGGTGTTGTTCTCGAAGCTGGAGCCGGTGTCCGGGGAGTACAGCGACCACATGGCGAGGGCGTCGTCGCCCTGGTTGCGCAGGAAGTTGTTGCGGACGACGACGCCCTTGGCGCTGCCGTTGAGGTTGATGCCGTCGGCGGTGGTGTCGAGGAAGCGGCTGTTCTCCACGACCAGGTTGTCGTTGGTGCCCGTCAGCCACATGCCGCACTTGGTGTGCTGGATCCACATGCCGGAGACGGACGAGTTGGGGCCGAGGGAGCCGTTGACGAAGTTGTCGGGGCTGGAGTCGACGCGTTCGGTGACCTGGCCCATGACGGCGAAGTCCTTGAGGTGGACGTTCCCCGCGGAGCTGGACTGGTCGATGAACCGGGAGGTGTGCACCACCGAGTACCAGCTGCCGGCGCCCTGGAGCGTCACGTTCTGCACGCCGTTCAGCGAGGAGGTGATCTTGTAGTCGCCCGGCGGGATCCAGACCGTGCCGCCCTGGGCGGCGGCGATGGCGTCCCGGAAGGCCTGGGTGGAGTCGCCGTTGCCGGTGGGGTCGGCGCCCTTGGAGACGACGGACACCGAGCCCGCGGGCTGGGTGGCGGCGTCCGCGACCTGCTCGAAGTCGGCGACGTCGACCGTGACCTGGGTGCCGGTCGCCTCGACGGCGACCTTGTCGCCGGGCTGGACCGTCCGGCCGAGCAGCATCCGGGTGTCGTCGAAGAAGTGGTGCGTCTTGGCGCCGGGGATCCAGCCGGTGTCGATGTAGGAGTAGGTGGACGTCACCGGCAGGGTGTTGGCCAGTTTCGTGCCGTTGACGTACACGTTCAGCGAGCCGGACTGGCCGTCCGGGACGCTGTAGGAGAGGTTCACGGCGTTGGCGGCGCGCGGCACGGTGAACTCCACCCGCTGCCCGGCCGACAGCCGGACGGCCTGCCGCCCGGAGGCCTCCGAGACGAGGGAGCCCTGGGTGTAGTCGGGGCCGATCTTCGTGCCGGTGGTGGTCGCCGACTCGGCTTCCACGGACGTGAAGGGGAGGGTGGCGCCCGCGGCCGCGTGCGCGGCGGGGGCGAGGGTGACGAGCATCCCGGCGGCGAGGGCGGCGACCGCCCCGATGGCCGGCATGCGCCTGACATATCTGACGGTGCTGGTGTGCATGGGCTGATCCCTTCGTGGTGGGGGTTCGTGGGACAGCGGTACGGGTGCGGCTCAGGCGTGCAGCCAGGCCGCCGTGTCCTGCGGCAGCCGGCCCGCGTCGTCCAGCGGGCCGCTGCCGAGCAGGAGCCGGGAGTGCGCGGGGAGGTCGACGGGCGTGGGCGCGAGGTTCACCACGCACACCGCTCCCGCGCGGGTGAAGGCGAGGACGCCGTCGGGGGCGGGGAGCCAGGTCAGGGGGCCGTCGCCGAAGACGGGACGGGCGGCGATGGCCCGGCGGTACAGGGAGAGCATGGAGCCGGGGTCCCGCTGCTGCCGGTCGACCGCGTACGACGGCCAGCCGGCCGGCTGCGGCAGCCACGGTTCCTGCTGCGCGCCGAATCCCGCGTACGGCAGGCCGGCGGCCCAGGGAAGCGGCACCCGGCAGCCGTCGCGCCCCGGATCGGTGCCGCCGGAGCGGAAGTACATCGGATCCTGGATGCGGTCGACGGGGATCTCCGCCTCCGGCAGCCCCAGTTCCTCCCCCTGGTAGAGGTACACCGCGCCGGGCAGCGCCAGCGACAGCAGGGCGGCGGCGCGGGCCCGACGGGTGCCGAGCGCCAGGTCGGTCGGGGTGCCGAAGGCCTTGGCGGCGAAGTCGAAGCCGGTGTCCTCGCGGCCGTAGCGGGTGACGGTGCGGGTGACGTCGTGGTTGCACAGCACCCAGGTGGCCGGGGCGCCGACCGGGGCGTGCTCGGCGAGGGTGGTGTCGATGGACGCGCGCAGCCGGCCGGCGTCCCAGGGGCAGGCGAGGAAGGAGAAGTTGAAGGCGGTGTGGAGTTCGTCGGGGCGCAGGTAGCGGGCGAAGCGCTCGGCGTCGGGCAGCCAGACCTCGCCGACGAAGACGCCGTCGTACTCGTCCGCGACCCGGCGCCAGGAGCGGTAGACGTCGTGGAGTTCGTCGCGGTCGACGAAGGGGTGCGGCTCGGGGTGCGTGGCCAGGTCGGGCAGGGCGGGGTCCTTGGCGAGGAGGGCCGCGGAGTCGATGCGGACGCCGGCGACGCCGCGTTCGAACCAGAAGCGCAGGATGTCCTCGTGCTCCTGGCGGACGGCCGGGTGGGCCCAGTTGAGGTCGGGCTGCTCGGGGGTGAACAGGTGCAGGTACCACTCGCCGTCGGGGAGGCGGGTCCACACCGGTTCGGTGGAGCCGACGAACTGCGACGGCCAGTCGTTCGGCGGGAGTCCGCCGTCCGGGCCGCGTCCGGGGCGGAAGTGGAACAGTTCGCGCTCGGGGCTGCCCGGTCCGGCGGCGAGGGCGGCGCGGAACCAGGGGTGCTGGTCGGAGACGTGGTTGGGCACGATGTCGACGATCGTCCGGATGCCCAGCCCGGCCGCCTCGGCGATGAGCTTCTCCGCCTCGGCGAGGGTGCCGAAGGCCGGGTCGATGGTGCGGTAGTCGGCGACGTCGTAGCCGCCGTCCTTCAGAGGCGAGAGGTACCAGGGGGTGAACCACAGGGCGTCGACGCCGAGTTCGGCGAGATACGGCAGCCGGGAGCGGACGCCCGCGAGGTCGCCGGTGCCGTCGCCGTCGCCGTCCGCGAAGCTGCGGACGTAGACCTGGTAGATGACGGCCGAGCGCCACCAGTCGCGGTCCTTGCGGGCATGGGTGGGCTGTCCCACGGAGCTTGGCCTTTCTGTGGAGGAGGCGGCGGCGTCAGCCCTTGGTGCTGCCCGCGCTGATCCCGGCGATGATGTGCCGCTGGAAGAGCAGGAACAGCGCCACCATCGGGATGCTGGCGATCACCATCGCGGCGATGAGCACGGTGAGCTGGATGTTCTGCGACAGCTGGACCAGGGCGACGCTGATCGGCTGCTTGTCGGTGTCGAAGAAGACCATCAGCGGCCACAGGAAGTCCTGCCAGACGGCGACCAGCGCGAAGATCGACACCACGCCGAGCACCGGCCGGGACATGGGCAGCACCACCGACCACAGGGTGCGCAGCTTTCCGGCGCCGTCGATCTCGGCGGCCTCCAGCACATCGCGCGGCAACTGGTCGAAGAACCGTTTGAGCAGGTAGAGGTTGAAGGCGTTGGCGACGGCCGGCAGCCAGATGGCGAGCGGGTCGTTGAGCAGGCTGGTGTGCAGCAGCGGCAGGTCGGCGACGGTCAGGTACTTCGGTACGACGAGGGCCTGCGCCGGGACCATGAGGGTGGCGAGGATGCCGCCGAGGATCACCTTGCCGAACGCGGGCCGCAGCTTGGACAGGGCGTAGGCGGCGGCCGTGCAGAAGACCAGCTGGAACGCCCAGGCGCCGGCGGCCTGCACGGCGGTGTTCCACAGGTGCCGCGGGAGCTGCATCAGGTCCCAGGCGTCGGTGTAGCCGCTGAGGTGCCAGTGCTCCGGGATCAGCGTCGGCGGGGTCCGGGCGACCTCGTCCGGCGACTTCATGGCACCGGTCACCATCCAGTAGACGGGGAAGAGGAAGGCGAGCGCGAAGAGCAGGACGACGGCCGTGAACACGGTCCAGTAGACCGCCTTGCCTCGGCGGCGGGCGAGGGCCGCCGGGGAGATCAGGGTGCGGGTGCTCATGCGGTGTCCCCCTCGCTGCGGGTGAGCCGCAGGTATACGGCGGAGAAGGCGCCGAGCAGGACCAGGAGCATGACGCTGAGGGCGCAGGCGCCGCCGAAGTCGTTGTAGAGGAAGGCGTACTTGTAGATCAGGTAGAGCACGGTCACCGTGGCGTTCTCGGGGCCGCCGCCGGTGATGACGAACGGCTCGGTGAACACCTGCATGGTCGCGATGATCTGCAGCAGCATCAGCATCAGGATCACGAACCGGGTCTGCGGGACGGTGACGTGCCGGACGCGCTGGAGCAGGCCGGCGCCGTCCAGTTCGGCGGCCTCGTACAGCTCGCCGGGGATGGACTGCAGGGCGGCGAGGTAGATCAGGACGGTGCCGCCCATGTTGGCCCAGGTCGCCACGATCACCAGGGAGACGAGCGCGGTGTCGGTGCCGTTGGACCAGTTCGAGGTCGGCAGGTGCAGGAAGCGCAGCGTCTCGTTGGCCAGGCCGGCGCCGGGGTCGTAGAACCACTTCCACAGCAGGGCGCTGACCACCGGCGGGATCATCACCGGCAGGTAGACCACGACCCGGAAGAACGCCTTGGCGTGCCGGAGTTCGTTGAGGACCAGGGCGAGCAGGAAGGGAACCGCGAAGCCGAGGAGCAGGGCCAGCAGGGTGAAGGTGAGGGTGTTGCGCCAGGCCGCGCCGAACTCGGGGTCGTGCAGCACGCGCGTGAAGTTGGCGGTGCCCACCCACTGCGGCGCCGAGCCCGGCGTGTACTTCTGGAAGGCGATGACGACCGCGCGGATCGCCGGGTACCAGGAGAACAGGGCGAAGCAGACGAGGCCGCCGAGGAGGAAGGCGTAGGCGCGGGCCTGGTCGGCGAGGCGGCGGCGCCGGAGGCTCCCTGTCCGGGTCGGCGCCGGAACCGGGGGGACGGCGGCCTGCGTCACGGGCCGCCGTTCGGCCGTCTTCGTCATGGCGGTCAGCTCCGGGCCAGGATGCTGTCGATCTTGCCGGAGGCGTCCTTGAGGAGCTGGTCGATGTCGGCGTCCTTCTTGGTGAGGACGGCGGAGACGGCGGAGTCGAGGACGGAGTAGATCTGCTGGGCGTCCGGCGGCTCGATCTTCAGCCGGAGCCGGGCGCTGCCGTCGAGGAAGGACTGGTAGTTCTTCACCGGCACGTTGGCGTTGGCCTTCTTGACCTGCTGGTCCTTGGCGTCGGCGGC
Organism: Streptomyces sp. NPDC048192; assembly: GCF_043202415.1. Lineage (NCBI taxonomy): Bacteria > Bacillati > Actinomycetota > Actinomycetes > Kitasatosporales > Streptomycetaceae > Streptomyces > Streptomyces sp. NPDC048192. The sequence continues at coordinate 186,586 of NZ_JBIDAL010000013.1, forward strand.
GCCGGTGAACAGGCGCGGCTCGGGCAGCCCGACCGGGGCGTTGTTCTTCTTGGCGCGGGCGTAGTCGCCGAGGAAGCCGGATCCGGGGGTGAGGAACATGTGGTCCAGCCACTTCAGGCCGGCGCGGATCTGGGCGGGCGTGTCGTGCTTGTTGAACATGTAGCCGTCGCCGCCGATGAGGGTGGCCTTGCCGCCGGGCATGGGGCCGATGGCGATGTCGTCGTAGTTCGCGCCCTTCTCCTTGACCAGGATCGGGATGTTGTCGGGGGCGGCGAGGTACATGCCGAGCTTGCCCGAACCCATCATCTGCTGGACGTCGTTGATGACGAGGAGCTGCTTGCTGCCCATGGATCCGTCGGTCCACCGCATGTCGTGCAGGTTCTGCAGCACGGCGTGGCCCTCGGGGGTGTCGATGGCGGCCTTCTTGCCGTCGGCGCCGACGACGTCGCCGCCTTGGGAGTACAGCTCGGCGGTGAAGTGCCAGCCGCCCTGGTTCTGCGCGCTGTAGTCGGCGTATCCGACGGTGCCGCCGCCGAGCGCGGCGATCTTCTTCGCGTCGGCGCGGACCTCGTCCCAGGTGGCCGGGGGCCTGTCGGGGTCGAGTCCGGCCTTCTGGAAGAGCTTGCGGTTGTAGATCAGCCCCATGCTGTATCCGGTGCGCGGGATGCCGTAGACCTTGCCGTCCACGGTGTAGATGTCCCGCAGCTGCTTGCGGATGCTGCCGTAGGACTTCAGCTCCTTCAGGTACGGCGTGAGATCGGCGGCCTGGTGGATGTCCACGACGTGCCGGGCGTCGGTGAAGTACGTGTAGAAGACGTCCTCCATCTGGCCGCCGGCGAGCTTGGCGTCGAAGGTCTTCGGATCCTGGCAGGGGAAGGCGTCGTGGGCGACGACGTCGACGTCCGGGTGCTGCTTGGCGAAGGAGGCGAGGTCCTCCTCGAAGAACCTGCGGTCGGTCTTGGCGCTCTTGGGCGGCTCGCAGTTGACGGTGATGCGCGTCTTGCCGCTCGCCGAGTCGTCGCCGCCCGAGCCGCAGGCGGTGGCGGCGAGGGCTAGCGACGTGACGACGCCGATCGCGACGACGGTACGGCGGAACCCGGCACTTCTCATCGGTGGACCCCCAGATGGCACGCAGGGCAGGAGCGGTGGGCGCCGCACACTCAAGCACCGCCGACATCGGTCCGCAAGATGTCGCGCGAAATCTGTAATTATTTGACAGCCAGCTGGATCTTCTCGATCCGCTCCGGGCACTCAGCCGCGCGGGGCTTGCGCGGTGGATCCGCGCACCACCAGCTCGGGCTCGAACAGCAGCTCCTCGGCGGGTACGGCGCTGCCGCCGATCTGCGCGTTCAGCAGCTCGACGGCCGCGCGGCCCATGGCCTCGATGGGCTGGCGGACGGTGGTGAGCGGGGGTTCGGTGCAGTTCATGAAGGCCGAGTCGTCGTAGCCCACGACCGAGATCCGCCCCGGGACGTCGTACCCCTTGCGGCGCGCGGCCCGGATCGCGCCGAGTGCCAGGGGGTCGGACGCGCAGATGATGCCGGTGACCCCGCGGTCGATCAGCCGGGACGCGGCGGCGTGGCCGCCCTCGATGGAGAAGATCGCCCGGGCGACGCGCTCCTCGGGCAGGTCGCCGGCGACCGCGCGGGCGGCGGCCAGCTTGCGCGCCGAGGGCATGTGGTCGCCGGGGCCGAGGACCAGCCCGATGCGCTCGTGACCCAGGGAGGCCAGGTGGCGCCAGGCCTGCTCGACGGCGACGGCGTCGTCGCAGGACACGCCCGGGAATCCGAGGTGCTCGATGGCCGCGTTGACCAGCACGACGGGGATGTTGCGCTCGGCGAGCAGCCGGTAGTGGTCGTGCGGCGCGTCCTCCTGCGCGTACAGGCCGCCGGCGAAGACGACGCCGGAGACCTGCTGCTGCAGCAGCAGTTCGACGTAGTCGGCCTCCGAGACGCCGCCCTTGGTCTGCGTGCACAGCACCGGGGTCAGTCCGAGCTGGGCCAGCGCGCCGCCGATGACCTCGGCGAACGCCGGGAAGATGGGGTTCTGCAGCTCCGGCAGGACCAGGCCGACGAGCCGGGCGCGCTCACCGCGCAGCTGGGTGGGGCGTTCGTAGCCGAGGACGTCGAGGGCCGTCAGCACCGCCTGCCGGGTGGCCTCGGAGACCCCCGGCTTGCCGTTGAGCACCCGGCTGACGGTCGCCTCGCTGACGCCGACCTTCTTCGCCACTTCCGCAAGTCGTCGTGTCATACACGCAAGCGTAGCGCAAGCCTTGCAAGCGGCTTGCGTAGAGAGGCGGCCGGTCGCGCCAGGGGGCCGACGGGTGGGCGCGCGTCCTCGACCCGGCGCCGCCGACGACCTGAACGCCGGCGGTGCCGGGTCAGTTCTCGGGGGCCGGGACGACCGTGAGGTGGGCGCCGGGGCCGCGCGGGCGGCGGGGGCGGCGCACCGGCGCGGCGGGGCGGCGGCCCTCGCGCAGCACCAGGGTCAGGCGCCGGTGGCCGAGGTCCCGCAGGGCACGGGGCGTCTCCTCGACGACCCGGCACTCGGTGGCGCCGCGGCGCGGGTCGGGGTGGCGCAGCAGCCGCACGGCCCCGTCGAGCCGGGCCGCGCTCTCGCCGACGGCGCGGATCCAGTGCGGCAGGCCCTGCCGGTAGGCGGCCTCCAGGAGCGGGTCCTGGGCGAGGTCGCGGCGGATCGCCTGGAGCTCGTGGTCGTGGCCGTACGTCTCCAGGGCGGACCTGAGGTGGGCCAGCATCGGCAGGCACCAGCCCTGCTCGTGCTCGCCGAGCACGTCGCCCGCGTCCGGGTGGAACAGGACGAACCGCAGGAAGTTGTCCTGCGGCATGGCCGTCGCGTGCCGGCGCACCCCGCGGAAAAGTGTCTCGAACGCGCCGTTGGCCATGACGACGTCCCAGCGGTGGTCGACGACCACGGACGGGCAGGCGAGGGACTCCAGCAGGACGGCGTAGTCCTGGAGGTACGCCTGGGTCTCGCAGGTCTCGGGGACGGGCCGCGGTGCCGGCCGCTGCCCTCCTGCCTGATGTGCCATCGGGAGGTCACCCCTCTTGCCTCTGCGGCCTTCACGCGGCCCTGCGATCCTGCGGCCCCCGGCAAGACCGTGTCAACTATCGTGGCATTTCGCGGCCGTTGAAGGCTGAAATTCGCCACAGTTGTGGCGACACCTGGATGTGAGTTCGAGGCACCCGCTACTCTCCGGGAAGTTCACGGCGTTCGTCCGTGAGAAGCACCGACTCGGCAACACGGACACATCTGAAGCCCTCGAGAGACGTAGGAGTTCTGTCGGTGACGGATGGCTACGAGGATCCGGGCGCCGCGGCGACCGCCCAGCTGCCGGCCGTCGTCGCCCGCGTCACCGCGCTCGCCGACCGGCTCGGCGTGCCGCACGCCGAGGTCTTCGACGTCGGGCGGCTCTCCGTGGCCTGCGGCGTCCCGGAGCCGGTGGTCAAGGCGCTGCTCGCCGGCCGGCCCGCCGGTGAGCCGGACGTCCAGGCGCGCTTCCTGCAGCGCCTCGGCCTGCTGCGGCGCACCCGGCTGAAACCGAACGGCCGCAAGTACACCCAGCAGGAGATCGCCGACGGCGCGGGCATGTCGCGGCAGCAGGCCGGCGCGCTCATCAACGGCGACCGGCGGCCCACCATGGAGCACTGCGACGCGCTGCAGCGCTTCTTCAAGGTGCACGCCGGCTTCCTCACCGCGGAGGACCCCGAGGCGCTGGCGGGCGCGCTGCAGCGCACCGAGCAGGAGCTGCTGACCAAGCTCGCCGACCGGGAGCGGGCCGCGGCCGGGGCCGAGGAGGACGCGCTGGAGCGGCTGCTGCAGGACCACGGGGTGCGGGGCATAGCGTGGCGGGCCGCGCAGTTGCCCACCGACCAGCACCGGGACAAGGTCGCGGAGTGGCTCGACATGCTCCTGGAGAGCGTCAAGCGGCCCGAGTCGTGAGCCGGGGGAGGACTGTGGGCATCGGCAGGGACATGCGCCGGCTGTGCAGCGAACTGGTGGGCGGGGTACGGCTGCCCGCGCCCGCGCCGCCGGGGGAGCTGTACGGCGCGCTGTGCGCGGCGATGAGCCGCCGCCGGGGCCGCCCGGTGCACTTCCGCGCGGCCGCCTTCCCGCCGGGCACGGCGAGCGGGCTGTGGCTGGACCTGACCGACCGCGACCTGGTGGTCGTGGAGGAACGCACCGCGCCCGACCACCAGTTGGTGATCCTCGGCCACGAGCTGTGGCACATGCAGGCCGACCACCGCGGCCACCACGTCGACGGCGTCGGGGTCGCCACGCGGTTGCTGCACGACGACACCGACCAGGAGGCCCTGCAGGCCACCGTGCAGCGGGTCGCGGCGCGGACCCGGTTCGACCTCACCGAGGAGCGGCAGGCCGAGACGTTCGGCCTGCTGCTGGCCAGCAAGTGCCGTACGTGGCTCGCCGGTTCGGCCCTGCGCGGCCCGGTGCAGCGCGACGACGTGGCCGGGCGCATCGAGGCGTCGCTGGGCTATCCGGGGCCGCAGGGCTGATCCGGACGGCCGTACGGCGCCGGGGTCCGGGGCCGGTGCGGGCCACCCTCGTGGGCCCGGCTGAGGGTTCCGGGCTGCGCTGAGCGGGCGAACCGGAGCGGAGCCGGGGGGCGTTGTCAGTGGCGGGCGGCAAGCTGGAGGGTGCGCCGCAGAGCGCGCGACCGTGACGCCTGACCGGGGAGAGCCGACCGATGCCCACCGCCGTACTGACCGACCGTGAACGCACCGCCGTGCAGGCCTACCTGCGGCTGCTGCACACGGTGCGCGCCGCCTTCGACGGGCCGCCGGACGGCGGCCGGCCCGCCCTCGTGCCGCCGGCCGTGCTGGCCGAGGCGGAGCGCGCCCTGGCGCACGCGGGCCTCGCGGGCAACGAGGAGGAGTTCTTCCGCCTGCTGCGCGACTGGTGCCCGCCGGCCTGACCGCGCCGGTGGGCGGCCGCCACCGGGCTCAGGGATGCGGCACGGCCACCGCGGTGAGGGCCAGGCCGTCGCGTGCGGCCCACCTCCCGTCGAAGGCCTGCAGCCGGCGGCCGCCGACGCGGGGCCCGGGGACGAGGAGTTCGGCGCGCAGGGTGCCGTGCGGCCGGCCGCCGGGGTCCGGGTGGAGGGTGATGTCGGCCTCGGAGAAGTCCAGCCAGGCGCCGGTGAGCGGGAACCACGCCTTGTAGACGGACTCCTTGGCGCTGAACAGGATCCGCTCCCAGTGCGGGTCGGGATGCCGCTCGCGCAGCCGTGCGATCCGCTCGGCCTCGCTGGGCAGGACGACATGGCCCGCGTCCTCGGGGAGCGGTTCGTGCCGTTCGGCGTCGATGCCGAGGGAGGCCAGGTCGCCGGCGCGGGCCAGGGCCGCGGCGCAGTAGTCCTCGCAGTGGGTCATGCTGCCGATCAGGCCGGCCGGCCAGCGCGGTGCGCCCCGCTCGCCGCGCAGGACGGACTGCGCCGGCACGCCGAGCTTCTCCATGGCGCGCCGGGCGCAGCCGCGCACGGCGGCGAACTCGCGGCGGCGCTTGGCCACGGCACGCTCGACGAGCGCTGCCTCACCGGGGTACAGCCCGGCGCCCCACAGCGGGTCGTCACCGTGCGCCTCCACGGCCACGACCGACTCCGGGAGCAGCTCCTCGATCACCGGCTTCGACCTCCGTCGGCAGGATGCGGCGCAGCCGGCCCGGCGGCTCCGGGCGCTTGCGCCATTCTCGGGGATAGCCGACGGAGACCTCCTCGAAGCGGACTCCGTCGTGCCAGGTGGTGCGCGGGATGTGCAGATGGCCGTAGACCATCGTCGCGACCGGGAACCGCCGGTGCCAGTCGGCGGTCAGCAGGGTGCCGCACCACATGGCGAACTCGGGGTACCACAGCACCTCGGTGGGGTGCCGGTGCAGCGGATAGTGGTTGACCGGTACGACCGGCAGGCCGGCGGGCAGTTCGGCGAGTCTGCGCTCGGTCTCGGCGACCCGCGCCCGGCACCAGGCGTCACGGGTCGGATAGGGGTCGGGGTGCAGCAGGTACTCGTCGTTGCAGACGACGCCGGTGCCCTCGGCGTAGGCCAGCCCCTCGGCCTTGGTGGCGCAGCCGGGCGGCAGGAACGAGTAGTCGTACAGCAGGAACAGCGGGGCCACGGCGACCGGGCCGCCGGGGCCCTGCCACACCGGGTAGGGGTCCTCGGGGGTGACGACGCCCAGCTCGCGGCAGAGCGCGACCAGGTGCTCGTAGCGGGCGACGCCGCGCAGGGTGACCGGATCCTTCGGATGGGTCCACAGCTCGTGGTTGCCGGGCGCCCACAGCACCTTGCGGAACCGGCCCGCGAGCTTCTCCAGGGTCCAGCGGATGTCGGCGACCAACTCGGCGACGTCGCCGGCCACGATCAGCCAGTCCTCGTCGCTCTGCGGCCGCATGTCCTCGACCAGGGCACGGTTCTCCGGATAGCCGATGTGCAGGTCGCTGATGGCCAGCAGCTGTCCGGCCCCGGCCGCAGACTCCACCCGGCTCCCCTTCCGATCATCCTCTGCCGGGACCACGAGAACACATTTCCGCAGACCGGACAAGACACTGCCCGGCCGCCGCGCCGACGGCGCGCGGCGCGGGCGCGCACCGGCCGTACGGACCCCGGCGCGCCTCCTGGACGGGAGCCGGAAATCCGTAACGCCGGCGTTGCACGCGCGGGCTCTTGAAAGCCGTATGATCGCCCCGACACCATCACCCCAACCCCCCTTTTCGCAGGGGTGCTTCGGTGTCCCTTCCTCCCTCCTGCCCGGGCCCGGGCCGCTGCGCCCTGCCCGCACATCATGAAAGGCGGCCTGCATGCTCTCTCGCGTACGCGTCTGGCTCAACCGCACGTACGCGGAGAACGTGTTCTTCATGGACCAGCTGCGCAGAAATCCCAGTGATCGCGCGGTGGAGATCCACGCCACGCACGCCGACCCCGACTCCCCCGTCCTGGCCGCCGCCGACACCGCCGACATGGAGCCGGAGGGGCTGTCCCCGGCCGCGTACGTCGAGTACGCCCTCGACCAGTGCGTCCGGCGCGGCATCGACGTGTTCGTGCCGCGGCTGCACCAGGCGGCGATCGTGGCGCACCGCGCGGAGTTCGCGGCGGCCGGCACGGCACTGCTGGCGCCGACGCCCGAGGCGGTGGCCGTCTTCGAGGACAAGGCGACCGCGTACGAGGCGGTCCGCTCGGTGGGGGTGCCGGTGCCGCCGTGGTGGCGCGTCCGCACCGCCGACGAACTCCTCGCCGCCGTCGAGGAGTTGGAGGCTGGCGGGCACAGGGCGTGCTTCAAGCCGGCCGTCGGCGCGGGCGGGGTGGGCTTCCGGGTGATCACCCGCGCGCCGTTCTCGCTGGCCCATCTCGAGGGCTTCCCGGGCCCGTACGTCCAGCTCGACCTGGTGCTCGAGGCGCTGCGGCGGTCCGGGGAGCCGGTGGACTGGCTGGTCATGCCGCGCCTGGAGCAGCCCGAGGTGTCCGTGGACTGCCTGACGGGCACGGACAACCGGCTGCGGCTCGCGGTGGGCCGCACCAAGAACGGGCGCCGCAGGGGCTTCACGCTGGACGAGCGGTGGCTGGAGCCGGCCCGGCTGATCGCGGAGGGCTTCGGGCTGCACCATCTGTCCAACGTCCAGTTCCGGATGTTCGGCGGCCGGCCGGTGCTGATGGACGTCAACACCCGGCCCGCCGGCGGCCTGCACCAGCTGTCGCTGTGCGGGGTGAACGCCCCCTGGGCGGCGGTGCAGCTGGCGCTGGGCGAGGACCCCGGGGTCATCGAGCCGCCGTTCCTGGGGCAGGACTACACGGTGGTGGCGGGGCCGCGGACGCTGCTGCCGGTGCCGGCGGCGCTTCCCCAGCAGCGGGCGGAGTCGGCCGACGTGCTGCTGCCGAAGGTGCCCGCGCCCGCTCCGGCTCCGGAAACGGCGCAGGTCCTGCCGCTTTAGGCCGTGTGCCGCCCGCAGGTCCCTTGTGGCTTGTCGCGCAGTTCCCCGCGCCCCTTCAGGACGCGGGCCCTTGACAGCCGCATTGGTCCATACCAAATTCTTCAGCGCACCTCCGCACACCCGTGCACTCCCGAACACCCCCATCCCCACAGGGAGATCGCGTGCGCAATCCACTCGGGCGTCACAGACGCCGGCTTCTCGCCCTGCTCGCTTCCGCCGCCCTCGCGGTCGGCGGGGCCATCGCCCTTCCCGGCACCGCCCAGGCGGCCAACATCCTCGGCAACCCCGGCTTCGAGACCGGCGGCCTCTCTCCCTGGACCTGCACCGGCAACCTCGGCTCGGTCGTCTCCTCCCCCGTGCACAGCGGCGCCAAGGCGCTCCAGGGCGCGGTGACCGACAGCGACAACGCCCAGTGCAGCCAGAAGGTCGCCGTGCAGCCGAACACGACGTACACCCTCAGCGGCTGGGTGCGCGGCAGTTACGTGTACCTGGGCGTGGACGGCGGCGCCTCGACCTGGACGACCTCGCCGTCGGCGTACAGCCAGTTGAGCGTCTCCTTCACCACCGGCGCCTCGCAGACCAGCGCCACCGTCTACGTCCACGGCTGGTACGCCCAGGGCACCTACTGGGCGGACGACATCAGCCTGGACGGGCCGGGCGGCGGCGGGGGCGGCGGGGACACCCAGGCCCCGACCGCTCCGACGGGCCTGACCTCCACCGGCAAGACGTCGTCCAGCGTCTCGCTGCGCTGGAACGCCGCCACGGACAACGTGGGCGTCACCGGCTACGACGTCTACAGCGGCTCGAACCAGGTGCTGACCGTCTCCGGCACGTCCGCCACGGTCAGCGGGCTGTCGCCCAGCACGTCGTACACCTTCACCGTGAAGGCCCACGACGCGGCCGGGAACGTCTCCGCCGCGTCCAACGCCGTCTCCGTGACCACCGACGCGGGCAGCGGCGGCGGCACCGGGTTCAAGCAGGCCGCGCCGTATCTGTACGAGGGCTGGGGCGATCCGCCGAGCCCGACGACGGTGATGAGCGCGACCGGCATCAAGTGGTTCACGATGGCGTTCGTGCTGGACTCCGGCGGCTGCACCCCGGCCTGGGACGGCAGCCGGCCGCTCACCGGCGGCGCCGACCAGAGCGCGATCAACGCGATCCGCTCCGCCGGCGGTGACGTCGTGCCGTCCTTCGGCGGCTGGCAGGGCAGCAAGCTCGGCGCCAACTGCTCCTCGGCGGCCGCGCTGGCCGGCGCGATCCAGAAGGTGGTCGACGCCTACGGCCTGAAGGCCGTCGACATGGACATCGAGAACACGGACGAGTTCGAGAACGAGGCCGTGCAGGCGAAGATCCTCACCGCGCTGAAGACGGTCAAGGCCAACAACCCCGGCCTGAAGACGATCGTCACCTTCGGCACCTCGACCACCGGCCCGACGTACTACGGCAACCGGCTGATCGAGCAGGCGCAGTCGCTCGGCGCGAACATCGACGTGTTCACCATCATGCCGTTCGACTTCGGCGGCGGCTCGGACATGTACGGCAACACCGTGAACGCGGCGGAGGGCCTGAAGAACAAGCTGAAGTCGACCTTCGGCTGGGACGACGCGACCGCCTACGCCCACATCGGCATCTCGGGCATGAACGGCCTGTCCGACCAGCAGGAGACGACCACCCCGGCGATCTGGGCCCAGATCCGGGACTGGGCGAACTCCCACCACATCGCGCGGCTCGCCTTCTGGGCGGTCAACCGGGACCGGCCGTGCGCGGGCGGCGGCGTGGTGAGCAACTGCTCCGGCATCAGCCAGAACACCTGGCAGTTCACCTCCATCACGGCCGGGTTCACCGGCTGACCCCACCGAACCGGCGGCCGGTCCCACGAGGGCCGGCCGCCCCGGCGCGTTCGCCGGGGCCCGTATCGGTCACTTCAGGTACGCGAGCTGGGGGTGGACCGCCGTGTAGCCGTCCACCAGCCTGCGGGCCACGTTCACCGAGTCGACCAGCGGATGCAGGGCGAACGCCCGCACGGCCGCCGCCCGGTCACCGGAGCCGGCGGCTGCGAGCACCTCGCGCTCGACCGCCTTGACCGCGCAGACCAGGCCGGTGGCGTGGCCGGGCAGCGGGTCGACCGCGACCGGGTGCGCGCCGTTGGCGTCGACCAGGCACGGGACCTCGATCACCGCCTCGGCGTCGAGGACGGACAGGGTGCCGCGGTTGCGGACGTTGAGGATCAGGGTCGCCCGCTCGTCCCGCGCGATGGCCCGCATCAGGGCGAGGGCGACCTTCTCGTAACCGCCGGACAGGTCGTCGGCCTCGCGTTCGCCGGCGCCCGCGGTCTCGCGGTTCTCGGCCATGTAGGTCGCCTCCCGCTCGGCGCGGGTGCGTTCCCACAGCGCGAGGGCGGACCTCTCCGGCCGTGTGGCCTGCTCGTAGAACCGCGCCTGCTGGTCGCGCAGGAAGGCGCCGCGGGTCTTCCCGGCCTCCCGGTAGGCGCGGACGGTCTCGCGGTTGAAGTAGTAGTAGTGCAGATACTCGTTGGGGATCGCGCCCAGCAAGCGCAGCCACTCCGGCCCGAAGAGCCGGCCCTCCTCGAAGGAGCCGAGCAGGCCGGGGTCGGCGAGCAGGCGCGGGAGTTCGTCGCGCCCGGCGACGCGCAGTGCGCGCACCCAGCCGAGGTGGTTGAGGCCGACGTAGTCGATCCACGCCTCGTTCGGGTCCGCGCCGAGCACCCGGGCGATACGGCGGCCGAGGCCGACCGGCGAGTCGCAGATGCCGATGACGCGGTCGCCGAGGTGGCGGGACATGGCCTCGGTGACCAGGCCCGCCGGGTTGGTGAAGTTGATGACCCAGGCGTCGGGGGCGAGTCGGGCCACCCGCCGGGCGATGTCGACGGCGACCGGTACCGTGCGCAGGCCGTAGGCGATGCCGCCGGCGCCGACCGTCTCCTGGCCGAGCACGCCCTCGGCCAGGGCCACCCGCTCGTCCTCGGCCCGGCCCTCGAGGCCGCCGACCCGGATCGCGGAGAAGACGAAGTGGGCGCCGCGCAGGGCCTCGTCGAGGTCGGTGGTGGCGGTCACCTCGGGTGCGCCGGGCACCCCCGCGGCCTGCTCGGCCAGGACGCGGGTCACGGCGGAGAGCCGGCCCGCATCCAGGTCGTGCAGCGCGACCCGGGTGACCCGGCCCTCGGCGCGGTCCGTCAGCAGCGCCCCGTACACGAGCGGGACGCGGAAGCCGCCACCGCCCAGAATCGTCAGCTTCACGCCTGCACCTTCCCTGCCACGATCACCGCGTCGTCACCGAGTATCGAGCACGCTCGCGGCGGATCACACGATCCCCCGCGCCTTGTACCGTCCGGGGCGTTCCCCGGTGGGCTACGATCCGGCGAGAAAGTACGGCGACAGGGGCGAGGTGCGGGTGAGCGAGCGGTCCGCCGCCGACCGTCTGCTGGCCGTGCTCGCCGCGTTCGACCACGAGCACCCCGCCCTGTCCCTCACCGGCATCAGCCGCCGGGCCGGGCTCAGCCTGACCACCGCGCACCGGCTGGCCGGCGCCCTGACCGCGTGGGGCGCGCTGGAGCGCGACGCGTCCGGGGTGTACCACGTGGGGCTGCGGCTGTGGGAGGTGGCCGCGCTCGCGCCGCGCGGCCTCGGCCTGAGACAGCTGGCGCTGCCGTACCTGGAGGACCTGTACGAGGCGACGCACGAGAACGTGCAGCTGGCGGTGCGGGACGGCGCGGAGGTCGTCTACATCGAGTGGCTGTCGGCCCGTTCGGCGGTGGGCGTGCACATCCGGGTCGGCGCGCGCTGGCCGCTGCACGCCACCGGCGTCGGGCTGGTCCTGCTCGCCCACGCCGGGCCGGAGGTGCAGGAGGAGTACTGCGCCGGGCCGCTGGCCGCGTTCACGCCGTACACGATCACCGATCCGGTGCGGCTGCGCCGCGCCCTCGCCGAAGTGCGCCGTTCGGGTGTGGCGGTGAGCGAGCGGCAGGTGACCGAGGACGCGCTGTCGGTGGCGGCGGCGGTGCGCGGAGCCGGCGGTGACGTGGTCGCGGCGGTGTCGGTGGTGGTGCCCCGGGCGACCGCCCAGGTGCCGGCGCTGACCCCGGCGGTGCGGCTGGCGGCGCGCGGGATCTCCCGCGCCCTGGGCTGGCAGCCGGTGCGGCGCGACGGCTGACCCGGCGCGGCCCGCACGGGGATCACCGCCGAGCGGGCGGGCGGCGCGGTCTGCGCCGGTACGGGCGGCTTCACACCCTGAACTCCCGCACAGGGGTGGGACTTTCTTTGTTTCAAGGCTTGACGACCGCAAGGGCAGGGAGCACATTGGCGGCACCTTGAGAGCGCTCTCAGAAACAGCGTGGGAGCGCTCCTCGAGACCCCCGCACACTCCGTACCCGAGAGGCCTCCCCATGAGCGCAACCTCCGGCATACCCAGACCGCGCCCGCTGCGGCGCGCGCTCGTCGCCGTCGCCGCCACACTGGGCCTGGCCGCGGCCGTCGCCACGGCCGCCACCGCGCCCGCGAACGCCACCGCCCCCGCGCCGCCCTCCGGCTGGTCCCAGGTCTTCCTGGACGACTTCAACGGCTCGGCGGGCTCCGGCGTCAACACGTCGAACTGGCAGTACGACACCGGGACCTCGTACCCGGGCGGAGCCGCGAACTGGGGCACCGGCGAGGTCGAGTCGATGACCTCCAGCACGAACAACGTCGCCCTGGACGGCAACGGCAACCTGCTCATCACCCCGCGCCGCGACGCCTCCGGCAACTGGACCTCCGGCCGGATCGAGACCACCCGCACCGACTTCCAGCCCCCGGCCGGCGGCAAGCTCCGCGTGGAGGCGCGGATCCAGATGCCCAACGTCACCGGGAACGCGGCCGCCGGCTACTGGCCCGCGTTCTGGATGCTGGGCGCGCCGTTCCGCGGCAACTACCAGAACTGGCCGAGCGTCGGCGAGCTGGACATCATGGAGAACGTCAACGGCCTGAACAAGACCTGGGCCACGATGCACTGCGGCACCAACCCGGGCGGCCCCTGCAACGAGACCACGGGCCTCGGCAACTCCACCGCCTGCCCGAACACCACCTGCCAGTCGGGCTTCCACACCTACACCATGGAGTGGGACCGCTCGGTGAGCCCGGAGGCGATCCGCTTCTACGTGGACGGCGTCAACTACCAGACCGTCACGGCGAACCAGATGGACGCCACCACCTGGGCGAACGCCACGAACCACGGCTTCTTCGTGATCCTGAACGTGGCGATGGGCGGCGGCTTCCCCGGGGCCTTCGGCGGCGGCCCGACCAGCGCCACGGAGTCCGGCCACCCGATGGTCGTCGACTACGTCCAGGTCCTGCAGTCCTCGGGCAGCGGCGGCGGCACCACTCCCCCGCCGAGCGGCAACCGCGACGCCTACAGCGCCATCCAGGCCGAGTCCTACGACAGCCAGTCCGGCGTCAGCACCGAGACGACCACGGACACCGGCGGCGGTCAGGACGTCGGGTACATCGCGAACGGCGACTGGGCGCTGTACAAGGGCGTCAACTTCGGCTCCACGGCGGCAAAACAGTTCTACGCCCGGGTGGCGAGCGGCGCGGCCGACGGCGTCAGCGGACTGGTCGAGGTGCGCCTCGACAGCCGGAGCAACGCCCCCATCGGCAGCTTCGCCGTCGGCAACACCGGCGGCTGGCAGTCCTGGAAGACGGTCCCGGCCAACATCGGCTCGGTGACCGGCACGCACGATGTCTATCTCACCTTCAGCAGCGGCCAGCCGGCGGACTTCGTGAACGTCAACTGGTTCGACTTCGGCCACTGAGCCCGAGGGGCACGGGGGCGCACACGCCGCCGGCAACGGTCTGCAGGGCGGCCGGGAAGAGGGCTCATGCTCCTCTTCCCGGCCGCCCTGCGGCGGATGGGCGTACTTCTTCCGTGTCCGGTCGTGCGGAGTCCCGTTGCGCGCGGGGCGAGCGGGAACGTCCGCGGATGGTCCGTCAGTTGCAGAAGTTCAGGATGGGGAGAAGACCGTTCCCGCACTGGAAGTCCTCGCCGCCGCCACCACCGTGGCCGTGACCGTGGGCGGGTACGGCCTTGACGACGTGTGAGACGGGCGTCGCCGCCGCGGCGGAGGTGGCGGTCGCCACGCCCGCCGCACAGGCGAGGGCAGCGACGGTGCCGACCGCGAACGCGCGCGAGATCCGGGAAACGGTCTTCTTGGGCTCAAGTGCAGTGTTCATGCCCTCACCCTGCACACCCTCGTGATCAGTTGCCCGCCGAGCGCATCCGGGCGGGTGAGCGCCCTGGGGACATGCCGCCGAACGAGGGGCCGGCCGCCCGGAGCCGGTCAGCGCAGTTCGGCGCGGAAGGCCACCGGTGTCTGCCCGGTGTGCAGATGGAAGAACTTGGTGAAGTTCGCCGCGTCGGGGAAGCCCACGGCCGCGCCGACGCGGCCGATCGGCATGTCGGTGTGGGCGAGGAGGCGCTTGGCCTCCAGGACGACGCGTTTGTCGATGAACCCCTTGGGCGTCTCGCCGGTGGCGGCGCGCACGGCGCGGACCAGGGTGCGCCGGGAGTAGCCGAGGGCGTCGGCGTAGGCGCTGACGCTGTGGTTGGTGGCGAACCCGTGCTCGACGGCGTCCCGGAAGCGGGTGAAGGTGCTGTCCGTCTGCCGCCGGCCGCCCTCGGCGGAGCTGGCCGCGAGGTGGGCGAGGCGCAGCAGGGCCGCGGTGAGCGTGTGCCTGAGCACGGCGGTGTGCAGGCTGAGCGGGAGCGTGGTGGTGTCCTCGTACTCGCGGCGCAGCTGGTCGAGGGCCGCCCGGAGCGCGGCCAGCCGCTCCGGGTCGGGGTGCAGCAGCGGCGGCAGGTCGTAGCGGTACAGGCCGGTGGCCTCGACGGTGGAGCGGGGCAGGAAGCCGGGCTGCATGGTCAGGACGGTTCCGCGGTACACGGCCTCCCGGGAGAAGCGGTGGACCTGTCCGGGGCGGATCCACAGCAGGTCGCCGGCGCCGGCCTCGTACTCGGCGAAGTCGATCATGTGCCGTACGGGGCCGTCGCTGAACAGCATGACGATGTGGAAGTCGATGCGGTGGACGCGGTGCAGGGGGGCGTCGGCGTGCCAGGTGCGGCCCGCGCCCATGGGGCCGATCTGCATGCCGACGCCTGCGACGGCCCGGTCGGCCGGGAAGGGGAAGGTCTCGATGCCCTCACCGCCCGCGTGCGCGCCCTCGTCGTGGGGCGTTCTGTCAGCCATGTCCTCTTACGCCGTCCCTGTCCCGCGATCACTGTCCCAGATTCACCACAGGCTGACACACCCCGCCCTTTCTTCGAAAAAGTCAGACTTTTAAGTTTGAACGCGTCAGGCCAGAGCTTCCGCACAGAACGAGGACTTCTTGAAGATGACCACGCACACATCCGATGGCTTCGAGTGGACCGACCTCGACCGGCGTGCCGTGGACACCGCCCGTCTCCTGGCGGCCGACGCGGTGCAGAAGGTGGGCAACGGCCACCCCGGCACGGCGATGAGCCTGGCGCCTGCCGCGTACACGATCTTTCAGAAGGTGATGCGTCACGATCCCGCGGACCCCGAGTGGACCGGCCGGGACCGTTTCGTCCTCTCCCCGGGTCACACCTCGCTGACCCTGTACACCCAGCTGTTCCTCTCCGGGTACGAGCTGGAGCTGGACGACCTGAAGGCGTTCCGCACGCACGGCTCCAAGACGCCGGGCCACCCCGAGTACGGCCACACCGCCGGCGTGGAGACCACCACCGGTCCGCTCGGGCAGGGCGTCGCCAACGCCGTCGGCATGGCTATGGCGGCCCGCTACGAGCGCGGCCTGTTCGACCCCGAGGCCCCCGCCGGCGCCTCCCCCTTCGACCACACCGTCTGGGCGATCGTCTCCGACGGCGACCTGGAGGAGGGCGTCTCCGCCGAGGCCTCCTCGCTCGCCGGCCACCAGAAGCTCGGCAACCTCGTCTTCCTCTACGACGACAACCACATCTCCATCGAGGGCGACACCGCGACCGCCTTCTCCGAGGACGTCCTGAAGCGGTACGAGGCCTACGGCTGGCACACCCAGCGCGTCGAGCCCACCGCCGACGGCGACATCGACGTGCCCGCCCTGTACGCCGCGCTGAAGGCCGCGCAGGCCGAGACCGAGCGCCCGTCGATCATCGCGATGCGCACGATCATCGCCTGGCCCGCGCCGAACGCGCGCAACACCGAGGCCTCCCACGGCTCGGCGCTCGGCGAGGAGGAGATCGCCGCCACCAAGCGCCTGCTCGGCTTCGACCCCGAGCAGACCTTCCAGGTCGACGACGGCGTCCTGAAGCACACCCGGCGGGCCCTGGACCGGGGCGCCGAGGCGCACGCCGCCTGGGACAAGCGGATCGCCGAGTGGCGCACCGCCAACCCGGAGCGCGCCGCCCTCTTCGACCGGGTCGCCAAGGGCGAGCTGCCCGAGGGCTGGGAGCAGAGCATCCCCGTCTTCGAGGAGGGCAAGTCCGTCGCCACCCGCGCCGCCTCCGGCAAGGTGCTGCAGGCGCTCGGCCCGGTGCTCCCCGAGCTGTGGGGCGGCTCCGCCGACCTCGCCGGCTCCAACAACACCACCATCGACAAGACCAGCTCCTTCCTGCCGGAGGGCAACCCGCTGCCCGAGGCCGACCCGTACGGCCGTACCGTCCACTTCGGCATCCGCGAGTTCTCCATGGCCGCGGAGATGAACGGCATCGCCCTGCACGGCAACACCCGGATCTACGGCGGCACCTTCCTGGTGTTCTCCGACTACATGCGCAACGCCGTGCGCATGTCGGCGCTGATGCAGCTGCCGGTGACGTACGTGTGGACGCACGACTCCATCGGCCTCGGCGAGGACGGCCCCACCCACCAGCCGGTCGAGCACCTGGCCTCGCTGCGCGCCATCCCGGGCCTGAACGTCGTCCGCCCGGCCGACGCCAACGAGACCGCGGTCGCCTGGGCCGAGATCCTGAAGAGGCACGCCACCAGCCCCGCTCCGCACGGGCTCGCGCTCACCCGCCAGGGCGTGCCGGTGTACGCGCCGAACGAGGACGCGGCCAAGGGCGGCTACGTGCTGCGCGAGTCCTCGACCGAGGTCCCGGAGGTGATCGTCATCGCGACGGGATCCGAGGTGCAGCTGGCCGTGGCCGCGCGGGAGCTGCTGGAGGCCGAGGGCATCGGCACCCGCGTGGTGTCCATGCCGTCGGTGGAGTGGTTCGAGGAGCAGCCGCGCGAGTACCGCGAGCGGGTGCTGCCGCCGGCCGTGAAGGCCCGGGTGGCCGTGGAGGCCGGGATCGCTCTGACCTGGTACCGGTACGTCGGCGACGCCGGCCGGATCGTCTCCCTGGAGCACTTCGGCGCCTCCGCCGACGCGAAGACCCTCTTCGCCGAGTTCGGCTTCACCCCCGAGAACGTCGCCGCCGCGGCCCGCGAGTCGCTCGCCGCGGCGCGCGCCTGACACCGACGCCCGATTCGACCCGAATCCGACCCGAAAGAAGAATGATCACTGTGACCGAAGCAATCGCGACCCCGGGAGCCCTCAAGCGCCTCGCCGACGAGGGCGTGTCGATCTGGCTCGACGACCTGTCGCGGAAGCGGATCACCTCGGGCAGCCTCGCCGAGCTGGTGGCGAGCGGCAGCGCCGTCGGCGTCACGACGAACCCCTCGATCTTCCAGGCCGCCATCGGCTCCGGCGAGGGCTACGAGGAGCAGCTCACCGACCTCGCCGTGCGCGGGGTGACGGTGGACGAGGCGGTGCGCATGATGACGACCGCCGACGTGCGCGACGCCGCCGACGTCCTGCGCGAGGTGTACGACGCCACCGGCGGCCGGGACGGCCGGGTCTCCATCGAGGTCGACCCGCGCCTCGCCCACGACACGGCGGCCACCGTCGCCGAGGCCAAGCAGCTGGCCTGGCTGGTCGACCGCCCCAACGTGATGATCAAGATTCCGGCGACCAGGGCGGGCCTGCCGGCCATCACCGAGGTCGTCGGGCTCGGCATCAGCGTCAACGTGACCCTGATCTTCTCCCTGGAGCGCTACCGCGAGGTCATGGCCGCCTACCTGGCCGGCCTGGAGAAGGCCCGCGAGCGCGGCATCGGCCTCGCCGGCATCCACTCCGTGGCGTCCTTCTTCGTCTCCCGCGTGGACTCCGAGATCGACAAGCGGCTCACCGCCCTCGGCACCGACGAGGCCCTCGCCCTCAAGGGCCGCGCGGCCCTCGCCAACGCCCGGCTCGCCTACGAGGCGTACGAGGAGGTGTTCGGCTCCGCCGGCTGGTCGGCACTCGCCGCCGCCGGGGCCAACAAGCAGCGTCCGCTGTGGGCGTCCACCGGTGTGAAGGACCCCGCGTACAAGGACACTCTGTATGTGGACGAGCTGGTCGCGCCGGGTACGGTCAACACCATGCCGGAGGCCACGCTGAACGCCGTCGCCGACCACGGCGAGATCACCGGCGACACGGTGACCGGCGGCTACGCGCAGGCCCGCGCCGACCTGGCCGCCGTCGAACGGCTGGGCATCTCCTACGACGAGGTCGTCCAGCAGCTGGAGGACGAGGGCGTCGCCAAGTTCGAGGCCGCCTGGCAGGAGCTGCTGGACGCCGTAGCGAAGTCCCTGAAGAACAAGGGAGTTGACGCCCGATGACCGACAACGCACCCGCCGCCGACGCACCCGAGGTGCGAATCCCGGTGGTACCGGCCGCCGACTGGGAGAACCCGCTGCGCGACGCCCGCGACCGCCGGCTGCCGCGCATCGCCGGCCCGTCCGGCCTGGTCATCTTCGGCGTGACCGGCGACCTGTCCCGCAAGAAGCTGATGCCGGCCGTGTACGACCTCGCCAACCGGGGTCTGCTGCCGCCGGGCTTCTCGCTGGTCGGCTTCGCCCGCCGCGAGTGGGAGGACCAGGACTTCGCGCAGCTCGTGCACGACGCGGTGAAGGAGCACGCCCGCACCCCGTTCCGAGAGGAGGTGTGGCAGCAGCTCGCCGAGGGCATGCGGTTCATCCCCGGCGACTTCGACGACGACACCGCGTTCAAGCAGCTCAAGGACGCCGTGCAGGAGCTGGACGCCTCCCGCGGCACCGGCGGCAACTTCGCGTTCTACCTGTCGGTGCCGCCGAAGTTCTTCCCGAAGGTCGTCCAGCAGCTGAAGAAGCACGGCCTGGCGAGCCCGCCCCAGGGGTCCTGGCGGCGCGCGGTCATCGAGAAGCCGTTCGGCCACGACCTGGCCAGCGCCCGCGAGCTGAACGCGATCGTGCACGAGGTGTTCGAGCCGGACCAGGTGTTCCGCATCGACCACTACCTCGGCAAGGAGACCGTCCAGAACATCCTGGCGCTGCGCTTCGCCAACCAGATGTACGAGCCGATCTGGAACCGGTCGTACGTCGACCACGTGCAGATCACCATGGCCGAGGACATCGGCATCGGCGGCCGGGCCGGCTACTACGACGGCATCGGCGCCGCCCGCGACGTCATCCAGAACCACCTGCTGCAGCTGATGGCGCTCACCGCCATGGAGGAGCCCATCGCGTTCGACGCGGAGGCGCTGCTCACCGAGAAGCTGAAGGTGCTCAAGTCGGTGCGGCTGCCCAGGGACCTGGGCCGCAGCACCGTGCGCGGCCAGTACTCGGAAGGCTGGCAGGGCGGCGAGAAGGTCGTCGGCTACCTCCAGGAGGAGGGCATCGACCCGCAGTCGAAGACCGACACCTATGCCGCGGTCAAGCTGGGCATCGACAACCGGCGCTGGGCGGGCGTCCCGTTCTATCTGCGCACCGGCAAGCGGCTGGGCCGCCGGGTCACGGAGATCGCGGTGGTCTTCAAGCGGGCCCCGCACTCCCCCTTCGACTCCACGGCGACCGAGGAGCTGGGCCAGAACGCGGTCGTGATCCGCGTCCAGCCCGACGAGGGCATGACCGTCCGCTTCGGCTCCAAGGTGCCGGGGACCTCGATGGAGATCCGGGACGTGTCCATGGACTTCGCCTACGGCGAGTCGTTCACCGAGTCGAGCCCGGAGGCGTACGAGCGGCTCATCCTGGACGTGCTGCTGGGCGACGCGAACCTGTTCCCCCGTCACCAGGAAGTGGAAGAGTCCTGGAAGATCCTCGACCCGATCGAGGAGTACTGGGCGGCGCACGGCAGGCCGGCGCAGTACGCGTCGGGCAGCTGGGGACCGAAGGAAGCGGACGAGATGCTCGCACGAGACGGACGGAGCTGGCGCAGGCCATGAAGATCGACCTGACCGACACCACGGCAAGCAAGATCAACAAGGCGCTGGTGCAGGGCCGCCGCGCCATCGGCACCCCGGCCGTGGGCATGGTCCTGACGATGGTCATCGTCACGGACGAGGAGAACGCCTACGACTCGATCAAGGCCGCCGAGGACGCCTCGCGCGAGCACCCCTCGCGCACCCTGGTGGTCATCAAGCGGCACGCCCGCACCCTGCGCGACCGCACCCACTCCCGGCTGGACGCCGAGGTCCGCGTCGGCTCCGAGGCGGGCACCGGCGAGACGGTCGTGCTGCGCACCTACGGCGAGGTGTCCGACCACGCCGACTCGGTCGTGCTGCCGCTGCTGCTGCCGGACGCCCCGGTGGTCGTGTGGTGGCCGGTGGAGGCGCCCGAGGCCCCGTCCAAGGACCCGCTCGGCGCCCTCGCGCAGCGCAGGATCACCGACCTGTACGCCGCCGAGCGGCCGCTGGAGGTCCTGCAGACCCGGGTGCGCAACTACGCGCCCGGCGACACCGACCTCGCCTGGACCCGGCTCACCCTGTGGCGGTCGATGCTGGCCGCCGCCCTGGACCAGGCCCGCGAGAGGGTGACGTCGGCGGCCGTGGAGGCCGAGGCGGACAACCCCAGCGCCGAGCTGCTCGCGCGCTGGCTCGAGGCCCGGCTGCGCCTCCCGGTCGACCGGGTGCCGTCCGCCGGACCGTTCGTCACGGCCGTGCGCCTCGGCACCGAGAACGGCGAGGTCGTCATCGACCGCCCCGAGGGGCCGCTCGCCACGCTGTCCCTGCCGGGCCAGCCGCCGCGCACGCTCGCCCTGAAGGTCCGCCCCACCTCCGAACTCATCGCCGAGGAGCTGCGCCGCCTCGACGCCGACGAGATGTACGCCATCGCCCTCAAGGGCGAGGCCGCCAAGGAGAACGCCTGAGATGGCCCAGTCCGAGTTGCCCCAGCTCACCGACCGGCCCGAGTGGACGGCCCTCGCCGACCACCGCGCCCAGGGCAGGCCGCGCCTGCGCGACCTGTTCGCGGCGGACCCCGGCCGCGCCGAGCGGTACGCCGTACGGGTCGGCGACCTGTACATCGACTACAGCAAGCACCTGATCACCGACGAGACCCTGGCGCTGCTCCGGGAACTCGCCGCCGCCACCGGCGTGTTCGCGCTGCGCGACGCCATGTTCCGCGGCGAGAGGATCAACGTCACCGAGAACCGGGCCGTGCTGCACACCGCCCTGCGCGCCCCCGGGGACGCGGTGATCGAGGTCGACGGCGAGAACGTCGTGCCCAAGGTGCACGCCGTCCTCGACAAGATGGCCGCGTTCGCCGAGCGGGTCCGCTCCGGCGAGTGGACCGGCCACACCGGCAGGCGGATCAGGAACGTCGTCAACATCGGCATCGGCGGCTCCGACCTCGGCCCCGCCATGGCCTACGAGGTGCTGCGCCCGTACACCGCGCGCGAGCTGACCTTCCGCTTCGTCTCCAACGTGGACGGCGCCGACCTGCACGAGGCCACCCGCGACCTGGACCCGGCGGAGACGCTGTTCATCGTCGCCTCCAAGACGTTCACCACGATCGAGACCATCACCAACGCCACCAGCGCCCGCAAGTGGCTCCTCGACCGCCTGGACGGCGACGAGAAGGCCGTGGCCCGGCACTTCGTCGCGCTGTCGACCAACGCCGGGAAGGTCACCGAGTTCGGCATCGACCCGGACAACATGTTCGAGTTCTGGGACTGGGTCGGCGGCCGGTACTCGTACGACTCCGCGATCGGCCTGTCGCTGATGATCGCCATCGGCCCAAACCGGTTCCGGGAGATGCTCGACGGCTTCCGGCTGATGGACGAGCACTTCCGCACCGCCCCCGCCGAGGCCAACGCGCCGTTGATCCTGGGCCTGCTGGGCATCTGGTACGGCAACTTCCACGACGCCCAGTCGCACGCGGTGCTGCCCTACAGCCACTACCTGTCCAAGTTCACCGCCTACCTCCAGCAGCTGGACATGGAGTCCAACGGTAAGTCGGTGCAGCGCGACGGCCGGCCGGTGGAGTGGCAGACCGGGCCGGTGGTGTGGGGCACGCCGGGCACCAACGGGCAGCACGCCTACTACCAGTTGATCCACCAGGGCACCAGGCTGATCCCGGCGGACTTCATCGGCTTCGCCGAGCCGGTAGCCGAGCTGAGCGGTGAACTCAGGGCGCAGCACGACCTGTTGATGGCGAACTTCTTCGCCCAGACCCAGGCCCTCGCCTTCGGCAAGACCGCCGAGGAGGTCCGCGCGGAGGGCGTGCCCGAGGAGCAGGTGGCCCACCGCACCTTCCGCGGCGACCACCCCACGACCACGATCCTCGCCGGCTCGCTGACGCCGTCCGTCCTCGGCCAGCTGATCGCCCTCTACGAGCACAAGGTGTTCGTGCAGGGCGCGGTGTGGAACATCGACTCCTTCGACCAGTGGGGCGTGGAACTCGGCAAGGTCCTCGCCAAGCGGGTCGAACCGGCCCTCACCGAAGGCGCGGACGTCCCCGGTCTCGACCCGTCCACCACGGCCCTCGTCGCCGCCTACCGCACTCTCAAGAACGCATCGGAAGTGAACTGACATGCAGCTCGGTCTCATCGGTCTCGGCAAGATGGGCGGCAACATGCGCGAGCGGATCCGCCGCGCCGGCCACACCGTCATCGGCTACGACCGCAACCCTGAGGTCTCCGACGTCAAGTCCCTCGCCGAACTGGTCGAGAAGCTGGACGCGCCGCGCCATGTGTGGGTGATGGTCCCGGCCGGCACGGCCACGCAGACCGTCATCGACGAGCTGGGCGACCTGCTCTCCCCCGGCGACACGGTGATCGACGGCGGCAACTCCCGCTGGACGGACGACGAGAAGCACGCCGCCGCGCTCGGTATCAAGGGCATCGGCTTCGTCGACGCCGGTGTCTCCGGCGGTGTGTGGGGCCTGGAGAACGGCTACGCGCTGATGGTCGGCGGCGACAAACAGCACGTGGAGCCGCTCCAGCCGATCTTCGACGCGCTCAAGCCGGAGGGCCCGTACGGCTATGTGCACGCGGGCCGCGTCGGCTCCGGGCACTTCTCCAAGATGGTCCACAACGGCATCGAGTACGCCATGATGCAGGCCTACGCCGAGGGCTGGGAGCTGCTGGAGAAGGTCCACTCGGTGGAGAACGTCCGCGAGGTGTTCCGCTCCTGGCAGGAGGGCACCGTCATCCGCTCCTGGCTGCTCGACCTCGCGGTCAACGCCCTCGACGAGGACGAGCACCTGGAGAAGCTGCGCGGCTACGCCGAGGACTCCGGGGAGGGCCGCTGGACGGTCGAGGCGGCCATCGACAACGCCGTCCCGCTGCCCGCGATCACCGCCTCCCTGTTCGCCCGGTTCGCCTCCCGGCAGGACGACTCGCCGCAGATGAAGATGATCGCGGCGCTGCGCAACCAGTTCGGCGGCCACGCGGTCGAGAAGAAGGACTGACCCGCCGTGGGCGACCTCTTTCTCGTCCGCCACGGTGAGACGGAGTGGAGCAGGTCGGGACAGCACACCAGCTTCACCGACCTGCCCCTGACCGAGCACGGTGAGGAACAGGCCAAGTCCCTCGCCCCGCTCCTCACCGGCCGGGCCTTCGCCCTGGCGCTGTCCAGCCCGCTGGGCCGCGCGCTGCGCACCGCCGAACTGGCGGGCCTCGTCGGCGTCGTGCCCGATCCCGACCTGCACGAGTGGGACTACGGCGGCTACGAGGGCATCACCACCGCCGAGATCCACCGCACCCGGCCCGGCTGGGAGCTGTGGACCGACGGCGTGCCGCCCGGACCCGAGGGCCACCCCGGCGAGTCGCCGGAGCAGGTCGGCGCCCGCGCGGACCGGGTGCTGGCCCGCGTGTCCCCGGCACTCGAGGAGGGGGACGTGGTGCTCGTCGCCCACGCCCACTTCCTGCGGGTGCTCACCGCCCGCCGGCTGGGTCTGCCGCCCGCCGAGGGCCGGCTCTTCCAGCTGGCCACGGGCACGGTCGGCCGGCTGTCCACCGAGCACGGCCGCCCGGTGATCGCCGAGTGGAACAGACGGCCCTGACGGTCCTTCCCAGCGGCCCGGTTCACCTGCGGTGGGCCGGGCCGCAGTCGTACAGCCGGTGCGTCCGGTCGCCGGAGTGATAAGCGGCCGCTGGGACGGGCGCGCAGTGGGCGGCCGTCCAACGCACGAGCACACCGACGAGCGTGCCGTCCCGATGCCCGGCCAGGACGTCACCGCGCGAAAGGACGACGTAGCGCAGCCGGCCGGAGTCGATCAGCCGGCGGAAACGCGCGGACGAGGGGTACGGGACCCTTCCGGTGAAGCCGCCCATGGGCATGACGGGTGCGTTCGCCGAGATGACGTAGGGTGCGGCGGACCACCAACCGGGGATCGCGGCCACATACTCGGCGCTGCCGCGGTGGGCGGTGAGGTAGGCGAGCAGGTGCCGCTGCGCGGGGTCCAGTCGGGCGAGCGGGTTGCCCGTGCGGTGGCTGGTGGGGCCGACGCGGCCCAGGGAGCCGGGTTGGTTGTAGCGCGGTGACAGCGCCGACGCCGACCACGCGGCGGGCACCAGCAGGACCGCGGCCAGCCCCACGGCGAGACCGGCTGCGACCATGTGCGGACGGTGCCGGATCGCGGTCAGGGCCAGACCGGCCAGCGCGAGGGTGACGGCGGCCGGGGCCGACCAGGGCAGGAAACGCGGGTACCACAGGGTCAGCGCCACGCACCAGGCGGCGTTGCCGGCGAGCGCCACGGGCAGTACCCAGGCGCGTCGGCCGCCCCGCAGGGCCGCCCGCCAGGCCGGTACGACACCGGCGCCGGCGAACGCCGCGAGGGGCACCGCGACCACACCCATGTAGTAGGTGTGCCCCGTCACGCTGCCGAAGCTGAAGACGAGGAAGAAGGTCGCCAGCCACCCGCCCCACAGCACCTGGCCCGCGAGCACGCGGTCGGTACGCGCGGCGCGCCGCCGCCACAGGGCCACCGCGCCGCCGACCAGGCCGAGCGCGGCGAGCGGGTAGAGCCACCCGGTCTGCGTGGCGAGCCCCGGGCTGAACATCTTCCACACGCTGTCGCCCATGCCGGGGCCCGAACCGGCTGCCCGCAGGCTCGCGTTGGGCGCGACGCTGCCGGTGCCGGCCGCGTCGGCCCCGACCGTGTGGAAACGGGTGAGGAAGTTGTAGCCGACGACCAGACCGAACGCCGAGTTGTCCGTGGTGCCGTCGAGATACGGCCGGGCGGAGCCGGGTGTGAGGGTGGCCACCGCCATCCACGACACCGACACCGTGAAGGTCACCGCGGCGGCGAGCGCGAGATCGCGCAACCGGCGGCCGAGGCTCCGGGGAGCGGCGACCAGGTAGGTGGCGGCGAGCGCGGGGAGCACCGCCCAGGCCTCCAGCATCTTGCACTGGAAGGCCACGCCCACCCAGAACCCGGCGAGCAGCAGGGGGACGAGCCCGCCCCGCTCGGTCGCCCGCCGGACGGCCTCGGCCGCGAGGAGCAGCAGCAGGACGAACGGCGCGTCCTCCGTCACGGACCGTCCCAGGCCGACGGCCACCGGAGTGAGGGCCAGGAAGGCTGCCGCCAGGAGCCCGGCGGGCACCCCCGCCCAGCGTCGTACCAGCACATGGAGCAGAACCACCGAGGCCACGCCCTCGAGCGCCTGCGGCAGCACCAGCGACCACGGGTGGAAGCCGAACACCAGCGCCGACAGGGCCTGCGGCCACAGGAAGCCGGGCAGCTTGTCGATGGTGAGGGTGTTGCCCGGGTCGAAGGAGCCGTAGAAGAAGGCGACCGGGTTGTCCGTCATGCTGCGCACCGCGGCGGCGTAGAACCCGTGGTACGAGCTGTGGCCGAGGCCCCACAGGGACAGCAGCGCGGCGAGCGCTGCTATGGCCGCCAGTGCCGGACGCTCGTATCGGCTGGTACGCGGGCGGGGCGGGGCGGCGGGCGGCGCGCCCTCGCCCAGGACGGCCGGCTGGGCGGGGGTGGTCAGCATGAACGGCCTTTCGGGCTCCCGGAAACGCAGCGATCCGGGCGCAGGGTGCATGCCGGATCTCGCGGAGTATCCGCGGCTGGACGTGTACGGAACCTGAACCGCAGCTGAACCCGGTGGAGGTCTCACCGGCCTCTCACTCGTGCGGCGAATCCGGTAAGACGGCGGTCGGTTCAGCGCAGGAGCCGTGCCGCGTGCTGGGCGGCCAGCCGCACCGGGGCATTCGCGGCGCCGTAGCCCTGGTAGCCGGGGTCGCGCTGGACGAGTTCGAAGAAGACCCGGCCGACGGTCTCGGTGTAGCAGTGGCGGAAGGCGCCGCCCGGGTCCCGGTCGTAGAGGATGCCCAGGTCGCGGTAGGTGTCCAGCTCGGCGTCGGTGAGGTCGTGGCGGGCGGCGAGGTCGTCGTGGTAGTTGGCCGGCACGGTCAGCAGGCGGCCGCCCGCGGCGCGGAAGGCGCGGGCGGCGGCGACCACGTCGTCGGTGGCGAGCGCGATGTGCGCCGCGTGCACGGTGTCGTCGGCGGGCGCCGCGCCGACGCCGAGGGCGATGCGGACGCTGCCGTCGACGCTGGTGACCGCGCGGCTGCGCATCAGGCCGTACGGGTCGGCGAGGTCGACGCTCTCCTGGGCGGTGAGGCCGAGGACGCTGCGGTGGAAGAGGGTGGCCTCGTCGAAGTGGTGCCAGGGCTGGGTGAGGGCGAGATGGTCGATGCGGGTGCGGGTCGCCGGGGCCGCCGGGGTGTCCGGCAGGTCGGCGAAGTCGGCCCGCCAGTCGGGGAGTCCGGGGCGGCCGGTCGCGCAGAAGAACAGCTCCGTGCCGTCGGGGGCCGCGACGGCCTCCAGCGGGGCGTCCCCGGGGACGCGGCGGCGCGGCAGGACGGGGGCGAGCAGGGCTTCCGCGCGGCGGGCGGCGGCGGCCGGGTCCGGTGACTCGAGGCCGATCGCGGCGAGCCGGGTGCCGTCGCGGCGGGCGCCGGCGGCGGTGTTGACCAGGACACGGGCCTCGCCGCGCTGCCACAGGTCGACGGGCTTGCCGCGGTGGCGGGCGGCGCGGGTGAAGCCGAGCGCGGTGAGCAGGGCGGTGACGGGTTCGGCGTCCGCGGTGAGGAGTTCGGCGAAGGCCACCCCGGCGGGCACGACCGCGGGCGGCAGCACGGCGGCGCCGGCGGCCTCCTGCAGGAGCAGCAGGGAGCGGTGGGCGTCGACGGCGGTGGAGCCGGCGTCGGCCTGCCGGAAGACGTCGTTGAACACCTCCAGGGACAGCGGGCCTTCGTACCCGGCGGCGAGGACGTGCCACAGCAGCCCGGCGAGGTCGAAGCCGCCCTGGCCGGGGAAGCAGCGGTAGTGCCGGCTCCACTGCAGGACGTCCATGGCGAGCAGCGGCGCGTCGGCGAGCTGGAGGAAGAAGATCTTCTCGCCGGGGATGTCCTCGATGCCCTTGGGGTCGGAGCCGCGCGAGAGGATGTGGAAGCTGTCCAGGCAGACGCCGAGCGCGGGATGCCCGGCGGCCTCGACGATCCGCCACGCGTGCTCGTAGGTGTCCACGTGCCGTCCCCAGGCGAGCGCCTCGTACGCCACCCGTATCCCGAACTCCTGCGCCAGAGCGGCCAGCCGGGCGAGCTGGCCGGCCGCCCGCGCGTCGTCGTCCACGGCATCCGGCGACACGCTGGAGCACACCAGGACGGTGTCGGCGCCGAGCCGGTTCATCAGCTCGAACTTGTGCCGGGCGCGCCGCAGGCTGCGGGCGAAGACGTCGTCCGGGACGGCCTCGACGTCGCGCATCGGCTGGTAGAGGTCGATGCTCAGCCCGAGGTCGGCGCAGCGGGCCCGGATCTCCTCGGGGGCGAGCGGACAGGCGAGGAGGTCGTTCTCGAAGATCTCCACCCCGTCGAACCCGGCTCGCGCGGCGGCGGCGAGTTTCTCGGTGAGGGTGCCGCTGAGGGAGACGGTGGCGATGGAGGTGTGCATGCCCGTGCTCCCGGTCGTGCCGGTGCTCCTGGTCGTGCCGGTGCTCCTGGTCATCCGACGGCACTCCCCGCGCGCTCGACGCCCACCAGCTCCTCGAAGTCGTCGAGCATCCGGCCGCTGTCCGGCTCTCTCCCGGTGAACAGCCGGAAGGCGTCCGCGGCCTGGAACACGGCCATCCCGCCGCCGCCCAGAACGGCGCAGCCCCGCGCGCGGGCGGCCTTCACCAGCTCCGTCTCCAGGGGCCGGTACACCACCTCGGCGACCCACAGTCCGGGATGCAGCAGCCCGGCGGGCAGCGGCAGCCCGGGGTGCGCGGCCATACCGGTCGGCGTGGCGTGCACGAGCCCTCCGACGCCGTCGGCCTCGGCCAGCAGCTCGGGCAACCGGTCGAGCGTCGCGGCCTCGGCCCGGCCCGGTCCCACGTGC
The DNA here is from genome assembly GCF_043202415.1 of Streptomyces sp. NPDC048192. NCBI lineage: Bacteria > Bacillati > Actinomycetota > Actinomycetes > Kitasatosporales > Streptomycetaceae > Streptomyces > Streptomyces sp. NPDC048192. Next base: position 215,157 of record NZ_JBIDAL010000013.1, read on the forward strand.
CGTACCAGGGAGGCGGCGAGGGCGGCGGCCCGCTCGGGCGCGGCGTCGACGATCGTGACCCGCTCCGCGCCCAGGGTGAGCACGGCGTGGGCGACGGCCGCGCCCGCGCCGCCCGCGCCGAGCTGCACGACCCGCTCCAGCGGGGCGTCGGGCAGGCCGTGGGCGAAGGCCGCGGCGAAGCCGGTGACGTCGGTGTTGTGGCCGACCGCGCGGCCACCGTCGAAGACCACGGTGTTGACCGCGCCGAGCGCCTCGGCCCGCGGGTCGAGCGCGTCGAGATGGCCGATGACCAGCTGCTTGCAGGGGTGGGTGATGTTCAGCCCGTCGTAGCCGAGGTCGCGGGCGGCGCGGACGAGGTCGCCGACCGCCTCCGGCGCCCGCCCGAGGACGTCGAGGTCGAGGAGCCGGTAGAGGTAGCGCAGGCGTTGCCGGTCCGCCTCCCGCTGGTGCAGGGCGGGGCTGAGCGAGGGGCCGATGCCGGCCCCGATCAGCCCGACGAGATACGAGTCCTTGGCCACGTGGCCCTCCCGAGGCGGAGCTAATGTACGAACCAGTACGTTAGCTATATCAGCCCTCAGGGCGCGCACGGAAGACCCCGCCGCCCCCCGGCGGCCTGCTTCTACAATCACCGGCACGCACACGAGCGCACGCCGCCAGGCGTTCCCCGGCCCGAAGGACAGCGATGACCAGCGTCGAAGAACCGGTACGACCCGGGGGACGGGTGCGCGACGCCGCCCGCACCAAGGCCGAGATCCTCGACGTGGCCACGCAGGAGTTCGCGCGGGCCGGCTACGACGGAGCCCGCGTCGACGAGATAGCGGCCCGCACCCGCACCACCAAGCGGATGATCTACTACTACTTCGGCGGCAAGGAGCAGCTGTTCACGGCCGTGCTGGAGCGGGCGTACGGGGTGATCCGGGACGCCGAGCAGCAGCTGGACGTCGAGCACCTGGACCCGGTCGCCGCGATCCGGCGGCTGGCCGAGCTGACCTTCGACCACCACGAGCGGCACCCGGACTTCATCCGCCTGGTCAGCATCGAGAACATCCACGGCGCCGAGCACATCGCGTCCTCCGAGAAGCTGGGTCGGATCGGCTCCCCGGCGCTGGAGGTGATCCGCCGGATCCTCACCGCGGGACAGGAGTCGGGGCTGTTCACGGCCGATGTGGACGCGGTCGACCTGCACGCGATGATCAGCTCGTTCTGCTTCTTCCGGGTCGCCAACCGGCACACCTTCGGCGCCCTGTTCGGCCGGGACCTGGTGGACCCCGCCCAGCGGGAGCACTACCGGACCATGCTCGGCGACATGGTGATCGCCTACCTGACCGCGGAGCGCACGGCCGGCTGACGCCCGGACCCGCGTCGTTCCGCAGGGACTTTCGCACGGGCTCTTGACAGGCGGGGAAACACGCGCGCAACATCCCACCCACCACGACTAACTATCCAGTGGGTTAATTAGCAGCCGAGATCCGGCCCTCCGCCCGCTCCCTCCCCCGTCGCTCACCCCACCCATCCGTAGGGTGGGGTTCCCCCCGAAGGAGCACCGCCGTGTCCGTCCCCACGCCCGCGCCCGCCGCCGACGCCCCTCCCGGCCAGCCGTGGAAGGCGGCGACGGCCGCCTGGATCGGCAGCGCCCTGGAGTACTACGACTTCTTCGTCTACGGCAGCGCCGCCGCCCTGATCTTCCCCAAGGTGTTCTTCGACTCCTCCGACCCGGCGACCGCGACGCTGCTGTCGCTCGCCACCTTCGGCGTCGCCTACGCCGCCCGGCCGCTCGGCGCGCTCTTCCTCGGGCACGTCGGCGACCGGCTCGGCCGCAAGAAGATCATGGTCTTCACGCTGCTGCTGATGGGCCTGTCGACCTTCCTGATCGGCTGTCTGCCCACCCGGGCCCAGGCCGGCTCGCTCGCTCCGGTGCTGCTGGTGCTGTGCCGGGTGCTGCAGGGCATATCGGCGGCCGGCGAGCAGGCGAGCGCGAGTTCCATGAGTCTGGAGCACGCGCCGCCGGACCGGCGCGGCTTCTTCACCAGTTTCACGCTCAGCGGCACCCAGGGCGGCCAGCTCATCGCCACGCTCGTCTTCATCCCCGTCTCCCGGCTTCCGGAGGAGCAGTTGCTGTCCTGGGGCTGGCGGGTGCCGTTCTGGCTGAGCGTGGTGGTCGCGGTCGTCGGTTACGTCATCCGGCGCCGGCTGCGCGAGACCCCCGCGTTCGCCCGGCAGGCGGCGCGTGAGGGCGTGGTCCGGCTGCCGCTCGCGGTGCTGCTGCGGGACCACTGGGCGGACGTGCTGCGGGTGATCGCGGGCGCGCTGATCGCCTCGGTCAGCACGGTCTTCACGGTGTGGGCGCTGGCGTACGCCACCAGCGACGCGGTCGGCATGTCCCGTACGTTCATGCTGTGGGTGGGCGCGCTGGCCAACGTCGCCGCGCTGGCCGCGATCCCGCTGTGGGCCACGCTCTCAGACCGGATCGGGCGCCGGCCGGTGTTCCTGGCCGGCGCGGTGGGCAGCGCGGCCGCGATGGCCGGGTATCTGTGGGCGATCTCCACCGGCTCCCGCCCGCTCACCCTCGTCCTCGGGATCGTCGCCTTCGGTCTCGTCTACAGCGCAGCGAACGGGGTGTGGCCCGCCTTCTACGGCGAGATGTTCGCGACCCGGGTCCGGCTGTCGGGCGTGGCCGTCGGCACGCAGATCGGTTTCGCGGTGGCCGGGTTCGCGGTCACCTTCGCCGCCGAGATCGCCGGTCCGGGCGGCGACGACTGGTCGGCGGTGGCCCTGTTCACGGCCGCGCTGTGCCTCCCGCCGGCCCTGGCCGCCCTCACCGCCCGCGAGACCCACCGGGTCCCGACGGAACTCCTCGGCGAACGAGCGGACCGGCAGGACACGCGCGCGGAGCGCGTCACGGCCTGAGACGCGCCGCGCCTCCGCGCCGGGCTGCTACTGGCGGACGACCTGGGGCGTTGGGGCTGCTTCCGGCCCGGCGGGCTGGGGCGCGTGGGCCGCTCCCGCCGGCGGGCTTGGCCGCGTGGGCCGCTCCCGCCGGCGGGCTGCGGCGCGGAGACTGCTTCCGCCCGACGCCCCGGGCGCGGAGGCAGCTACTGACCGACGGGCGCAGGGGCTGCTACTGACCGACGACTTGGGGCGCGGAGGCAGCCACCGCCCGGCGGCTGGGGCGCGGGAGCTGCTACTGACCGACGACTTGGGGCGCGGGAGCTGCTACCGCCCGGCGGCCGAGGCGCGGAGGCAGCCACCGCCCGGCGGCTGGGGCGCGGGAGCTGCTACTGACCGACGACTTGGGGCGCGGGAGCTGCTACCGCCCGGCGGCCGAGGCGCGGGAGCTGCCACCGCCCGGCGGCCGGGGAACGGAGGCAGCTACTGACCGACGGCTTGGGGCGCGCAGGCTGCTACCGCCCGGCGGCCGGGACGCGCGAGGGCTGTCGCGGCCGTGAGGGCGGGGCTCTTACGGCCGCGGGTGGCGGGGCTCGTACAGGGACAGTTCGCCGCCGCCCGGCAGGCGCAGGGCGGTCACCCGGCCCCAGCGGGCCTCCTCGACCGGCCGGGTGAACTCCACTCCGCGTTCGGCGAGTTGCCGCTGTGTCGCGTCCAGGTCGTCGCACATCAGCATCAGCTCGTGCGCCGGCTCGCCGTCCGTGGGGTGTATGGCCGCCTCGGCGGGCGGCGCCTGGAAGATCAGCCATCCGTGGCCCGCGTCGACGTGCGCCCATCCGAGGGTGTCGCGCAGGAAGGCGCGGTCCGCCTCCGCGTCCCGGCTGTAGAGCACCACATGTGCACCGTTGATCACGCGCGGAGGCTAGTGCGGCGAGCGGGCCCGGGCAAGCACCGGCGTCCGCGCCGGGCCGTCACGGAGCGGGACGACCGCCGGCAGCGTCACTGAGGCGGTCCCCGCCCCTGGCGGCGCAGCCCCACCCGTACCGCGCCCGTGAGCACCCGTACGGCCACGCCCGCGAGCAGCAGACCGCAGGCCATCTGGCACATCGCCAGCACCCTGCCCGTCTGGGAGACCGGGGTGATGTCGCCGAAGCCGACCGTGGTGAACGTGCTGAGGGTGAAGTACAGCGCGTCGGTTCTGGTGAGGTGGGTGCTGAAGGAGCCGGGCACCGTGTGTTCGAGCACGTAGTAGCCGCTCGCGAAGAGCACCAGATACAGGACGACCGTGGCGGCCACGGCCTCGACGGCCTTCAGCCGCGGCGAGGACGACCGGGTGATGAGCCGCATCTCCCACCCGAAGAACAGGCCGGCCAGCAGCAGGCCGCCGACCAGGACCAGCGCGTCGGCGTCCACGCCGTGCCAGGCCAGCGGCAGCAGGTAGTACGCGACGACGAGCGCGACCGCGAGAGCGACCGACCGGGCGATGGACACGGCCGTGGCCGCGGGCCCCGGCGGTCCCGGCCGGTCCCCGGCAGCCCCTGGTTCGGTCATCTCGCGCCTCTTCGTCCGCTGCGCCGGGGCCTGCGGCAGCCCTCGGCTCCCACCCCCATCGTCGGCGTTGCGCCGAGCCGCGGTGCGCGCGCTGCTCCAGACGGCGGAGCCGGATGACGGCATGGCGGGGAAGACGCTCACCCGCGGGAGGGATCAGCGGTCCCGGTCCCGGGCCACCGCCGCGTCGAGCAGGGGGCCGAGTTCCACCACCGCCGTCGTGAGGGGCCGTACGTCCTGTTCGGCGCGGGCCATGAGGATCGCGCCCTCCAGGGTGCTGATCATCAGCGTGGCCAGGGACTCGGCGCGGCCCTCGGGCACGCCCATGCCGGCCAGCGCCTCGGCGAGCGGGGTGCGCCAGGTGGTGAACGCGGCGGCCACGGCCTCGCGGGTCGAGCCGCCGGCGGAGGCGCAGTCGACGGTGGCGGCGGCGACCGGGCAGCCGGTCGCGAAGCCGTGCGCCGCGTACTCGTCGGTCCACTGCCCGGCCATCGCCGCGAACAGGCCGCTCGGCGTGGGCTCCTCGAGCCCCGCGAGGAAGCGTGCGATGCGCTTGCCGGCGTACCGGCCGGCCCAGTCGACCGCCTCGTTGACCAGTTGTTCCTTCCCGCCGGGGAAGTAGTGCTGGAGCGAGCCGCGCGGTGCGCCCGCGTGCGCGGCGACCTCGCGCATGCCGGTCGCGGCGACCCCGTCGCGCCGGATGAGCTGGGCCGCGCTGAAGACCATCCGCTCCCGTGGCCCGTGTCGCGCCTCGCTCATGCCCCGCCCTCCGATTCGTGCCTCCCCACTCTATGACCGGCGTCATAACGGCCGCTACTATGACAGCGGTCATAAGGTTCGGTCCCGGAGAAGAGGACGGTCGCCGTGCACGTCGGTTTCATCGGTCTCGGAGTGATGGGCCGCCCCATGGCACAGCGCCTGGCGTCCGCCGGGACCCCGCTGGTGGTCTGGAACCGCACCCCGGAGCGCACCGCGCCGCTGAGGGGAGCCGGGGCGAGGGTCGCCGCCGACGTCGACGAGGTGTTCGCCGGGGCGGAAGTCGTCCTGCTGATGCTCGCGGACGAGACCGCCGTCGACACCGTCCTCGGGCGCGGCACGCCGGCGCTGGCGGCTCGGGTCGCCGGGCGCGCCGTCGTCCACATGGGCACCACCTCCCCCGAGTACTCGCACGCCCTGGAGACCGACGTCCGCGCGGCCGGCGGCCGGTACGTCGAGGCGCCCGTGTCCGGGTCGCGGGTGCCCGCGGAGGAGGGGCAGCTGGTGGCGATGCTCGCCGGTGAGCCGGACGCGGTGGACGCCGTACGGCCGCTGCTCGCGCCGATGTGCCGGGAGACGTTCGTGTGCGGCCCGGCGCCGAGCGCGCTGCTGATGAAGCTGGCCGTGAACCTCTTTCTGATCACCCAGGTGACCGGGCTGACGGAGGCGTTCCACTTCGCCGAGCGGCAGGGCCTGGACCGGCGCCTGTTCCTGGACGTCCTCGACGCGGGGCCCATGGCCAGCGGCGTGTCCCGGATGAAGGCGCCGAAACTGTTCGACCGGGACTTCTCGGTGCAGGCGGCCGCGCTGGACGTGCTGAAGAACAACCGGCTCATCGCCGAGGCGGCCCGCAAGGCGCAGCTGGCCTCGCCGCTCCTCGACATGTGCCACACCCTGTTCGAGGAGACGGTGGCCCAGGGACACGGCGACCAGGACATGGTCGCCGTCCTGCACGCCATCGAGACGCGGACCGCCGGAGCGTCGTAACGGTCGACCGGAGTGCGTCAGCACTTCCCTGTCCGGGAGCCGGAGCGGGTCAGCGCTTCGGGATGCCGTAGGCCCTCTCGACGTGCAGCCGTACCACCAGGCGGCGGTCGCGGACCATCGCCGCCCGGTACTCGTCCCAGTCCGGGTGCTCGCCCTGGACGTCCCGGTAGAGGCGGACCAGTTCCTCGACGGTGTCGTCGTGCGGGTCCTCGGCGACCGGGGAGAGGTCGGCCGTGCCCTCGGCGACGGTGTACGCCCAGCGGTCGGCGCTGGTGACGTGATAGGAGGCGCGGGGGTCGCGGCGGAGGTTGCGGGTCTTGGCCCGGTCGTCGGTGACGGAGATCCGGATGACGCGCTCGTCGGGGTAGTAGGCGTGGGTGACGTTGGACAGCTGGGGACGGCCGTCGCGTTTGAGGGTGACCAGGGTGCCGGCGTGGCCTTCGGAGAGCAGGCCGAGCAGCGCGTCCTGCGCGGGTGCCGAGGTGTCTTCGCTCATGGCACGGTCAACTCCCCGGAACACGCCCCGCATTCCCTCACGCCGGCAGCCTCCGGCCGTCCGGCCGACTGTGTCCGCGACTCGGGGGCTCGGATCGGCCGAAGGCGTCGTGTCGATCACAAAAACCGCTGATGAGCGGGTGCGTGACGCGGTTTCTGGGCGACGATGGAACAGCGATGCGTACCGGCGGGCCGCCGGGGGCGTCGCGGACGAGCGACCGGAGGAGAGCGATGGCACGGCTGCGGCAGGAAGCCGACCCCGCTGAGGCGGGACTGGACGAGAAGGCGCTGGACCGGCTGGACCGGTATGCCATCCGCCTCGTCGACGACGGACGGCTGCCCGGCTTCCTGGTGGCGCTGGCGCGCGGCGGCCGGATCGCCCACCTCACCACTTACGGCCGGCGCGATGTCGCGGCCGGGCTACCGGTCGAGGCGGACACGCTGTGGCGGATCTACTCCATGACCAAGCCGGTGACCGCCGTCGCCGTGCTGCTGCTGGTGGAGGAAGGCCTGCTGTCCCTGGACGACCCGCTGGACCGGCACCTGCCCGCGTTCGCCGGCCCCCGGGTGTACGTGGACGGCGCGGGTGCGGACATGCGCACCCGCCCGGCCGACGGGCCGATCCTGATCCGGCATCTGCTCACCCACACCGCCGGCATGACCTTCGGTTTCTACCACCGGCACCCCGTCGACGCCCTGTACCGCGACTCGGGCCTGGAGTACTCGGTGCCGCCCGGCGCCGATCTGACCCGGACCACCGAGGTCTACGCTCGGATGCCGCTGCAGTTCGAGCCGGGGACGCAGTGGAACTACTCGGTCGCCTCGAACGTGCTGGGCCGGGTCGTCGAGGTGGTGTCGGGGCAGCCGCTGGACGCCTTCTTCGCCGAGCGGATCCTGCGTCCGCTCGGCATGACCGACACCGGTTTCCACATCGAGCCCGGACCGCCCGAACAGGCGGGCAGGCTGGCCGAGTTGTACGGGGAGACGGACGACGGCGGCATCCAGCCGGTGCCGGGGCTGCCGGTGCACGGCCGGCCGAGGTTCCTGTCCGGCAGCGGCGGCCTGGTCTCCTCGGCGTACGACTTCCACCGGTTCATGGAGATGCTGCGCCGGGGCGGCGAACTCGACGGCGTCCGGCTGCTGTCCGCGGACACCGTCGGCCTGATGACCCGCAACCAGCTGCCCGGCGACGCGACACTGCGGTCCTTCGGCGCGCCCGTCCACCAGGAGCCCGGCAACGACGGGCTCGGCTTCGGCTTCAACGTCTCGGTGGTCACCGACCCCTCCCGCACCCTGGCCCCCTCCAGCGCCGGCACCTACGGCTGGACCGGCGCGGCCACGACCGCGTTCTGGGTCGACCCGGCCCATGAGCTGACGGTGCAGTTCATGACGCAGGTGCGGCCCAGGACGCTGAAGGTCTTCCCCGAGCTGCGGCGGCTGGTCCACGAGGCCCTGCGGGACTGACCGGCGCCGCGCCCGCCGCCCGTGGGGGAGGCGGCGGGCGGTCCGGTCGCCCGTGGGGGGAGGAGGCGGCGGGCGGTCCGGTCGACGGCCGCTCAGGAGCCGTGGGCGACGGCGTCCAGGTGGGGCAGGATGTGGTCCAGCCGCTCCCGCTTGGTCCGCAGATACGTGATGTTGCTCTCGCACGGCTCGATCAGCAGCGGCACCCGCTCGGCGACCTGGATGCCGTGCCGGACCAACGCCTCCCGCTTGCGCGGGTTGTTGGACATCAGGCGGACCGAACGCACCCCGAGGTCGTGCAGGATCTCGGCGGCGATGCCGTAGTCGCGGGCGTCGACGGGCAGGCCGAGCGCGAGGTTCGCCTCCACCGTGTCCAGGCCCTCCGCCTGCAGCGCCATCGCGCGCAGCTTGGCGAGCAGTCCGATGCCACGGCCCTCGTGGCCTCTCAAGTAGACGACGATGCCGCTGCCTTCGGCGACGACGGCACGCAGCGCGGAGGCCAGCTGGTCGCCGCACTCGCAGTGCCGGGAGCCGAACGCGTCACCGGTGAGGCATTCGGAGTGCAGCCGCGTCAGTACGTTCTCGGTGCCGATCTCGCCGTACACCAGGGCCACTTGCTCGTCACCGCGGTCGTGGTCCAGGTAGCCGATCGCCTGGAATTCGCCGTACACGGTGGGCAGCGGTGCATTCACGACGCGTTCCGCGCCCGAACGCCGCGGGGACTTCTTGCCGAGCACGCCCATGTTGACGCCGGTGTTTTCTGTCATGATCTGATTCCTAAGCAGAGACGAAAGGCCATGAAAAGATGAGTGGTTCGGGCGCGCGTGCGGCGGCATGCGAGGTGGCGTACGGCGTGGCCTGCGGCGTGTTGCCGACGGACACCACGGAGGACGTACGGACCCGGGGAGCGCAGGTGTCAGCACAGGTCGCCGTCCTTCCCGTCGGCAGTTTCGAACAGCACGGCCCGTACCTTCCGCTGGCGACCGACACGCTCGTCGCCTGCGCCGTGGCGCGGGAGATCGCCGCCGCGTACCCGGTGCACCTCCTTCCTCCGGTGACGGTCTCCTGCTCGCACGAGCACGCGGACTGGCCGGGGACCGTCAGCATCTCCTCCGTGACCCTGCACGCGGTGGTCCGTGACATCGCGGCGTCGCTGCGCCGCTCGGGCGTCGAGGCGCTGGTCGTGGTCAACGGGCACGGCGGCAACTACGTCCTGGGCAACGTCGTCCAGGAGGCCTCCGCGCGCGGTGAGCGGATGGCGCTCTTCCCGGCCGCGGAGGACTGGGAGACGGCGCGGGAGCGGGCGGGGGTGCGGACCTCGCTGCTCACCGACATGCACGCGGGGGAAATCGAGACCTCGATTCTGCTGCACGCTCATCCCGAATTCGTCCGCCCTGGTTACGAGTCCGCCGATTTCACCGCTGACGACCGTCGTCATCTGCTCACCGTGGGAATGTCCGCCTACACCGAATCGGGCGTCATCGGCCGTCCTTCCCTGGGGTCCGCGGAAAAGGGGAAGGAACTCCTGGCGAGCCTGACGGAATCCTTCGAGCCGTATTTCACGCTGCTCACGTCCAGCGAGGCCCGCGGGTAGCCGGTTCCGGCGCCGCTGGTCACGGCGGCCGCGGAAGCGTCCGCCGCGGCGCCGGGCGCGGGGGTGGCCGGCGCCTTGGCCGCGGAGTTGGCCGGGGCCTTGTCCTCGGGGGTGATCGGGGTGCCGCCGTCCGCCGGGGTGGCAGGGACCGGTGCCGCCTGGGCGGTCCGGGGGCCGGCCGCCGGAGTGGTCGATGCGCCGTCCGCACGGGCGGCGGGGGCGGTGTCCACGCGCACGGCGGGGGCGGTGTTCCCGTCGGCGGGCGAGGCGTCGTCCGGCGAGGTGACCGGTGCACGGAGGCCGGCGTACCAGCGCGCAGCCAGGACGGCCACCCCGGGCAGGCTCGCCACGAAGCTCAGCACGCCGTACACCACCGCGACGGCGACTCCGGTGCTCGCGCCGAGCCCCGCGGCGCCGAACGCCCAGGCGGTGACGCCTTCCCGGGGGCCGAAGCCGCCGACGTTCAGCGGCAGGCCCATGGCGACCAGGGCGAGGACCGCGAGCGGGACCAGCTGCGCGACGGAGGCGGCGGAGCCGGCGACCCGGGCGGCCACGACGAACATCGCCAGGTGCCCGGCCAGTACGACGGCGGAGGACAGCGCGATGCCCGGTCCGCCGTGGCGGGAGAACAGCCCCCGGCGCGCCTCGCCGAGTGCGGCGCGCAGGCCGCCGGTCCGGCGGGAGGGCGCCCGGTTCATCCGTACGGCGAGCCCGACGGCGAGCACTCCCGCCACGGCGAGGGCCGCGGGCGGGGCGAAGTCGCGGGCCTGCGCGCGGACCGGGGAGGGCAGGGTCGGCAGCACCGCCACGGCGAGCACGGCCAGCGCGAGCTGCCCGGCGACGCGTTCCAGTACGACGGCCTTCACGCCGCGCCGCAGGTCCCCGGTGCTCTGCCCGTGCCGGACCGCCCGGTGCACATCGCCGAGGATCCCGCCGGGCAGCGCCGCGTTCAGGAACAGCGCCCGGTAGTAGTCGGCGACGGCGGCGCCCAGCGGCAGCCGGATGCCCAGGCCGCGGGCCACCAACTGCCAGCGCCAGGCGCTGAGGACGGTGGTGACCACGCCGATGGCCAGCGCGGCCAGCACCGTCCCGGCGTCGATCCGCCGCAGCCCGTCCACGAGCACGCCCGTGCCCAGCCGCCACAGCAGGGCCCCGAGGATGACGGCACCGGCGACGGTGCCGAAGTGCGCACGCAGCGCGCGCGGGGCGGGACGCCGGGCGGCGGGGGGCTGTGCGGGTGCGTTCCTCGCCGGTGACGGCCCGAGCGGGGCCGACGCTTCCGGCGTCAGGGTGTCCGGCTCCGGCGACGAGGGCGGCGAGAGCGGTGGATACGCAAGCCCGGTACCGCTCTCGCGGATCGCCCGCACCGCGCCGGTGTCCGGCACGCGCGCGTGCAGGGTGCCGACGCCGTACACACACGCCTCGGCTGGGCCGTCGTTGTGCACGCGCGCGTGCCCCGCGTCCATGCCGCCCACGCGCGCGTGGCCGTCGGCCCCGGTGTTCATGACGCCCCGCCCGTCGGCCGGGGCAGGGCCAGCAGGTCGCTGTGGTGGACCACGACCCGCAGTTCACCGGCGGCGCAGGCCGCGAGCCGGTCCCGCAGATACCGTTCCGCGCGCTCGCGCAGTGCGGGCCGCTGCTCCACGGCCGCGCCCACCCAGCCGCGCAGCCACTGCTCGGTCAGCGCGGACTCCTGCGGGCCGAGCCGCCAAGGGCTCGGGTGCACGCGTACGGCGGCCCCGCGCGCGGCGAACGCCTCGCAGGCCACGGTGACCGCGTCCGGTCCGAGCATCCCGCCTCGCCGCTGATGGGCGTTGAACGCCTCGGCGATGTCCTTGTCCAGGGGGTCCTCCGGAGTGAGTTCGACCCGGCCGGCCACGGACAGCGTGAGCAGCGCCGGGCAGCCCGCCCCGGCGCAGGCGTCGGCGAGGGTGACGACCTCCTCGCGGGTGAGCACGTCCAGCAGCGCGGAGGCGGTGACCAGCGAGGCCCCGGCCAGCGCGTCCGGTGTCAGCCGGGCGACGTCGCCGCGCCGGGTCTCCACGGTGACGCCGCTGCCGTCGGCGGCGGAGCGCGGAGAGCCCACGGCGGCGAAGTGCAGCAGGTACGGGTCGCGGTCGTGCAGAATCCAGTGCTGGGCGCCGGCCAGGCGGGGCGCGAGCCAGCGGCCCATCGAGCCGGTGCCGCAGCCCACGTCGTGCACGGCCAGCGCGCCGCCCTGGCGTGCGCCGCCGGCCAGCCGGGCCCGCAGCGGGTCCAGCAGCTCCTCGGCGCGGGCGGCCGCGTCGGCCGTTTCCCGCAACCGCAGCCATTCGGGCGCGTACCGGGGCGGCTCCTCCGGCTCGCCGCCCCGCAGCCGTACGGTGGCCCGGTCCCCGGGCCGCCCGACGGGCCCGGCCCCGGCGACGACGGAAGACCCCAGGTCACCGGCGGCATCACCAGGGCCCGCAGAGGCGAGGGAGCCGCGGACGCCGTTCTCTTCGATGCGACCGCCGCCGGACTCCCCTGCGCCGTTCGCCACTGCCCCCTGAGCCGCCGGAACGGGCGGCGTCGTGTCCGTCGTGGTCTCCGGCACGGTCATGCCGCCCTCCTCGGGACTTCGGGGAGGCGGGCGAGGACGCCGGCGAGGCTGCGGGCCGTGGCGGCCCAGCCGCCGAGGGCGGCGCGGCGGCCGCGGGCGGCGGCCTTGAGCCGGCGGCGTACGTCGGGTTCGGTGAACCAGCCGCGCAGTTCGGCGGCGAGCGCGGCCGGGTCCTCCGGCGGGACGAGGATGCCGGGCACCCCGCCGTCGGGGGCGCGGCCGACCGCCTCCGGCACCCCGCCGACGTCGGTGGCGAGGACGGGGATGCCCCGGGCCAGGGCCTCGGTGACCGCCATGCCGTAGGTCTCGGCGTAGGAGGTGAGGACCATCAGGTCGGCGGCGGCGTACGTGGCGTCGAGGTCGGCGCCGGAGCGGGGTCCGGTCAGCTGCAGGCGGTCGGCGAGGCCGTGCCGGGCGATCAGTTCCCGCAAGTGGGCCACGTACTCCGGGTCCTGGCCGAGTCCGCCGACGAGTTCGCAGGTCCACGGCAGGTCCCGGACCGCGGCGAGGGCCTCCACGAGCCGGTGCTGGCCCTTGCGCGGGGTGACGGCGGCCACGCACAGCAACCGGGAGACGCCGTCGGTGCCGGGGGCCAGGGGCGCGATGTCGGCGCCGGGGGCGGCGACGTGCACCCGTTCGGGGGCGAGTCCGTGGTGGGAGACGAGCCGCCGTACGGCCCAGTCGCTGGTGGCGACGACGGCGGGCGCGGCGCGCAGCACGGCGCGCTCGCGGGCGTCGAGGTCGGCGGCGACGGCCGGGTCGAGGCCGGTCTCGTCGCCGAGGGGGAGGTGGACGAGCACGGCCAGGCGCAGGCGGTCGGCGTGCGGGGTGACGACGTCCGGGACGCCGCAGGCGACGAGCCCGTCGAGCAGCACCACCGCGTCGTCCGGCAGGTCGTTCAGGGTGCGGGCGAGCTGGTCGCGGGCGGCCTGGTCGGGGCGCGGCCAGGCGCCGGGCGCGGCATGGCGGGTGACCTGCCAGCCGAAACCGGGCAGGTCCAGGCAGACCCGGCGGTCGTAGGCGTTGCCGCCGCTGGGCGCGGCCGGGTCGTCGACGCCGCCCGGCACGACGAAGTGCACCGTGCGAAGGGACATGGGGCTGATTCCGGCCTTCCCGGCAGTGGTGGGCTGGTCGGCGGTGCTGGGCTGGCCGGCAGTGGTGGGCTGTGCCGGGACGTACGGCAGCCGGGCCCGCCGCGCGGTCGCCCCGGTCACAGGCCACGCTCGTAACTCGCCCAGGCGATGTGCGACTCGTGCAGGGTGACGGTGATCCCCGAAAGGCCCTTGGCGCCCTCGCCGAGGGCGCCCTTGTGGATGCGCTCGGCGAGCCGGTCGGCGACGACCTTGGCGAGGAACTCGGTGGAGGTGTTCACGCCGGCGAACTCGGGTTCGTCGTCGAGGTTGCGGTAGTTCAGCTCGGCGGTGATCAGGCGCAGTTCCTGCGTGGCCAGTCCGATGTCGACCACGATGTTGTCCTCGTCCAGCTGCTCGCGGCGGAAGGTGGCGTCCACGAGGAACGTGGCGCCGTGCAGACGCTGCGCGGGCCCGAACACCTCGCCGCGGAAGCTGTGGGCGATCATGATGTGATCGCGGACGGTGATGCTGAACAACGGACGACCCTCCAGGTACGACGCGTCTGGTCCCCCTGCCCTTACCCGTCGGGGGATGCCGTGTAGTACGGCTCTTCGGTTCCCCGTGTTCAGCTCACTCTCACTCTTTTCTCAGGTCAGGCCCGTCTCGGCGTACCGGATCCGGTGGCACAGGGCGGGGATCTCGCCCGAGGCGAGTTTGGGCATGAGGTCCGGGAGTTGCTCGAAGGCGCTCTCCCCGGTGATGAGCGCGTCCAGTGCCGGGTCGGCGAGCAGGTCGAGGGCGAGCGCCATCCGTTCGGCGTAACCGCGTCCGGCCCGGGCGGCCGGGGAGACGGTGCCGACCTGGCTGCTGCGCACCGTGAGCCGCCGTGAGTGGAAGGCCTCGCCGAGCGGCAGGGTGACGCGCCGGTCGCCGTACCAGCTCAGTTCCACCACCGTACCCTCCGGGGCGAGGAGTTGCAGGGCGCGCGTGAGACCCGCTTCGGTGGCGCTGGCGTGCACCACGAGGTCGCAGTCGCCGAGGGCGCCGTCGGGCGTGGCGAAGTCCACGCCGAGCGCCTCGGCCGTCGCGGCGCGGGCGGGGTCGGCGTCGACGAGCTGCAGCCGTACGCCCGGGAAGCGGGCCAGCAGGGCGGCCACCGAACAGCCGACCATGCCGCCGCCGACCACCGCGATCCGGTCGCCGATCAGCGGCGCGGCGTCCCACAGGGCGTTCACGGCGGTCTCCACGGTCCCGGCGAGCACGGCCCGCGCGGCGGGAACCGTCTCGGGCACGACGGTCACCGCGTTCACCGGAACGGCGTAACGGGTCTGATGCGGATACAGGCAGAACACGGTCCGCCCGACGAGACCGGCCGGCCCCTCCTCCACCTCGCCGACGCTGAGATAGCCGTACTTCACCGGAGCCGGGAAGTCGCCCTCCTGGAACGGGGCCCGCATCACGGCGTGTTGGCTCTCCGGCACCCCGCCGCGGAAGACCAGCGTCTCCGTGCCTCGGCTCACCCCGGAGTACAGGGCGCGCACCACGACCTCGTCCTCGCCGGGCTCCGCGAGCGTGATGTCGCGCAGCTCACCGCGGCCCGGTGAGCGGAGCCAGAACGCGCGGGCCGAGCGGTTCATCGGCATCCTCCTGAACAGTAGGGAAGTTGTTCACGTACCGAGAAGTGCACAGGCCGCGCACAGTACGCGGCGTTGATCGACTCTGTCACTCGGCCGGAGGGTGTGCGGTGGCCCTGAACAACACGTATGACGCAAGGCCCCAGCAGGAGACCGCTGTCGGAGCGGGCGTACAGCTCCTGCTGCTGGCTCTGCTCGGCACGGCGATAGGCATGGGGCCGGCCGGCTGGCTGACGGGCCTTGCGTTCGCGCTCGCCACCTGGGCGGTCCTGGCCAGGGCCCTGCACCGCTCCTGCCTGCGCTCCTTCGGCCCCGCCAACCGTGTCACACTCGGCCGGGCCACCCTGGTGGGCGGGGTGACGGCACTGGTCGCGGACTCCTTCGAGAGCTCGCCACCGGTGACCCTGCTGGTCGCCCTGACCGCGGTCGCCCTGCTCCTCGACGGCGTCGACGGCAAGGTGGCCCGCCGCACCGGCACGTCGACCGCGCTCGGCGCGCGCTTCGACATGGAGGTCGACGCGTTCCTGATCCTGGTGCTGAGCGTGTACGTGTCCACCCAGCTGGGCCCGTGGGTGCTGCTGATCGGCGGCATGCGCTACGCCTTCGTCGCCGCGGCCCGGTTCGCCCCCTGGCTGAACGCCCCGCTCCCGCCGTCCTTCGCCCGCAAGACGGTCGCGGCGATCCAGGGCATAGCCCTGCTCCTGGCGGGCTCCGGCCTCCTCCCCGGGTCGGTGAACCTCACCGTCGTGCTCCTCGCCCTGGGCTCACTGCTGTGGTCCTTCGGCCGGGACGTACGGTGGCTGTGGCGCACCTGGCGGCGTACGCCGGCAGCGCGGGATGCGGCGGAGCCGCGGTTGGTGGAGCTGGCGGCGAGGTGAGGGCGGGTGCGGGTGTGCCTTGATGCCTTGAGCCGCGCGGGGGGCGGAGCGAAGCGGGCTCGGTGGCTCGGGGCGGGGTGAGGGCTCGGCGTTGCGGGGCCCGTGGTGAGGGCTCGGTGCCGCGAGGGCTTGGGCGGGCGCTCAGCGCCTCGAGTACCGGGTGAGCGCTCAGCGCGGCGGGAGCCCGGTAGAGCCTTCAGCGCCCCGAGGACCGGGCGAGCCCGCAGAGCCGCAGGAGCCCAAGCGAGCCCTTACAGCCCCGGCGCGGACCCGGCGGCGGCCCCCAGTGCCCGCCGGACCTCGGCGGCGGGGAACGGAGTCCGCTTGCTTCGCGTGAGCAGCCGACGGTGAAAGTCGTCGAGGACGATCGCGTGCGGCACATGCCGGTCCAGGAGCGCGGCGAGATCGGACGGCACGCTGCCGGGCCGGTGCCCCGCAGCCCAGGCACGCAGGAACGCGCCGGGTTCCATCCCGCCCCGCGCGTCCTCGGGGAGATGATGCCGCAGCAGGTGGGTGGGGGCGTAGGACCGGTCGTACACCAGATGGCCGGCGAGGAACTCCCGCTCGGGGGCGGACAGTTCGAAGTCCCGGCTCAGGGCGAGCCCGAAGTCCGCGAAGTACACCTGGCGGCCGTCGGTGAGCAGGTTGTCGAAGTGCGCGTCGAAGTGCACCAGCCCGCGGCCGCTCAGGAACCGCGTGCCCCGCACCAGCGCATCCTCCACCCACCGGTACGGCGACGAACCGTCTCCGTGCCCCGCCTGCCGGGCCCCGCCCGCATCGCTCGTGTCACCGGTATCCCGGGCGTCGCGGAGCCAGGCGCCGAGCGTGCGGGGCACATGCTCCAGAAACAGAACGAGGCTGTGCGCGGCCTTGCCGATGGCCTCCAGCCGCCGGCGCACGGCCGGTGAACCCTCCCAGTGCGCGACGGCGCCCTCGACGCCGCCGAACGCGTCGGCGAACCCGGCCGGAGGGCTGTCCGGCAGGACCCGCCAGTGATACAGCAGCGGAAACCCCGCGTACTCGTTCTCCAGCACCCAGCCGGTGGTCATCAGATGCGCGGCCAGCTCCCGCCAGGCGCCGAAGCCCGAGGAGCCCACTCCGTACTGGTAGAAGAGCGGCAGCTCGAAGAGGTTGGCGGTGGACCGGACATGTGCCCCGACCAGCTCGAGGTCCGTGAGCGGCACGCGCTTGACGAAGACCGGTACGCCCTCGACCTCCATCTCGCCCGACCGGCCGCCGACACCCGACCCGAGCACCGGCGCGGCGGCCACCGCGTCCCGCAGCCGACGGTCGCTGAACAGCGCCAGCCGCGCTCCCACGGCCGCGTGGGCGGACACCCGCGCGGCGGCATGCCCTGACTCGGTCGGCTCCATCGGCGCACCTTCGATCGCACTCACACGGCTCTCCACGGGCCCATCCTGACCACCGCCCAGGCAAGCGCAATCCGTTTTCGGCCGGGCCGGGGAGAGGGAAGGACCGGACCCGAGCGCGGACTGCCACCGGTCCGGACCCCTCCCTCATGGGCGCGCGTGGGCGGGCAATGACCCGTCGACGCCCCCATATCGTGATGCCGACAGATCTCTATGTCGCCATACCGCTACGGCCGCTAGGCCCTCTAGGACCGGGCTGACCGACTCCGTACGATCGCGAAGGCGCCGGCCGCGAGCCCGAGGACACCGACGACCAGACCGGCGATGCCGAGTCCACGGGCGGTGGAGTCGCTGGCGTCGGCCGCCGCCTTGGCACCGGCGGGGGCGGTGGCGTTCTTGGCGGGCGCGGAGGCAGAAGCAGTGTCACCGGTGGTGAGCTTCAGCACCGGCGCCGGGTTCTCCGGCTCGTCACCGCCGGCGGCCGGCTCCTCGATCCAGCGCGCGACCTTGCCGTCGGAGTAGGTCTGCAGGGTCTTGAACACCAACGTGCCGGTGTCGTCGGGCAGCTGACCGAAGGCGACGTTGAAGTCCTCGTACTGCCCGGCGCCGATCTTCCCGCCGCTGAAGGTGATCTCGGAGGCGGCCTCGGTGATGGTGCCGTCGTCGGTCTTGACCGGCGTCTTGAGCTTGGTGGTGGTGACCTTGGCGGTCCAACCGTCCTGCGGGTGCACGAGCACGCCGAGGACGGGGTGGTCGGTGGGCAGGAAGACCTGCACCTTCGTGGTGGAGGCGCTGTCCTCCTCGTTGGGCACGCGGAAGGTCAGCACACCGTCGGTGGCTCCCTTGGCGAAGCTCTCGGGGTGGACGGTGACATGCGCGGAGGCGGCACCGGCGGCGAGCAGGACCGTGGTGACGGCGAGGGCGGCGACAGTGCCGGCGCGGCGGGCGGTGGGATGCGATGCGGACATGGGTGAGTCGATCTCCGTACGGGTGATGTGTCCTTCAGGGGCAGAGCGAGTACGGGATCGGTGCCGGGGGTCCGCGTCTGCTGACGGCGTGCCGCAGCAGGGTCAGCCGGGGCGGTTCGGGGTCGGCGGGGACGCGCGGGGCGGCCCCGGCGGGAGCGGGCAGCGGGGTGCCCCGCCACCAGGCGACAAGACCGAGCACCAGCGTCCCGGCCCGCCGCAGCAACGACCACAGCGCGGCCTCACCCCGCCAGAGCCACCAGGAGGCGACCAGGGCGGCGAGGAGGTGGGCGGCGGTGGCGTGGGCGGTGAGGTGGGGGTGGACGGTGGCGGCCATGTGGAGGTGCATGGCGGGCATGGGTGCCATCACGTGACCGGACATCGGCGGCGCCATGACATGGCCGGACACGAAGCCCGTGGCCGGGGCGCCGCCGTGCCCTGACATGGCTGCCATACACGGCACACCAACGTGCCTCACACTGCCGTGGGCGGCGTCGAAGCCGAGGTGTAGGCCCGCCTGGACGAGCAGCATGGCCACGCCGATGCCGGACAACGAGCGCTCCCGCCCGCCGAGAAGCCAGCCGAGAGCGAGCACGGCGGCGAAGGCGGCCGCATCGGCCCACAACGGCGGCATGTCGCCCATGGCGAGCCCGTGCCCGGCGGCTGCGAGCAGCACGCACACCGCGGAAAACACCGCGGCACGCAAACCTCTCACCGCCGGGGACGCGCTCATGGTGAGGGATCCTCCCACGGATGGATGTTACGTACGGCACCAATGCGCCGTTCACCGCCACGGCGACAAGGCCCGTCGGGACTGGTACCGGTAGAGGGCCCTGCCGCAAGCCACTGACCAGGAATGGGCAGTGCAGTGTCCGTCTGGCCGGGTTCTCGGGCCAGACAGACATCTCTCACGAACGCCGGCGCGCAGGGTGAGGGCCGCCAGGAACGAATGAAGCGGGGAGCGCCGGTCAGGATCCGTGCTGGAACCGCACCGGCTCGCACAGCACAGCCCGGGCGCTGTCGAAGTCGGCCAGCCGAGCGGCCACTGTGGCGACGGCGAGACGTTCTGGGAGAGCAGCGGAGAACTTCAGCCCCCGTACGGCTCGGTGGTGGACATCAGGCAGGACTAGGTTGTCACCAATGTCCTCACGTGCCACCCGCCAGGCGGTCGGAGTGACATCCTCGCGCAGGCGCAGCCAGCAGTCTGTGGGGCGCTGCAGGGGGTCGGTGACTGATCGGAGCGTCGCGGCGAGGGTGGCGTTGGCGCGGTAGCCGGCCCAGGTCCACCACCGCACGTCATTGCCGACGCGCGTGATGAGCGTGCCGCCCGGATGCACTGTGTCGCTAGCGTCGCTCTCACGCTGCTCCGCCAGGCACGCGTCAGCACGGCGAGTGAGTGACACGGGCGGGTCCGTGCCCAGCAGGACCTCACGCATCGCGCGGGTCAGGGCATAGGACAGTCCGGCGATGCCGCCGTTCATCCACTTGGCGATGCCGCCGCTGTCAGCAGGTTCGACGAAGACGCGTTTGCGGAGCCAGTCGATGTACGTGACCTGCCAACTGCGTCCGCCGAGCAGCAGCCGCCGAGGGCCGGGCCGCTCCTCGGTCAGCACGGACGGATCGGTGCGGCCGATCTCGGTGCGGCCCGACAGGACGGTGAACTGCGGCGGCGCGGTGAAAGACGCCGTCAGTTCGATGAAGTGCCGCTTGCCGAAGCGCTGTTCCGCGTTCGGACCGATGAAGAGCATGCCGCCGTCGGAATCCAGGAAGCCTTCCTCGACAAGAAAGCGCAGGACAGGGGCCGCTGACCGGTCGAAGGGGGCAAGGCCGTTCCACTGCTGGTCCCACAACTGATTACCCAGCACGTGCTGTTGCAGCGTGACGGCCAGCAGTTGCTGGGCCACGAGGTGCCGTGGTTCGGGCGGTGGGAGGACCGGTTCCACCCAACCGCGTGACCACAGCAACAGCAGTCCGGCTGCCTGCAGCAGTGTCTCCTTGCGGGTGGTGAGGAAGAGGCAGTTGCGTACTGTGCCGGCCCGCCGCCCGGTTCGGCCGATACGTTGCAGAAACGAGGCGACTGTGCCCGGTGTGTCGATCTGGATGACGCGGTCCAGGTCGCCGACATCAATGCCGAGCTCCAGCGTCGAGGTCGAGACGATGACGCAGTCCCGCGCTTCGGCGAAGGCCTGTTCGGAACGCGTACGTTCATCGACGGAGAGAGAGGCGTGTGACAGGAAGACGGTCACCTCCCGCGCCCGTAGCGCTGCGCCCAGTTCCTCGACCTGACGGCGCGAGTCGCAGAAGACGAGCCGCTTCTCTCCTCGGTGCAGGGCCGCGATGAGCTTAGCGGCGTTGTCCAGGGAGCCCACATAGTCGAGTTCCACCTGGCCCGCTGGTCTCGGAAGCTGTGCCACAGCAGCCTTGTCGCCATTGCCCGTACGACCGGATACGGGCAGTACGACCCCGGGAGCCACAACTCGCCCGGTACGGCTCCCCGCGGCCGCCCCTTGCAGCCAGTGCAGCAATTGCTCCGGGTTGCCGACGGTCGCCGACAGCCCGACCCGCTGGATACGCCGCCCGGTGACCCGTTCCAGGCGTTCGAGGACGGCAAGCAGGTGCCAGCCCCGGTCGTCACCCGCGAAGGCATGCACCTCGTCGACAACGACGGCCCGTACGCCACCCAGCAGCCGGGCGTGGTCGGTCTTGACGCCGATCAGCATGGCCTCGAGGGATTCGGGGGTGGTCAGCAGGATGTCCGGCGCGTCGGTCCGGATGCGCTGCCGCTGCGACTCCTTGGTGTCGCCATGCCAGAGCGCGGCGCGCCGCCCCAGCCACTGGGCGTAGGTGTCGACACGGCCGACCAGGTTGTTGAGCAGCGCCTTAAGCGGGCACAGGTACAAAACTGAGGTACCCGTCCACTTCTGCTCGGTCATGGCCGACAGCAGAGGAAAGCATGCGGCCTCGGTCTTGCCACCCGCCGTCGGCGCGAGCAGGACGGTGTCCTCGCCGTCCATGAGTGGCGCGATTGCCTCCCGCTGGAGGGGGCGCAGGTCGGGCCAGCCGAGAGTGTTGACGATGTGGTGCAGGACGACGGGGTCGAGCCGGTCGAGTACATCGGCGCCCTCCCTGATCGGCCCGGCCGCGTCCGGGCTGTCGACAGCCGCCATCACAACTCCAGGTCGATGCCGTCGGCGGACGCGGAACCGCCGGTGACTGTAGCGGCCAAGTTCCGCTCCACGTCGGTGAGCTCGCTGTTCGCGACCGTCAGCTTGTAGTGCTGTCGGGGATCGAAGTCGTCGAACTGGTCCACGCGGTCGAGGACGTCCCCGACGAGCTTCTTCAGGAACAGTCGGGGCGCCACCCCGACCTTCCCACCCAGCGCTCCGCCGACGGCCCGCGCGAGGTCCGCGACATAGGCGTCGTCGACGACCGTCCGGACGCGCACGGGTGACGTGGCGGCGTCCGCGTACAGATCCCGGATGGTGACGCCGAGGCCGACGAGGGACTCCTGGGTGAAGCCGGGCAGCCGGATCTGCACCGCACGGGGATTGTCGAAGCGCGGGTCGGTGGTGAAGTCGGTGGCGAGCCGCTGGGCGAGCGGGGCCAGGCGCTGCACGCCCTGCTGGCCGTCGTAGAAGGCCGGCGTGCCGGTGATGACGAGGTACAGGCCGGGGAAGCGCCCGGAGTGCACCTCGTCGATGAGCTGCCGCAGCGCGTTGAGCGCCTTATCGCGGGCGTCGGAGCGGACTCGTTGCAGGGTCTCCACCTCGTCGAGGACGACGAACAGCCCGGTGTGCCCGGAGTCGCGCAACACGGTGAGGAGCCCCTGCAGGAAACCGAGGGCCCCGAAGTGGTCGAGGTCGCCGCGCACACCGGCGGCCCTGCGTGCGGAGGCCGCGACGTGGGGCTGGCCGCCGAGCCACGCCAGCACGGCCGCAGCGGTCGCCTCGTCCCCGTCGGCGAGAGCGGCCCGGTAGCCGCGCAAGGCGGTGGCGAACGACGGAGCGTGCCGGGAGACCTCGGCGAGCCGTGCGACGAGCAGCTTCTCGACCTCGCCCGGCAGCTCGTCCTCGGCCGCCCCGGCGGCGAGAGCATCCTCCTCCAGGGCGTAGAACCAGGCGTCGACCACCGGGCGCAGGGCGCTGGGCGGGAAGCTGGAGGTGGTGAGGCGCTCGGTGAGCCGCCGGTAGACCGTCTCCAGCTTGTGCAGCGGCGTCTCGTTCTCGGAGATCTGGATCTCGGCCACGGCGAAGTTCCGCCGCTTGGCCCGCTCCCCCAGCCAGCGAGTGAAGAAGGTCTTACCGGAGCCGTACTCACCGCGCACTGCCTTGAACACCGACCCGCCGGACGCGACGGTGTCCAGTTCCGCATCGAGTGCCGCCTCGAACCGGTCGAGACCGGTGGCGAGCAGATCGAGCCCGCTCTCGGGCACGGCCCCGCGGCGCAGGGCGTCGATGACGGTACGGCGGCGGGCGGCGCTGACCTGGGTGGGGCGCTTGGATCCGGTGGTGCTCACGGGGACCAGTGTCCCATCTTCTTGCACATCAGTGCCTCGGCAAGGTGCACGATGTGCAGTTCGTAAGCACCAGGCCGGTCTCACCGCGAGGTCGCGTTCGTGCCCTCAAGGGTTCACGTTGATCGTCCAGACGGCAACGCTCGACATGTGCCGCGTCGTGGCGTGTCTGTCCCTCCTGTCGGCGGGGCACCGGCGGCGCATCGGCACTCCGCGCGGAAGTCGCCGGGTCCCTTATGCTGCGCGAGGCAGTTGGTATGAGCAGGTGATTCGGGGGGCGGAGCCGTATGGCCGACGAGATCAAGTACGAGTACAAGACCGTGCAGACAGTTCGCGGCACCGACGGCTTGGTGATCTCGAAGATGCAGAAGGATGGCTGGGAGCTCGTGGAGCAGGCGCAGGGCAAGCTCCGCTCCACCCTCAACTTCCGCCGGCCGAAGAAGCCGCAGCCGTGGCTCCTGATCGGCGTGGCGGCCGCCGTCCCAGTGATCCTGGCCATCGTCATCGGCGTTGCCTCTGCACTCAGCCACGGAGGCGAGAAGAAGGACAGAGCAGACAAGCCAGCGGTGGCTGCGGGCGAAAAGCCTTCCGCCGCGCCGACCCCGAGCGCGACCAAGTCAGCTGCCACCAAGGTGATTACACCCCAGAATGACCCGAAGTTCGCGGCACTGCTGAAGGCGGACTCGTGCGACGATGCGAACCTGGACTTTGCGACCAGACACAAAGGTCAGACGATCGCGTTCAACGGCTCGATCGTGAACATGACACCTCACGGGGACTACGACACCCGCTACGACTTCCTCCTGGGTCCTGGCGACAAGGGACCGAACACGACGGTCGGCCCCGCCTTCAAGTATGAGAACGTCAACACCTCCGACCTGAGACTGACCGGCAAGAACATCCCCGCCACCGTCGGCACAGGCGACAAATTCCACTTCGTCGCGAAGGTGGGAGAGTTCAATGCGGACCAGTGCCTCTTCTTCCTCGAACCGATCTCGACGGAAACCCGGTAACCACGATGAGCGGTGCCCCCTACAGGGCCTGGCCGGACTCGCTCATGGGGGCGCCGGACCGGGACCGGGATCCTGATCCCGGCACCTGTCTCTGCGAACCGGCTTGACCGTCACCTCAGAGCACTGCTGGAATCACTCTCCGTACAGGTAACAGGGCGGGGAGTGGAGTCACATGGCGGCCCTCGACAACGTGAAGCTCAAGGACGTACTGGCGGATGTCGCCTCGGGCTCCTTACAACTGCCCGACTTCCAGCGGAACTGGAAGTGGGACGACGACCGGATCCGGGCGATCATCGCGACGGTCACGCTGGACTACCCGCTCGGCGTCGTGATGACGCTGCAGACCGGCGGCGCCACCCGGTTCCGGTCCCGGACCCTCACCGGCGCACGGCCGGACGGGGATCCGGCGGCCGATCTTCTGTTGCTGGACGGGCAGCAGCGCCTCACCTCCCTCTTCCAGGCCCTGTGGTTGGACGCCCCGGTGGAGACGGCGGACGCCCGGGGCAAGCCCATCCAGCGGTGGTACTACGTCGACATCGCGAAGGCTGTCGGGCCGTCCGCGGACCGCGACGAGGCCATCGTGTCCGTCCCGGCCGACAAGGTGCTCCGGACGGACTTCAACCGCACCGTGGTGCTGGATCTGAGCACCGCCGAGGCCGAGTGCGCGGCCGGCCTCTTCCCCTTGCACTTCGTCTTTGACGCGCAGCGCGTGAACGATTGGAAGAAGGCGTACATCAAGGCGGACGAGGACCGGAACTGGGACCTGTGGGGCCAGTTCGACGAGGCGGTCCTTCAGCAGGTCCGCGCCTTCCAGGTGCCGATGATCCGGCTGGCCGCCTCCACCTCCATGGACGCCGTCTGCGCGGTGTTCGAGCGGGTCAACACGGGCGGTGTGCCCCTGAACGTCTTCGAACTGCTCACCGCGACCTACGCCGGGGACCGCGACTACGTCGAGCGCACCGGGGACTACTACCAGCTTCCCGAGGTGTGGCGGGAGATCAAGCAGGCTCTGGCGAGTAAATACCCCGTTTTCGGCCGTCTGGAGAGCGGCCTGGAGAACGGGCTGAGCAGCATCGACTTCCTTCAGGCCATCGCGCTGGTGCGCACCTGGGAGCGGAAACAGCAGGGCCTTGGGGCCACGGTGTCCTGCAAGCGCCGCGATCTGCTGGACCTTCCTCTGGCCGACTTCGTGCGCCTGGCGCCCAAGCTTGCCGACGCCTTCGCCTGGGTGGGCGACTTCCTGGAACGGCAGTGCATCGTCCGCCCGGCCGACCTGCCGTACAAGACGCAGCTCGTCCCGCTCGCGGCCGTCCGCGCCATCCTCGACACGGCGACCGACGGACTGGGGGCGGCGGAGAAGATTGAGCAGTGGTACTGGTGCGGAGTACTCGGTGAGATGTACGGCGGCTCCACGGAGACGCGCTTCACCAAGGACGTCGAACAGCTCGTCCCCTGGATCGCGCACGATGAGAGGGCACCCGAGACCGTGACGGAGGCGTTCTTCTTCGCCGACCGCCTCGACACCCTCACCACGCGCAACAGCGCCGCCTACAAGGGGATCTACGCACTGCTGATCAAGCAGGGCGCTGTGGACTGGCATCACACGGACGCCCCGCTCAGTCCCGGCCGACTGGACGAGTACAGCGTGAACATCCGACAGATCTTCCCCAAGACGTGGTTCCGGCGAGGCAACAGCCATGGGCTGCCCACGAGTTCGATCGTGAACAAGACACCCCTGTCCTACCGTGCCGCAATGGACATGACGGGTGCGCCGTCCTCCTACCTGGCCACGATGATCGCCGCGTCCGACATGCGTCCCGAATGGTTCGACGACGTCCTGACCACCCACCTGATCGATCCGGACGCCCTGCGCGAGAACGACTACGAGCGCTTCTACCACGACCGCTCCAAGCAGTTGCAGGACCTGGTCCACTCCGCCATGGGCAAGAAGACGATGCTCCGCGACCTGCCGGAGGACGACGCCCGATGACGACCATGCCTCACGAGCAGGACGTCGCCTCGCTCAAGGGCAGGACCGTGTCCGTGCAGGAGATCCTCGACCTGTTCCAGGTCAGGGTCCGCGACCACCGGACGGTGCACCGGATCTCGCAGGCCCTGACGGACGCCGGGCTGACCACGCTGCCGGACTTCGCCGTCTGCGGTCTGCGCAGCACCGTCGACGTGGTGCCGCTGGCGGCCGTTCCCGCGCAGCGCACGCCGGCCGAACCGGAGGGTGAGGCCGACGAGGCGGACGAGGCTCTGCCCTCGCACGCCCTGCCGCAGCGGCTGCTGCTCGGCGACGTCCCGTCGGCACGGCGCGGCCTGGTGTCCGTGGGACCCGGCACTCCACTGTCTCAGACGACCTTCCTCATGCACACCAAGGGCTACTCCCAGATCCCGGTGACCACCGGCATGACGCAGGTCCACGGGGTGGTCACCTGGGGGTCTGTGGCCAAGATGTACGGGGCAGGGAAGCCGCCCACCCTGGACAACGCGATGGAGAAGGACGAACTGCCCGTCTTCGACGCCCGCCAGGAGTTCTTCGCCGCTCTCCCGGTCATCCGCGAGCACGGCTACCTTCTCGTCCGCGGCGACGATGGCTGCCTCTCGGGCATCGTCACCGCCGCGGACGTCACGGATCGATTCGAAGGCGCGGCACGCCCCTTCTTCATCGTGGGCGAGATCGAGTCATTGCTGCGCCGCTGCCTGGGCTCGGCACTCGACACAGAGGCCATCAAGGCGGTCCAGACGAACAAGAAGCCGGAGCACCGCACCGGCCAGGTGTCGGACCTGATGTTCGGCGACTACCTGAGGCTCCTGGACGGCGACCAGACGAAGCAGTCCCTCGCCGAACGGGCCGACCGCAACTGGGCAGCCTTGAAGTGGCCCAACATGCCCAGGGAACAGTTCATCGGCCTGTTGAAGCGGGTGAAGGACATCCGCAACCGGATCGCGCACTTCGACGAGAAGCCGCTTCCACCGGAAATGATCGACGAGCTGACGACTTTCGCGAAGGTGCTGCGCGAGTTCGCGCCGTGAGGTAGCGGGGAGGGGGCGAGAACGGCACCGACCTTCCCCCCAGGAGCAGTGGGCCGCCTTCACCGCCTACGCGCGTAAGATCGCCGTCTGACGACGGACCAGACTGGGTTGCCTCCAAGACGAGCTCTGGAGGCACCCCGAGTCGTCGCCTCAGCCCGCTCCGACAGCGAACTGCTCGCGGAGCAGCGCCTCGTGGAGTCGCAGGGTGCGGCCATCCGGCAGGGTCTCCAGGACCTGTACGCCGTCGTAGTTGAGGAGTTGCCGCAGGACGGCGGCGAAGCCATCGCCCCGGGTGACGGGCATACCGGCGCGCTGGGCGAGCGCGGTCACAGGCAGGGTGCCGCCCGCGTCCAGCAGGGCGGCGAGCGCCTTGTGGACCTGCTCCTGCTGCGGCTTGCGGGCCAGGCCACCGAGCTGCGCCTGGTATGTCTCCGAGTCGAGCAGCGCCGTCACCAGCGTCTCGGTCCGGGAGACGACAGCCGGAGTGAGCAGGGCCTCGTCTCCACCGGTGGTCAGCGCCACGTCGAAGAGTGTGTCGTGGGTCCGGGCGACTTCCGCCTGATCCTTCTTGGCCTTCCCGGTCGGCTTCTTGGGAGCGGAGACCGTTGCGGCCGCCGGCCGGGCGGCGTACTCGCTCGGCAGCGGCGTCCTTCCGGTCTCCTCCGGGGCCCACCAGACCGGCCGCTGGTCACCCAGTTCCCGCCACCCCTTGGGGGGTTCCGCACCGAACGGCAGGAAAGCGAGTACCGGGATGGTGACCTCGGCAAGGGAGGCCCCGCCGTGGTAGCCGGCCTTGAGGGCGGTGTAGCGGGAGTCGGCGTCCCAGAGGGCGACGACGGATGCGCCGGGTTCGGGCCAGACCACCCGCGGTCCGGACAGGGTGATCTCGCGTTCGGCAAGTGGGCCGTCGCCGGGCAGGCGGTGGCGGGCGGACGCGGGATCGGCGGCGGTGTCGACCTTCGTGCCGTGCCGGTCGACGACGTGGCCGTGGTCGCTGGTGAGGACGACCGCCATGCCCTGGGTGGCGGCCACCCGCAGCAGGTCGCGCAGGCCGGGCACGTCGTCGACGCGCCAGGCGCCGTCGCCGAGCTTCTGCTCCTTGGCGAGCCGGTCGTCGATGGCGTTGAGGACGACGGCGACGTGGGTCCTGCCGTCGCCCAGCGCCTCGGTGAGCGCCGGGCCGAAGGTGTCGCCCGCGGTCTCGGTGCGCAGGTCGTCCTTGTGGAACACGGCGGCCGGGGCCCCGCCCCACAGCTTCAGTGCGGGGAAGAGCCGCTTCTCGTCGGCCTGGCTGCCCTTCATCAGGGAGCCCGCGAAGAGGGAGGTGCGGGAGACGGCCGTCACTGTGGGCAGGGCGGCGGCCATCGCCCGCCGGTGCGGGGTGTCGCCCTCGGGCAGCGGGTCGAACTCGGCCCAGGAGCGGCGCAGTCCCTCGCCGAGTTCGTTGGCGATGGCGGCGCTCATGCCGTCGAGCACGAGCAGCAGCACCCGCCGCTCCTCCCCACGCCGCGCGACCGGGCCGACCACGCGGTCGAGGAAGGTCTCGACGGTGAGCATGCTGCCGGGCTGGGTGCCGTCCTCCGTCCAGGCGGCCAGGGAACGAGCGAAGGACGCGTCGATCTGCCGGCGCCGGTCCCTGACGCGGGTGTCGAGGGTGTCGTAGGCGGCCTTGAGAACGGGGTCCGGGTCACCACCGGCCTCGATGTGCTCCAGGGCAAGGTCCACCCAGCCGGTCTCGGCGACGTGCCGCTGTATGGCGTCAGCGACAGTGGGGGCGTCAGCGGGCGGATCAGTGGCCAGCCAGCGGGCGAGGCGCTGGCCCATGCGGGCGCGTTCGATGCGGGCGGCCTCCTCGGGCTCGGCTGCCAGCCGGTGGTCCTCCAGGACACGGACGGCGTCCGTCACCGCGGCCGTGTCGCCGGCCGCGAGGGCTCGGCCGACGGCGGTGAAACGGGCCTCGAGTCCACCGCGCAGGACCGGGCTCGCCGCCACGGCCTCCTCCGCGCCGAACTGGCGGGCCAGCGCGGACGCCCGGTCGAGCACGATGCCGGTGGTGCGGCGTGCCTCGCGTGCCTGCTCGGCGTCGGTGCCGCCGGTGCGGTGTCCGGTTGCCAGCAGCGTGGTCACGTGCTCCTCGGCGGCCCTGCCGAAGACCGTCACCAAGGCGTCGAGCTGGTCGCCGGTCGTCGGGGGCTGGTCGCCGAAGTAGCGTTCGGCGCGGCCCCGCGCCCGGTAGGTCTCGGGGGCGGCCTCGGCGTGCTGCCACAGCGCCGCGCAGACCAGCCCGAAGGCGGCGGCGTCCGCGCCGCGTTCGGCGTCAACGAGGGCGAGGAGCGCACGACCCGCCAGGCCCGCCTGGTCGTCCTCGCCGAGGAAGTCGGCCAGTCCTGTACGTTCGGGACCACGCAGGCTCAGGAACCGCTCGGGGGCCCCGGGCCGGGTCGACCAGTGCAGCAGAGCCTGGGCGTCGAGCCGGTCGTCGCCGGGGCGGCGCGTGCCGCCCTCGGTGTCGTAGCGGCCCAGGCGCAGGCGGCGCTGGGCGAGCGCGGTGAGGGCGTACTGGCGGGACAGCCAGCCGCCGGGGACGGCCGACCAGCCGCCGGGCGGGGTGGCGTCGAGCAGGGCCTCGGCGGCCCAGTTGACGTCCTTGAGCCGGGGGTCTATCTGCCGGGCGCCGAACGCCTCGCGGACGACGTCCCAGCTGTCGACCGTGTCGATGCGCATCTTGTGGACGCGGGCGAGGATCGCCGGGTCAAGTTCGTGCTGCTCCCGGTCGGTGAGGACGACCAGGACGGCCGGGCCGGGGCGGCGGCCCGCCAGGTGGTCGAGGACGAGTTCGTGGATGGCGAGCGGGGACGGCGCCACCGCGACACCGGCCGCGAGGCCCTCGCCCCAGACTGGTTCGGCGGGGCCGTCCCACTGCGGCGCCGACCGCAGCAGCACGACCCGGCGCCGCCCCTGTTCCTCCCCTGTCAGGGAGGCGGCGAGATGTGTCTGGGAGGAAAGGTACTGAGTGACGGTCGCGGTGTTCAGCCGCACCGCACCCGGTGCGGTGATGACGGTGTCCGTCATTCGATGACCTGCCAGGTGATCTCGATGGTCGCGTTCGGGTGGCGGGCGGCCAGTTCGGCCAGCTCCGCCTGGAGGTCGGCGGCGGCCCGGGACACGGTCGTGTTCCGGCGTCCGGACTTCCGTGCCGTGCCGCCACCGCTCGCCGGGGAGGGAGTCTCCTGCGGCTGGGTGTACGGGATGCGCGGGTCGCTGGTCGGTGTGTCCAGTGACAGGTCACCGGCCGAAGAGGGCTGCGGAGAGACTGGCGCGGGCGGCGGAGTGGCGGCGGCCTGGGTGCGCTTGATCAGGGCGACGACCTCGCGCTGGGTGCGGGTGAGGGCGTCGCGCAGGTCGGCGGTGCGCTGGTCGTCGCGGGCCACGTTGCGCAGCGAGTCGAGCAGCGCCTCGCCCTCGGGGCCGAGCCCGGCGGCGAGTTCCAGGGTGCTCCAGGGGGCGGAGGCGACGGCCTCCGCGACGGCACGGGCCTTCTTGATGGAGGTGCCGTACCGGTCGGCGCTGGTCTCGCCCAGGTCGAAGGAGGCGAGGGCCTCCACGGTCTTCTTGGCCCCGGCCGCGCCCTTGCCGGCCTCCGCCGTGAGGGCGTCCAGCAGTTCCAGGGAGCGGCGGGCGAGGGCGAGCCGTCCGGTGTCGGCGGTCTGGTCGAGACCGAGGAAGGTGCCGTGGGCCTCCAACTGGTGTACCAGGTCGGCCGCGTGGTCCCGGTGGGCACGGGCGGCCTCGATGATCTGGCGGGCGAACTGGTTGACCATCCGGCCGCGCCGCAGCGCGGGCGGCTTCGCCCCGAAGATCGCCTCGAAGCGCTGCCGTGCTGTGTCCCAGTCGGACTCGGCGGGCAGCGGCTGGCTGCGCAGCGCGTCGTGGTCCTTGATCGCGGACAGTTCGGGCGCGGGGTCGAGGACGGTGCCGCCGCGCACCCACACCCGGTCGTCCATCTCGGCGAAGGCCGCGACGACGAGCCGGGCGAGGAAGTCGGGCAGGCCGCGCGGCTCGGGCTTGTCTGTCCAGTCAGTGAGCGTGATCAGGGACAGGTCCCCCGTGACGCCCTGCGAGCGGGCGAGCTGCCGGAAGTGGTCGGCCCAGTAGCGGGACAGCTCGAAGTACGCCTCCTTCTGCTGTCCGAGGCGCAGCGGTCCGGCGATCCGCTGCATGAGCTTGCGGTCGGCGGCCGGGACCTCCACCCGCCCGTCGCGCGCCTCGGCGGCGGCCCGGACGTGGGTGAACACCTTCTTGGTGTCGGCGGGCTTGACGGCGGTGCCGGTGGCGTCGGGGTCAAGGTCGGGGTGGGCCGGGTACTGGTGGGCGAGCAGCTTGCCAGCGACGTGCCGGATGCCGTCGTGCAGGCTCTGCCCGAAGGACAGGGTGAGTCCGTCGACGTCGGGCAGCGCGACGAGGTGGTCGTCGAAGTCGGGCACGACGTCGGCGGCATGCTTCTGGGCGAGGCCGTACGCCTGCTTGAAGGCGCCCTTGACCTGCTTGAGCAGGGCCTCGCGCTGGGTTTCGAGGAGGCCCTTGGCGCGGCTGCGGTTGTCGGCGTTGAGGTGGCCGGCGTACTGGGTGTCGAAGCGGTGCTCGTCGGCGAGGGCCTTGTCGATGACGACGAGGCGCCGGAAGTCCTGGAAGCGCTGCGCGGACAGGTGTGCGGGCAGCCAGGCGACGGTACGGGACCGCTCGCCCTGCTGGCGCTCGCGCAGGCGCTGGATGCGGTTGACGTCCTCGACCGGGCCCCACTCGCCCTCGTCGAAGGGGAGGTCTATGGCGATGCGCCAGCGGCCCTCCTCCTGCGGCATCAGGTCATGGTCGGGCAGCTCGTCCTCGTCGGCAACGTTCCCGAAGACGATCTCGGCGGTGCGGGCGGTACCGCGCCAGGTGAAGCTGAGCTGGTCACTCAACTGGCCGTGCTCGACGCCCAGTTCCTCGGAGAGCAGGCGGCGGGCGAGGGCGACGCGGTTGCCGGGGTTGTCGTTGACCTGGGCGTTGGCGATGACGGAGTCCACGTCGACGCCGGACAGTTCGAGGCGGACACCGGGGTTGGCGTCGGTGCCGGTCTCCTTGATCTCGGGGAATCTGGCCGCCCACTCGGCGACCTTGTTCTTAATGATGCCGACCTCGGCGCCCGGAATGGGCGCGAGGACGGAGCCGTGGTTGAGCGCGCCGAGCCGCCGGATGGTCAGCTCGGACAGCGCGGGCACGCTGGGCGCGAGCGCGGACAGCAGCAGCGTGCACACCAGCCGGTTGTCGCCGACGAACATCTTGCAGCCGTTGAGCCGCTTCTGGTCGGTGATGGACTCGGGCCGGTTGCGGTACTGCTCGACATCGTCCTCGGTGATGTCGTACGAGCTGAGCAGGTAGGGCCGCAGCTTGGTCTTGTAGAGCTTGTCGGCGGCCTCGAAGACGACCTTCAGGCTGTCGGTGAACGGCTTGTCGCCGCCCTCCGCGATCACCGGGTAGAGGTCACCGACGGGGACGAGCTGCCCGAGGCGGATCTCGTTGCGGTGGTCGGCGAGAAGCTGGCCCATCAGCTTCAGACCTGTGCGGGAGCGCTGCAGCGCGGACGAGATGTGGACGAGGGTGTCCATGAACGCCGGCGAGAACGGGTACGTCAGCCGGAACGACTCCGCGTCCGCGCCGGTGGTGCCCTTCTCCGAACCGAGCAGGGTGTCCCACACCTGGGGGCCGACCCGCTTGGTCTGCTCGAAGGCCGCGTCGACCAGCTTGGCCGACTCGTCGTCCTTGGGCTTGAGGAGGCGGGCGTGGGCGATCTGCGGGAGGTTGCGGTCCTCCAGGGTGATCTTGTCGAACCGACCGGAGGCCAGGTTCAGGGTGTCCTGGATGGACGACTCGGCCGCGCCGGACACCTCCTCTCCGACCAGCTCGCGCAGGTCGCGCTGGCGGGCGATGAACGACACGACAGGGATGGCGCGGCGGGCGTCGCCGCCCTCCACGAAGTTCGTGATCTTGCTGGCCTCACGGGCCACGAACTTCTGGTCGTGGATGAGGGTGGCCAGCCACAGGATCAGCTCGTCCATGAACAGGATCAGGCCGTCGTAGCCGAGCGACTTGGCGTGCTCAGCGATGACGGAGAGACCGGCGTCCAGGGAGATGAAGCCGTGCTCGTCCTCGGCGGCGTTCTTGGTGAAGCCGGGGAGGAGGTTGGTGCCGGCGTCGTTGACCAGCTTGGCGCGCAGCTCGGCCGGGGTGGAGGGGTTGGTGAGGTTGAGCGGGACGCCCGCCTCGTGGTTCTCCTCGGCGGCGAGCGCGATGTCCAGGAGCTGCGGGGTCCAGGCGAAGCCCTCGCCCCACTCGTCCTCCTCCCCGTCGTCCGCGTCGCTGCCGCCCAGTCCGCGGATGACCGCCTCGTCGCCCGTGCTGGCACGCAGCGCGCGGATGTCGGCGAAGAGGGAGTCGGTCCGGTACACCTGCGGGGTCGGAGCGTCCGGGTGCAGCTTCTTGACGTGGTGCACGTACCCGCCGAGCACCCGCTGTTCCAGGGCCTTCGCGCCGAGCATGTGGTACGGCACGAGCAGGAACTTCTTGCCGTCCGTGGTCAGCCACTCGTGCTTGGTCAGCACCGGGTCGAACTCGGTGCGGGCACGGGCGGCCGGGTTGCCGCTGAGCAGCGCGTACAGCACGGCCATGAAGTGCGACTTACCGGAACCGAAGGAGCCGTGCAGATACGCCGCCTTCGAGCGGTGCCCGTCCAGCGCCGACTTGATGAGGTCCAGCGCCTCGTCGAAGTTCTCCAGCAGCCGCTCGGTGACGACGTAGTCCTTGAGCGCGTGCTGGGCGCCCTCGGGTGTCGTCGCCTCGGCGAGGGACAGCACGAAGTCCGAGGTGGAGATGGACTCCTTGATGTCGATGACATCGCGGAGGAGGGGCGGCTGCTGGGCCATTGCCGGTCACGCTCTCCATCTGGTGGCCTCCGCCACCGTTGTTCTCGATCGTGTGGGTATCTGGTTGTCGGTCGGCTGCCCGATCGGACCCTCGGTTG
Source organism: Streptomyces sp. NPDC048192 (assembly GCF_043202415.1). Lineage (NCBI taxonomy): Bacteria > Bacillati > Actinomycetota > Actinomycetes > Kitasatosporales > Streptomycetaceae > Streptomyces > Streptomyces sp. NPDC048192. The sequence continues at coordinate 249,010 of NZ_JBIDAL010000013.1, forward strand.
GTCAACGGTATGGCGACAGAGAAGCAGACTTGAAGTACACCGTGTCGCGTCTCGAGGAGCTCGCCGAGGCCATCCGGACCGAGGTCGGCCCCGGCGGGCATCACGCACGCCATGGAGCGCCGGCGAGAGCAGGGGCGTCTGCACGAGGCGGTGCAGTGGTGTGAGTCCGAGTACAAATGGCACGCTCTGCGCCGACCGCCTGGTCGTGGTGAAGCCCTGAGCCGAACACGGCCCGCCCCCCTCTCACTGTCTGCCCTGGTCGTCCGCCGCAAGACGCCGACGACAGGCCGCTTTCCGTAGCGGTGACGTCAGTCCACCGGACGAGCGCCCGCTGCCCCTCGCGCTGTATACCCGCTCGATGCCGATCGATCAACCGGCACCACCCGGACGCGGGCAGCAAGGTCAGCCGACAGCCCTGGCGCCGACGCCGGAAGCACCCCACTCCACCAGCAGTACCGAAAACAGGTGCCAGTGCGGAACCATTTTCCGGTACAACCAGGAATGCGGTGTCACAGATGACCATAAACGCTGGCGAGGCCCGCACAAACCTCGTGGTTCAGCAGCCGGCCCTGGCCTCGGACACCACCTCGCTCCCCCGCCCGCAACCCCGTACACGTGGAGCAACGAGGACGCCACCGAGCGTGTCCCGTCGGCGGACGGTTCAGACGCGATGGAACACGTCGAGCGGGCCGTAAGCAGTCGGCTCGCTGTCGGCCAGCTCGGGATGGCTGCCCACGCGGTCCCGGAGGATGCCGACGGTGTCGGGCCACACGGTGAAGTGCGCTCCGTCGCCGACGAGGATGCGGTCCCAGTCCTCGGAAGCCGAAACGCCGGCTCGGTCGATGACGAACCCGCGACAGTCGGCCGCATCCTGATCGAGCGTGCGCACCAGTGCCGCGACCGCCTCCTCACGGTCGGACACGGGGATGTCGGTGAGGCGCAGCGTGATGCTCTGCGTCGTCTCGTCCGTGCGTCGCACGATGCCGGTCAGGGACTGGTCGTAGCCCTTCCAGCAGGTGAACTCGATCTTCGAGTATCGATCGTCGGCCAAGGCGGCGGCCAGGGCTGCGCCATCACCCATCAGCGGCTCACGCTTTCCGACCGGCGTCTCACGGAACCCGAAGAGAGCATGGGTCAGCGGGTGCACGGCGGAGAGCCCGGCATCCTCCAGATGCGTGAGGAGCTGATGGGCACGCGCGCTGTCCAGTTTCGGCACGTACCAAGTGAAGAAGCCCGCAGCCTTGGACGGGGCCGAAGCGGGGGCGTGGTCCGGGAACTCCTCCTGGAAAATGCGCCTGGCCCGTTCGTCGGGCACGACAGGGACCGTGTAGTTGTTGGCCCGGATGTGGTCCAGGAACTCCTGCGGCAGAGCAGCGTGGTGACGACGTACGTAGTGCGTAAGATCGACGGGCCAGAGCCAGGTGCCATCCGTCATCAGGGATCCGGAGCCGGCGATCCACTCTTCGCCGGTGAGGACGTCGCGCTCGGCGCCCATCGTGGTGTAGATCTCCAGGGCCGATCCCAGGTAGGCGAGGATACGGTCCTCGTCCCAGGGCCCACTGTCCTGTACGGCGTCTCGCAGCGACGGCGCATCGTCTGCCGCGGTGCCCTGGCCGCCGATCTCCCGGTAGAAGCCCGCTCGCTTGATCATTTCCACTCCTGTGAGCCTGCCGCTAGTGGGCCATGGGCAGGTAGGTGCGCCAGTAGCCATTGTTGCCGATGGTGGGGGTCTGGTTGAGTCCGAGTTGGGGGGAGGTTCCCACCTTGCTCGTGGGCGCCGTCACGGGCACGCCGAGCTCGTTGGCGACGGACTGAGCGAGAGGCAGCTCGGGCGGTCTCGCGTCGGCGCCGGAGTAGCAGGAGATGAGGCGCACCGGTTCACCGTGGTAATTGGGATTGCTGCGGATCGCGTCCGCGATGTGGTTGGGGTGCACCTCGAAGTCCGTGAGGGTCTTCCCCGCGGCGTTGACTCGGCCGGGGACGAAGACCCCCTCGTCCGTGCCGTGGACGACCACGTCGTGCACGCCGGGGACACGAGCGACCCGTTGCAGGTTGTTCAGGGTGCGTTCGTCGTAGCCCACTGTGGTGGTGTTCTTGCCGAAGTAGACCGGGTCGCCCGAGACCAGCTCGTAGTCGCCGGGCCGCGCCGGTGCGGCTGGAATCTTCGAGTCGGGAGACTGGATCAGCTTCCACGTACGGGACTTGCCCATCTCGTCGAGCGCCGCGCTGTTCAGCCGGAAGCCGTTGAACAGGCCCTCCATGCCGCCGTTCTCGGTGACGATTCGGGCTGTGCTCCCACCTGCCCCGAAGGCGCCACCGAACGCCATGCCGTAGAGGGCGGAGTCGCTCACCTCGTCGAGGCTGAGGCCCTTGCTCTCGCCGGTGGCCATGGCGACGGGCTGGGTCACGGCGAGGTCGACGGTGATCGATTCGAGTCCACCGATGGCGGCCGTGGCGAGGGTGGTGCCGGCGATGGTGGCGATCTCGGTGGACACGGTCACGCCGAGCGTGGCGGACAGCTCCAGGATCGAGGCGGTGGCGGCTGCCGCGGCGCCCTCGGAGATGCCGAGTGTGAAGACCGCGAGGGCGGTGCCGGCGACGATGGTGGCGCCGACGATCTCCAGCTCGTGTTCCAGATGCTTGACGGCCTTGTGGACGACGTCGGCGTACTGGTCGAGGGCCTTGGCCATATCGCGGGCGCCATCGATCATGTCCCGGAGCCAGCCGTGCCCCTCGTAGTAGTAGCGGCGCCAGAAGGGGTCGTCGAAGGCGGATATCGCCTCGCCTTTGTTGTTCTCGATGATGCCGCGCGCCGACTTGTTCGCGGCGGCCGTCACGTCTTCCAGGTCGTCGGCGAAGTCCCGCCAGGCTTTGGCCGCGTCGCGCAGACCCCCTTCGTCGGCATCCGGCCACCACATGCCGGTCAAATCCTGGACGATCTCTTTGGCCTTGTCGGCCGCGCTCACTGCGCGCTCCCCTTGCCGTCGTGCGGGGCGGGCTGGATCTTGCTGAACATCGAGCGGACCAGTAGTTCGTTGTCGATGTGACCGTCGGCCATGTCGGTCATGGCCGCTTCGATGCTGGCCAGGCCGAGCGCGAGAATCCCGGCGGCGGTCTCCATCCTCTTGACGTGCGGGCCGTAGTGCTCGTGGAACTTCTTCCCCTGCTCGTCGTCACCCCACGGCGATCCGGCCGCCGCCAGAGCCGTCTTGAGCTTGGTCAGCGCCTTGGCGAGGTCGGAGCTGTGCGTGTGGAAATGCGGGGCGGTCGCCTTCAGATCGGCGATCTTGATGTCGAGTATCTTGCCGTCGCTGTGGTCGCCCATGGCGTCTTCTGCTCCCCCTGAGTCGGCTGACCGGCCCGAAGACGGTAGATCACCGAGCCGGTTTGCTCTCGCGATCCAGGTCAAGCAGTGGCAAAGTTCCGATCAAGGCGCGCAAAGAAAGAGGGCTCTGCTGCCCGCCAAGTGATCACCGAGGACTGGCACGCCCCGGGGGGAAACCGGGAGATCGTTCCGCTTGCCTTGCCCCGCCCCAGCATCCCGAGGTTCGGACGTGGCTTCCCTGTACTCGGCGATCGGCTCGACCGGGCAGCAAGCGGACACGGCCCGCCGCACGCCCGCTGCGGGCTCAGTGCAGTGCCACTTCCCACGATCCCGGGTTGCCGGCTTCTTCCCCACTGATCGGGCAGCCATCCATCCAGGTGCCGAATCCCGAGGGGTCCTTGCCTTCCGTGGACCAGCCGGCATGCGTGAACTGCGACAGGTCCGCCACGTAGCCGGACGACGTGGAGACGCGCAGCGGAAGCCGGACGGAGACAGTGCGGCCATGTATCTCCGGCCGGGCTTCCACGTCTCCTCCGACCACGTCATTCGATCCGGATACGTGCACGAACCAACGCAAGCCGAGGTACTGCATGCTCACGGCAGGTTCGTCCATGTCGTCCAGACCATCGCCCAGCCACGTCCAGTAGGTGGCGTCCGCGTCAGAACCGGGCTCAGGAGCGTTACCGGCGAGCGTGTAGCTCACCGTCACGCCCTTGCTGTCACGGACCACACTGGCCTCCTTGATCCGCAGATACGCCGGCGGCTGCGAAGACGACTCCGTGACCGAACCTCCCGCCGCCGTGAAGAACAGGTTTTTGGCCTGTCCCGTACAACGGGCGGACATCACCCGCGGGACCGGTCGGGCTGACGTCTTGAGCGCGGTCTTCGTCGGTGCAGGCTCAATGGATGAGCTCGCAGAGGGAGCACCGCGGCGATGGTCGGCCTGCGGCGTTGCGGCCTCGCCGCTGGACGCCTCGCCGATGGCAATGATCCCTGCACTCGCACACAGGACGGCCAGCAGGGTTCCCAGGCGACGAACACGCTGCCCGGACAAGAAGGACGGGGGGATCACGGGGGCTCCAACAAGTACAGACCGACCGGGATGGGTCAGGGCCGCTGACTCAGAAAACGTTCCGATGAGGCGCGCAGCAGGCAACCGATGGCTGCCGGCTCTCACTCACTCCGTCGCCGCCGAAGCGTCGACAGACCTCTGCTTCTCGTCGACGCCCAAAGGTGCGGACTTGCCGGCCTGACGGACGCCACGCCGGTCAAACGGACCGAGCATACCGGCAGACCCGGCTCCAAGCGCGAAAAGCAGCGCAACCGCCCCAGTGCCCCAGCCCTTCGCGAGGACGACAACCGGTGCCTCCGCCGCCACGGCGGTGACGACCGCCGTCATCCAAGCCTCCCGTCGGTGGGACGGCACGAACGGACGCTCTTCTCCCCACGCGGACGCGAGCGCGAACGCGGCAGCCGGGGCCACAGCAGCACATCCGACGAACCACGCCCACCGCCACTCGGCCAGAGCCCACATCACGGCGGTCCACACCAGCCAGCCGACCACCACAACGGCGCAGATGGCGACCAGTACAAGGCATCCCTGCGTCGCGTCATCGCGGTTGGCAGAACTAGCCATATCTCCTCTTGTTTCGAACGATGTCGCCCTCATGCACGCCGACCGAGCGGAGGACTTCCTTGGTGCACGCCCGTCGGCCGAGCTACCGCCTCTCAGGCCAGGCGGCTCTCGCAGCCCGGCCTACTTGCGGGCCGCGGCCTCGTACCGGTCGACCTGGTCGCGCAGGAGCTTGGTGGCCGTGTCGGCTTCCGCGTTCGTGAGGCCGCCGGTGCCGACGTTGATCAGGGTGGGCCCGTCGAGGGTGAACTGCTGGAGCAGCGTGGTGCCGTCGCTGTCGATGCGCACACCCAAGGACCGGTCGCCGAGCTTGTCCACGCTCATCGGCGAGTACTTCAGCACTGACCCCTGATAGGTCTCCTGATGGCAGGTCTCGAGTGCCTTCTCCATCGCAGCGAACGACTCGGCGGCATCGCTCGCGCTCGTGTACTGCCGGATGCCCACAGTCGCAACCGTTGCGGTCAGCCCTCCGCCCTTCTCGAAGCTGCGGGAGACCTGAATCCGGGCCTTGTGCGGCTGACGGTAGTCGCAGAAGGTCTTGTCACCAGGGCTGGAGTCGCCATCGGTCGACCAGCCGGCAGGCATCTGCGACAGCGACAGCAGAGCTGATGTGAGCTGCCCCTTGCTGAGGAGCACTGCGTGTGGCGTCGGAGAGAAGGACGCCGGGCTGGACCCGGCGGAGCTGTTCGGCGTGGCAGGCTTCGCAGCCGTGGGTGTGGCGGTGTTGCCACACGCGGCAAGAGCCATGGAGATGGCGAGAGCGCCCAGCACGTCGATGCTTTTCCGGTGAAGCACGGAGATCCCCCGATATGAAGAAGGAGTGGAGAGCATGGATGGTATGTGAACTTACATGTTCATGAAAACTGAACTACTTCGGGGTGGGGTCGGCGGGCAGGGAGATGGACTTCGACCTACCGTGCGCCGCCCCAGGTGCCGGGTCCCTCATGGCGCGACCGCACGGACAAGGAGCATCCCGATGTGCCCGGGGTAAGGCGCGTCGAGGACCCACGCGTCGGCCGAGGCGGACCCGGCCCGGGTGAGCAGGCGCTCCCAGACGGCCGGGCAGTAGCGGTAGCGGTAGGTGAACATCGCCTTGCCGGCGAAGCCCCCCTTGTCCATGCCCTGCGGCCCGTACGCGCCGGGGATGGCCGGAGGCTACGAGAACGCGAAGTCACCCCCGGGTAGCGGCGAAGGTGTCCCGCGGCTGCGAACCTGGGCCCGCACGTCCATCAAAGACGGAGGGCGGGCACTTGGGCAGCCAGGAGGCCACTTGTGGGGTCAGGACCTGGGTTCCTCCAGCTTCACGGCAGCGGTGTCCGTGCCGTGCAGTTCAGTGTGTGCCGTGACGAAAGACTCGCGCTCTTCCACAACTTCACCGTCCACGACTGCTCCCTCCGTAGCTCGGTGCGACGGGTCCGCCAGTGGCAGGCCGGCGAGGTGCTTCTTGAGCCTCTTGGCCATTGGAAGGTAGGTCGCGAAGGTAAGACCGCCGGAGACGGCAGCCCCTACGAGAGGGATGGCCTTCGAGACGGCCTTCGCGAACGACTCCTTCGTCATCTTGACGCCGATGTAGGCCGCGACCTTCTTCACTATGGGATAGACGACGCCCTTGGTGAGCGCCTTCTGAGGCAGCTTCTTGGCGACCTGCTCCGACATCATTCCCGCGACCTTCCCCACAGCGGCGTTCGCCGACTGGGTGCCGAACATCACGCCGAAGAACAGCGTGAGCACCCCCACGGTCGCGTCATCGACGTCATCGCCCTCGTCGGAGAACAGCTCGGGCCAGCTGTACAGATAGGCGAGCTTCTGCGCGACACGCAGCATGTGGCCGACGTACTGTGCCAAGTCGGCGGGCACCGTGGCAGGAAGGGCCAGGATGCCGGGTATCCCGGCCGCAGCGGAGAGGGCACTGACCTTGGCCGTCTCGTAGCGGATCGAGTCGTTGGCCGCTTTCTCCAGAACGTCGACGGTGATGCCCGCCGCAGCGGGGGTCTCCTCGATCGCTATGCGGATCTCATCCTCGGTGCAGTGGCGCGCCAGCGCCGTCCGGAGGTACGCCTCCCGGTGGATACGCACACCGGGGAGCTTGGCCGCCGCCAGTAGCACCGTGAAGAAGCGCGACTCGGGGTTCTCGACCTCTTTACCCTGTTTCATGGCAAGAACTTACAGTCGCTCCGCGCTCCAAGGGCCGGTATGCATCCGCTTCGTTGAGACCTCGTTACGCAAGTGGCGGTGTGGTGCGGGCCCGGTTCACCACCATGCCGATCGCCCTCCTGGGAAGGCGACCGCCGTCGCGAACCGAGCGCGCCCGGGGCGGACGTTGACGGCCTCGCCAGCCTAGGCCGGCGCGGGCATCCGGCGAGCAAGGCGCCAGGGCTGCTGAAGGTGTTGCGGGAGCGGACATGCGCAGGTCCCTCGGCAAGCACACCGCCTGCCGAGGGCCCTTCCGCTGTCAGAGTGCCGCGAACGCGACGAACGCGGTCCAGGTTGTGGTTTCCACGGCGAGTGAGGCACGGGTCGTGTCCTTGGAGTCGCGGACGTGGACCCTGGTGGGGGTGGCGGCCACTTCGACACACTGACCGCCCTCAGCACCGCTGTAACTGCTCTTGACCCAAACAAGCGCAGGCGCGGGACCGCGCTTTGCTTCAGCGTTCATCTCTCTCCCAACAGCTTCTCGATGAAGGCCAGGGACTCACTCGGGGTGAGGGCCTGCGCTCGGATGATCCCATAGCGCGCGGACAGGGCATGGACCCAATCTCGCTCCGTGACCAGTGTGCTCCGGCCTTGAGCCTCCATATAACCGACCTGTTGCCCCTGCCTTGGCATCAGCAAGGTGAACGCGCCATCCACACCAGCATTGTCCTCGCGGTCGAGCGGCATCACCTGAAGCTCGACGTTCCGCTTCTGGCCGAGCAAAAGCATCTGCTCAAGCTGTCCGCGCCATACCTGCTCACCGCCGAGTGGCCGCCGTACAACCGGCTCCTCCATGACGAAGCTCAGCAACGGGGCGGGCCACCTGTCGAAGATCTCCTGTCGTGCGAGCCGCGCAGCAACTCGCTGCTCGATGGTCGCCTCGTCCAGCAGTGGTCGCCGCATCCCCAACAGAGCCCGCGTGTACTCCTCTGTCTGCAAGAGGCCGTTGACCATGTGGGTGTCGTATACGTGAAGCTCGACCGCCTCGGCCTCCAGCCTGGCCGCATCGCGAAAGAACGCCGGATACTGAGCCCGAGCCACCTCCTCCTTGCTCGCGCTCAACACTCCACCAGCCCCGAGCGCTTCATCCGCTTGGTCGATGAACCTCGACGGCGGAATACGTCTCCCTTGCTCGAACGACGCGATCGTCGAAGCCGAGTATCCGGTCAGCGACCCGAACCTCGCACGGTCCATCCCCGCCCGCTCCCGGAACAGCTTCAACTGCCGTCCGAACAAGCACAGAATGCCCGCCCCAACCTCGTACTCCGGCTGCTGAACCTCGTCGTCCACGCCGTAGCTCCTCCCGTACGCCCCTCGCAGTCACCGGCCTCCGCCCGCCCAACGTGCAGCCCAGGAACCGGTCACGCCGCGCGTCACAGACAAGCGCGTCATCTGTGCGTACAGCCCACACCCGTCAGCGCGTCACTCCTGGTCAACGTTACGTAGAGTCCGCGACCGTTGACGGCATGAAGTCAGCAACTCCCCCGAACGGGCATATGCCACAGCACTCTGCACCCGAACGCGAGTTCACCATGCGCTTCACCTCAACGCCGCGCGGCGCCCGTCTCGCCCGCCGACTCGTCTCGCACCGCCTGAACGACTGGGGCCACCCCTACACGACGCCGGTCAACGAGACGCTCACCCTCATCACGGCCGAACTCAGCGCCAACGCCGTACGCCACGGCCACGTCCCCGGCCGCGACTTCCACGTCCAACTCACTTTGGTTGAGGACACCTTCCGCATCGAGGTGACCGACACCCGTGCCGAGAAGCAGCCCTCGCCCACTCCCGCGTCACCGGACCCTCTGTCGGAGTCCGGCCGCGGGCTGCTCCTGGTGGCCGCCCTTGCGGACGACTGGGGCGTCACCCCGCGCCCGGCCGCCCCCGGCAAGACCCTATGGGCGCAGTTACGCGTACCCACCGGCCGCCACGCACACGCCTACCCCGGAGCCTCTGATCTGGCCGACTCGGCGTCGGTGCAAGGGCACAACGCCGAGTCGGTGCCGGCTACTTCTTGACTGCTGCGCGACGGCCTCGGGTCGCGGCCGGGGGACGCCAGGAGCGCAGGTCCTCGTCGGTGAGGCCGTGCTCGCCCTGCTTCTGCTGGCGGTACCCGGCGAAGAAGTCCGCCGGGGAGCCGCTGTAAAGCATGTCGAACTCGTTGTGCCACTGGTACAGCCACGGCTGCAGTTCCAGCAGGCCGGCGAGGAATGGCGTGATCTCCTCGGTGGACAGCGCGTTGTTGGTGAAGTACGTCGCCAACGCCTGCGCCTGCTCCTTCTGGTCCCAGCCGGCCCACCCGTACAGCTCGGGAGTCGCGGCGTTGGTCTGCCCGTAGGAGATGAACCGCTCCTTGGGCACGTCGAGCTTGCCGCGCGCCTTCCAGTAGGAGGGGCGTAGGAAGTCGGCCGAGGTGTACTTCGGCGGCACGGGGATGGAGTCCCGGATCTTCCGCTTGGCCTGCTCATCGGGCGCGGCGTCCTCCTTGCGCTGGAGGTCCCAGACCTCTTCCCAGTCGGCGCGCTTCTTCAGGCCGGAGGGCTTGTAGCGCAAGGCTGCGAGAAACGGCACGTGCTCGTCAGTGATCAGTTCGGCGACGACCTTAGGCAGGTCCTTTCGGGGCGCGTAGAGCTTGGCGACAGAGACGAAGTCGTCGTCGCGCGAGAGCGCGTCGGTGAGGCGGGCCAGGGTGAGGATGGTCGGCTGACCGTTCTCGTCGAACCAGAGGTCGCGGATCTCCATACGGTCGAGCAGCCAGGAGCGCAGGGCCTTCTCCTGGAGGGCGTCCCAGCCTTCAGTGGCCCAGCGGCGCTTGTACTCGGGGCGCTCGACCATGCCAATGGCGCGGTTCGACTCGATGGCGTCGATCCGCTTCTGGACGATCTTGCGGTAGGGGGCGGGCCAGTGGGCGGGGATCTCCGTGATGGGGGTGGAGTTGTGCCGCTTGAACCACTCGTCACTGGCCTCGCCTGCGGCTACGCGGCGGGCGAGAGCGATCTCGAAGGCGCGCTCGCCGAGGGCAAGTTCAGGGATGTTGGGGTCGTCGGGATCCTCAGAGACGCGTAGGTCTTCGGAGTGGAGGTTGTAGAGGGAGTAGACCTGCCAGTCCAGCTCCTCCTGGAGAGCAATCATGCGGGCGCGGGTGGTTTTCCAGCGACTTTTTGCCTCACGAAGGGTCGCAGCTGTGAGGTGCTCGTCCATCGCGACGAGTGCAGAACTAATCGCATTAAGTTCCTGAGCAAGGGAAACGAGGACGTTAGCTAGTACGTCCGGAAACCCACCAGGCAAGGGGAAATCTTGAAGCTTCGTTCCGGTGAATTCATAAAATTGTTCCCAAAGTTCAGTCTTGATACCGGACTGATGACCTTCAGTCCCCTTATTGTGGCTAACCATTTTCAACCACAGGCAAGCCGTAGAGCTATTGAGAAGACCGAGAAGTTGCGCATAGTCATGCCCACTTGCTCCGTCTCGCAACTTAATCACCGGCGCATGCTGATTATACGTCATACCCGACACGTCAAAGCTCGCATGCATTTGTGTCGCCACATGACTGAAGGCAAGCATTTCGGGGGTATTATAGCGCTCGGCAACCCATCGATACCACGACCACCACGGAATAGAAGAGTCGAAGCGACTGCGACCCGAGAAGTCAGTAAGCCGCCCCATAATCTGCTTATACTTCCACAGGTGACGCCCCCAGAAAGCTTTTTCGTCCAGCGCCGTCAATTCCCCTGATGCTCCGTAGGGAACAAGAGCCACTGAAGCAGGAGAGCTTACCCAGTCACGAATATCATCTCCAGCAACCATTGGTCGGGTCAGGCTCTCCGGACTGCCGAATCGACGATGCCAGGAAGCTGGCAAATAAAAGGCGTCATCCACCCCCGAGAAACTCGCGAAACCGATGTCGCGAGAAAGAACACTTGACAGGCGCGCAACACTATTCTGCGCAACGATCTCATTAAGCTCAAGACCACCAGCTGTTAGAATCCACGGCTGCTTATGGAAGTAACGCTCACGCTCCAAGTCATCCACTGATACCCATGTGCTGACCGTGCCAGGGCTGTCGATTTGGTTAACAATTGCTTTCCATACCAAGCCATCTTCCGGATTCTTCGGAACCGCAGGCTCGCCCTGAGCACTTCGAACGGTGCGAATCACCGTCGCACGGCCCCTACTGCGTGGCCGACCGACGAGAATGATCGTCGGCGTGCCATGACCAGGGATATAGGCACCGGAAGTGTCGACCACTTCAGTCAATTCAACCCGATGAGCAAAATATCCTTCAATTAGCTTCGCACCAAACTCCCTTTTTACAAAAGAGTTCGCCGTGATCTGGCCAACCCAGCCATAACCTTCCCTTTCGAAACCTCCACGCTTGGCCAGCTCGAAAAATCTCTGAGCAAATGGAACGGACAATGCATACTTACCGGCACATGAATCATAGAGATCCCGGTACAGCATGTTCAGCTTCTTATCTTTAACCGTGATATACGGCGGGTTCCCTACCACTACGTGATAGCGCCCCTGCTGCAGAATCCCCGGGTGCTCGTGCACGTCCTCCGTGGCATACGCGAACGAGGCCAGCGGATCGTCCGCCCCGTGCTCATCGCCGCCCAGCGTCAGTTCCAACTGCCGAGCCTTGATGAGTGAGTCACCCACCGCCAGATGGATCGGCCACTCGTACTTGGCCGCCTCCCCCAATGTCCGCACCCCGCTGGCCGCCATGGCTGCAACCAGCAACCGGAACCGAGCAATAGCCACCGCGAACGGGTTGATGTCCACCCCGTGAACCGAGTCCAGCGCAGCCCGAACCCGCTCGTGCACGTTACGACCAGGTTGCCCCTGAGCCCACAGCCGCACCAGCCGCCGAAACGCCCCCAATACGAAGTGTCCCGACCCGCACGTAGGGTCGATCATCTTCAGTTCCTCGTACCCGAACTCCCGCACCGCCGGGTTCATCGTCCGGTCGAGAATGAACTCCTCCACGAACTCCGGCGTCTGGAGCAGCGCATAGGTCTTCCGGGCGGCCTCGCTCAAGTCCTGGTACAGGTCGCCCAGGAACCGCGTGTCCCAGCCCTCCGTGCCGTCCTCGTTCAGCGGGTCGGTGAAGTCGTGGACGAGGACGCCCGCCTCGTCGCGCTGGCGCCAGAACTCGACCAGCTCACGCGCACCGTCGTGCGAGAGCGGGATCTGGTACAGCGGGTTGTGCCGCTTGTCGAAGAGGAGCCGCCCCGCCTGGCCCTGGCCCAGCTCGTCGAACGCCTTCTCCAGCCAACCGCGGTACGTCGGGTTGTCGTCCGACTCCACGTACGCGTCGTACCGCGACTCCGCCAGCTCGCGCCGGTCACCGTCCGGCCCCGTCAGGTACGGCTCCGGGATCAGCCGGTTGTCCTCGCAGAAGCGGACGAAGACCGTGCCCAGCACCCACGCGACCGCGACCTGGGTGACCCGCTCGTCCAGCCACGAGTTCCACGTCGCCGCCGTACGCCCGAGCTTGCGCGCCTGGTCGTACTCGGCACGCAGCCGCGCGCCGACCTCACCGAGCGCCTTCACCTGCTTGCCCAGGTCGGCCTCGACCGCCTTGACCTGCTGCTTCAGGTCGTCCAACAGAGCCTTGCGGTCGATCACTTCGCGTCTCCCTCGACACTACTCGCCACAACCTGACCGGACCCGCGGTGGGCGTTGCCCACCCACGTGTCCGGAAGCTGGATCCACTCCCCCAGGCCGGCCTGGTACGGCACGGCCACCTGCCCGAGCCGGGGCTCGCGTGACGGGTCGCTCTGCGGGACCAGGAGCCACAACCCTCGCCCACCCCGCCGGGCTGCCGACGCCAGCCGGTCCAGGACGCCCATCGCGTCGTACCGGGCGAACACCCCGGCCTCCGCCAGCAGGACCGGCCCCGCACCACCGCCGCCGTTGCCCAACAGCTCGGCGATCCGGGGCTCGACCGAACCCCACGCCGTGCGGGCGTACTCCGCGAACCGCACCGCGCCCTTCGAGCCCGGCTCGGCGGCGTCCGCCTTGAGCAGGGTCTCCCAGGTCGGCTTGGCGCCCGGAGTGACCTGCCTGTGCAGGGCTTCCAGGAACAGCTCGGTCACCGACAGGGCCTGTGCGCCCAGCCGTTCGGCGCCCAGTTCCCGCACCGCGTCCCGCACGAGCTGCTGCCGTACGGTCAGCACCCGGTACCCGTCCCGGTGGGCCGAGGCGAGGAGCCGTTCCTCCGCGCGCACCGCGCCCGCGAGCTGCGGGTCGTCCGCGTACCGCGTCACCGCGCCCATGCGCGTCGACTGCCGCCACGCACCCGTCGTGAGGTAGCTGGAGGCGTCGTCCACCCGCGTGGGCAGGTAGCGCAGCGTGCCCGTGTCCTCGCGCATGCTCAACGACAGCTCGAAGCCCGCGTCGCGCAGCGCCTTGGTGAGCGGGCCGCCGGTCGGCAGTTCGTGGGTCGTGCCGCCGCGCCCGTCAGGGACGACCAGCTCGGGGAAGCGGGCGCGGACCCGCTCGTGCACGTCCTCGCCGGTCAGGCCGGGCTGCCGCCCCTCCGGAACGCCCGGGATCCAGCGGACGAGTCCGGCCTGGGTGAGGCGCAGTGCCCGGACGAGCGACAGGTCGCGCGGGTAGATCTCCAGGCGTGGGGTGGCGGCGGCGTTCACGGACGCGGCGGCGGCCAGCTCCACCATGCGCCGCTCGTCCCAGTCGACGGCACCCGGCGGGACCGTCAGCGCCCCCAGTTCGGCAAGGACGGTTGCGGCCGTCGGCAGTGTGTCCAGCCTGGCGAGCCGGTCGGCCGTCTTGCCGAGGCGGGTCGCGTAGTCGAGCAGGCCGGGTGCGGTAGGGGTGTCCGGGGCGTCGTTCTCGCGCACGTCGAGGGCGAGCAGGCCGGCGCCCAGGGACTCGTCGGTCGCCTTGCGGTTGGGCTGGTGCTGGAACTCGGCTTCCTGCGGCACCAGTTGCTCGATCTCGACCACGGCCCGTACCGCCGCCAGGGCCATCGCGCGCCGCTGCTCACGCCCGGCGAGGTGCGTGCCGCGCCGGACGGCGAGGGCGTCGGCGATCTCCACGGCGGAGGCCACGCGCCCCATGCTCACCAGCAGGTCGATGATCTCGTCTCGCAGTGCCTGGACGGCGGGCTCCGCCTTCCAGCGCTTGCGCTCCTCCTTGAGCATCTGCGGGATACGGCCGTGGCTGAGGCCGATCGCGTCGGCGACGTCCTTCTGCTTCGGCCAGACGCCGATGTCGGGCAGGACGCCGTGCTCGTCGGGCAGGCGCAGCAGCAGCCGCACCATCTCCGCTTTGTTGCGGTTGGAGCCGTTGTTGTTGACGGCCGGCACGAAGACGGTGGCGAGGGTGTCGAGGCTGACCGAGCGCAGCGTCCGGGGGGACAGCGCGCCTGCGGACTCGCCCGTCGCGAGCTGTCCGGCGAGGGCGGACTCGGCGGCGGTGAGCTGTTCCAGCTCCTCCTTCGCCTCCGCCCGGCCCTTCGGCGTGAGCGGCGAGACGGGGATCTCGCGCAGCCGCTCGCCCCACTCCCGCTGCCGCTGCTGGACCTCATTGCGGGTCTTGGCGCCGAGTCCGGGGGCGTTGACGAGCTTGCGGCGGCTGTAGTCGAGGAGTTCGCCGACCGTCGTGAGGCCCAGGCCGTAGAGGAAGGACTGGGCGGCGGGCGTGAGGCCGGAGACGGTCAGCGGGGTGTCGCGGGTGACCTCGGCGGCGAGGCGGTCGCGCTGCTGATCGGCGGTCTCCGGCTCGGCGTCCGCGATGGCCGCGGCGGCGCCCTCGGCAGATGCGGTCCCGTCGGCGGGGGCCGCTTGGCGGGTGCGGTGACTGGAGGGGACGGTCTGCGAGGCGTCGAGGAAGACCTTGCGCCAGGCGTCCCGCATCGGCTTGAGCTCAGGGAACCGCTTGCTCGCGTCGCGGTGCAGGGCCTTCTGGAAGAAGGCGACGAGCCCGTCCCGCACGGCCGGGTCGAAGGCCTCGGCCGCGATCGTCGGGTACGGCCACTCCTTCGGGTCGGTCATGCGCGGCAGGACGCTGCCGTCGCCCCACTTGGGCAGTTCGCCGGAGGCCATCTGGTGCAGGGTGACGGCCACGGCGTACCGCTCGGCGTGCGAGTCGTAGGAACCGCGCGTGATGACGTCGACGAACGGGTCGAGGTAGCCCTCGGTGCCCGCGTCGGTGTTCTTCGCCGGATAGCCGGCCAGCGAGAAGTCGATGAGGACGAGTTCGCGGGTGCGGTTCGGGCGGATGCGGACGGCGATGTTGTCCGGCTTGATGTCGCGGTGCCAGACGCCCTCGCCCTCGAGGAAGTCGACGGCGCCGAAGAGGTAGTCGCCGTACGCCTCGAGCTGGTCGACCTGGAGGCGGCCGTGTTCGCGGAGCTGGCGGGCGACGGTCTCCTCGCGGCGGCGAGGGCGGGCCGCGCCCTCGGCGCTCTGGCCGCTGTCTTCGCGCTCGTCGCCGACGTACTCCAGCGCCAGAACGGTGCGGCCGCCGATGTGCAGCGGCTCGGGCTCGACGAGACGGATGATGCGGGAGTCGGGGCGCAGACGGCCCATGACCTCGGCCTCGCGGATGAGGATTTCGCCCCGGCTGTCGGAGAGGGCGACCTTCAGCACGGCCAGCGGACGGGTCTTGCGGACCTCCGCCTCCAGGTCGCGCACGAGGAAGGCGCGGCTGGTGGAGCCGGTACCGAGACGGCGGCGGACCTCCCACCGGCCGGCTAGCAGGTCGCCGGCGACGGCCTCCAGCGGATCCTTGTCGGTCCTCGCCCCGGTCTCCTCCTCGGCCTGTGCGTCGAGAGCCGCGGCGGGGGCGGTGAGGGAGTCCTCGACGACCTCCAGCAACTCCAGGAACTCATCGACGCTGGAAAGGCGCTGCCCAGGGCGGTAGGCGGTGGCGGCCTGTACCAGCTCGTCCACGTCCTCGGACAAGCCGTCCACCAGGGAGCTGGGACGCAGGCCCTCGCCCGCCTCCAGGCGGGCCAGCAGCTCGGCCTGGCTGGCAGCCGGAGCCTTACCGGTGACCAGCAGGTAGGTGAGGACGCCGAGCCCGTAAACGTCGAGGTAGACCGGGTCGGGGTGGAGAGCGGTGAGTTCCGGCGCGAGGTAGGCGTCGGCGTCGTCACTCAGATGCATGGCGGACAGGGCGGTCGGCGCGAACCGGGTCATGCCCTGGCCCTGCGAGGAGTCGCCGCTGCGCTGCGTGGCGATCTGCCAGTCGGAGATCTGCAGCTGCGGGCTGAGCCAGGCGGCCTCCTCCCCCACCGCCTGTCCCTTCCGGCCGCGCGGCCGGGGGACGACGTGGACGGAGCGGGCGGCGAGCGCACGGTGATGGATGCGGCTGGCATGCGCGGAGCGCATCGTCTCGGCGAGCTGGCGCACCAGCGCCATCCGGCCGAGGATGTCCAGCTTCTCGCCGTACTGGACCAGGTACTCGTCCAGCTTGAGGGTGTCCGGGTGGTAGTCGAAGATCAGCGCGGGGCCTGCGGCGTGCCCGGAGGGGAAGTACTGCTTGAGCTGGACGACGCCCGGGTGCTTGAACCGGCCCAGCACCGCGGCCTCGCGCCGGGCGGCGTTCTCGACGGACTGGCGGATGGATGCGTCGGAACCGCGCTCACTGAGGTAGATGCGCACGCGCGCGGCCTCGGGCAGGTCGCTGTGGCGCGCCAGGTAGTCCGCCCAAGTGGGCCCGGAGTCGAAGGACTTACGCTCCAGCTCGTACGGGCCGACCTTGTACTGCGCGTCGCTCTTGCGGATGCCGATGCTCTTCAGGGCCGCCGCGATCTCGCGCGAGCCGATCGCGGTGATGCGGCGCCGCTCGTCGGACGGGGGCTGCTTCAGCATGTCGACCAGCTCGTCGACGGTGTACACGCCGTTCTGGTCGTGGGCGGGCAGCCGTACGCGGAGGCTGTTGTCGGTGAAGCAGACGGCCTCGGCGACCCAGACCCGCTTGGCGCCGGTCTGGGCGAGCAGGCCGGCCAGCTCCTTGGCCTTGCGGTTGACCAGGTGCAGCGGGTTGCCGTGCGTGCGGCGGTGGCCACTGGGCGTGGTCTGTACCCAGGTGCCGTTCTCGGAGGTGACCGAGCCGTGCCAGTCCTTGAGCTCGATCATGCAGAGGCCGCCGGGGGCGACGACCAGCAGGTCGACCTCGCGGACGTGGCCTGTGTTCGCGGTGAAGGTGAAGTTCGACCAGGCGCGCCAGGGGTCGGAGTCCGGCAGCTTCTGACGGATCGCCTCCAGGCCGCGGCGTTCGTGCTCGAACTCGGACTCGGTGACCGTGACCCACCGGCCTTCCCGCATGCCTGTCCCCACTCGTCGTTTCCTTCGAGAGCCGCCGTTCCCCATGGTCAGACCCTCGATGCAGATCTTAGTGGTTGCCAGTGACATGAGAAGAGGCGGTGAAGGACGGGACTATAGGACATTCGACCCACGGTGTGGAAATGCCAGCTTTCGGCGTTGTGAGACTGTTTGACCTTTTCGCCGTGTATGTCAGGCAATGAATGTCACCCGGACGCAGGTAGGTACTCGACCTTCACATAGCCGCCGCACTCGGCGTGGATGCCCAGGGCGGCACTGGCCGGGCGCCACGAAGGACGACGCGGCGGTTCGCCAACGATCAGGATGCGCCTGACACAGTGATTGTCATACCGTCCTACTAAGCTCCTGGGCATGGGACTTGGGGATCTCACGCGGGCCGGCGTGCTGGCCGCGGTCGAGGAGTGTCAACACCTCGGACGTGAAACGTTTCTCCGTCGGTACGGCTTCGGCCGAGCGACGACATATGAGCTGGTCCTGGACGGAAACCACTATGATTCCAAGGCCATCGCGGGCGTAGCGCACCTGTACTCAGTCGGCAACCTGCTGTCGGCCGACGACTTCAGTGGCGGCGCGCGCACAGTGGCACATCGCCTGCGTGCGCTCGACTTCACCGTGACGGACGGGACCCCCCTTGCAGACGCGCCGGAGCAGGTGGCGCCGCAGTTGGTCCTCCAACCCCGCGGCGGGGTCCGGGACCGCGGCCGACAGAACTTCGCCAAGTCGATACGACGAGGCATTCCCGTTGCAGACATCAGGGATGCACTAGTGTGCTGCGCCAGAAATCACGAGGGTTAGTTGATACCTTCTTTCCGTGGCGCATCGAGGTCCTGCTGCTGTGGAGATCGTTCTTTCCGAGGACGAGCGTGTCGAACTTGTGCGCCGGGCGGGGCTGCC
>NZ_JBIDAL010000014.1:0-93435 GCF_043202415.1 Streptomyces sp. NPDC048192
CCGAGGTGAACCGGTCACCCGTGAGCTGCATACCGTCACCCGAGTCCCCCGCAAACCGGATGATCACCCGATCCAGACGCCGGACATCCTTGGCGCCACCCGGTTTGCGCTGCTCTCCGACGACGGCTCCGTCGGCCTGCTCCGCCTGGCTGCTGACCTGGCTGGTCACTGAACTGGACCTCCTTCGAGGCGGCTGTCCGGGGCCGGTCGTCCCACGGACCATCCCAGGATCAACCCTACGTCGGTTAGGGTCGCCTTCCCGAGGCGATCCACGGATTGGACGGCAATTCGAGTCGGCCCGTAGCGCTTGTGCGTCCTGCTGCGGGCGCTTTCGGGTCGGCACGACGCCGACGTGGGGCGTCCTGTCCCGGTTGCCTCCTCCGGTCTTCCTTCCGGGTACCCGCCTTCCACAGAAGCCGGACCGTCTGACGCCCCGCTGACACAGTGTCGTTCGGTCAGGAGTTCAGATAGGTCAGCACGGCCAGAACACGCCGGTGGTCCCCTTCGCTCGGAGCCAGACCCAGCTTCAGGAAGATGTTGCTGACGTGCTTCTCCACGGCGCCGTCGCTGACCACCAGCTGCTTGGCGATCGCCGAGTTCGTGCGGCCCTCCGCCATCAGCCCGAGCACCTCGCGCTCCCGCGGCGTCAGCCCCGCCAGCACGTCCTGCTTGCGGCTGCGGCCGAGCAGCTGCGCCACCACCTCGGGGTCCAGCGCCGTACCGCCCCCGGCCACCCGCACCACCGCGTCCACGAACTCGCGCACCTCGGCGACCCGGTCCTTGAGCAGATAGCCCACTCCCCGGCTGGAGCCGGCCAGCAGCTCGGTGGCGTACCGCTCCTCCACGTACTGCGACAGCACCAGCACCCCGAGCCCCGGATGCGCCTTCCGCAGCCGTACGGCCGCCCGCACGCCCTCGTCGGTGTGCGTCGGCGGCATCCGTACGTCCGCCACCACCACGTCGGGCAGCTCGCCCTGTGCGTCCAGGTCGGCGACGGTCTTCACCAGCGCCTCCGCGTCGCCGACGCCGGCCACGACGTCGTGCCCGCGGTCGGTCAGCAACCGGGTCAGGCCCTCCCTGAGCAGCACTGAGTCCTCGGCGATGACCACCCGCACCCTGTCCTCCACGATCTTCCGGCCCCCCATGCCCGATCCCGCTCCACGACGACGTACGTCCGTACGGGGGTCAAGCATTCCAGCATTCGGTACGCGCCGCCCGCGGATCCCTCCGGGGAGAGGCCGGTCCTCGGAACGGGCGGGGATCGGAGGCGCGCCCCGGGGGTGCGCGGCCTCTGCGCCCGCGTGGGGGACTGAGCCGCGCGTCCGGTGTCAGGGCCGCCAGGGCAGTTCCGCGATCACCCGGGTCGGGCCGCCGGCCGGGGAGTCCACCACGAGCACGCCGTCCACCGCGTCCAGGCGCCCGGCGAGGCCCGCCAGGCCCGAGCCGCGGGAGACGTCCGCGCCGCCCACACCGTCGTCGATGACCTGCACCATCAGCCGGTCCTCCGTGCACCACACGTCGACGGACGCGGACCGGGCCCGGCTGTGCTTGCTGATGTTCTGCAGCAGCTCGGAGACCGTGAAGTAGGCGATGCCCTCGATGGCCGCGGCCGGCCGGGCCGGCAGGTCCACGTCCACCCGCACCGGCACCGTGCAGCGGGAGGCGACCGCGGACAGCGCCGCGTCCAGACCCCGGTCGGTCAGCACGGCCGGATGGATGCCGCGGGCGAGATCGCGCAGCTCCTGCAGCGCCGTCTTCACCTCGCCGTGCGCCTCCTCCACCATCCGCGCCGCCGCCTGCGGATCCTCGCCGAGCTTCTCCTTCGCCAGGCCCAGATCCATGGCCAGGTTGACCAGCCGGGCCTGAGCCCCGTCGTGCAGATCCCGCTCGATGCGCCGCAGGTCGGCGGCGGCCGTGTCGACCACGACGCCACGGTCCGACTCCAGCTCCACCACCCGCTCCGACAGCGACGACGGCCCCAGCAACCCCCGCACCAGCAGCCCGTCCACCGTCGTCAGCGCCCGTACGATCCACGGCGTGACCAGCGTGAACACCAGCCCCACCAGCGCGGTCACGGTGATCTCGAAGGGGTTGTCGAGATAGACGCTGTGATGCGCGTCGCCGTACAGCTGGATGCCCCCCTGGCCGGCGTACGCGGGGAAGACCCAGAACCACAGCGGGTACGTCAGCAGCGCCCAGCCCGTCGTCCACAGGCTCACCACCACCGAGAACGAGAACACCGCCCACGGGAACTGCACCAGCGCGTACAGCAGGTTCCGCCACGAGGCGCCGCTCTTGAGCACCGCGCCCATCCAGGCCAGCGGTCCCGGCCCGCGCGTCCGCAGCGGCTCGGGCTCGGCCACGTCCAGCCGCAGCAGGCCGCGCGCCCGCGCCCGTTCCAGCGCCGCGAACCCCCGGCAGCCGGCCAGCGCCGCCGCGAGCACGGGGACGCCGAGGAAGGTCACCAGCAGGCCCGCGCCGAGCGAGGCCATGGTCACCGTCCAGGTGAACAGCATGACCGAGATCGGCAGGCTCAGCAGGACATAGCCGAACTCGCGCCAGCTGCGCGCCTCGAAGGGCGCCCGCAGTGCGGCGGGCAGCCGATGACGGGGGCCGGCGGCTTCGTCGTCCTCCGGCCCGTACCCGTAGTACCCGTGCCCGTACTCCGTGGCCATCGATCCCGTCCCGTTCCTCTCGTCCCAGCGGCGCTTCAGCCGTGTCTCCAGACTCGTGCGGCCGGGCCTGCCGGGCCATGGAGTCCGTCGGCGTCTTGGAGCGGGGGTTTTCCCCACCCCTTGCCTCCGGCACCGGCCGGCCCTGTCGGCCGGCGCCGGGGGTTGCCGGTGCGGTCGGCTGCCCGGGGCGAGGGGGCTACATGCGCGAGAGGACTGCATGGGCGGGGGGCTGCATGGGCGGGGGGCTGCATGGGGGGAAGGGACCGCGTGAGCGAGAGAGCTGCGACCGCCGTAGCCGGGCGCGGAGCCGTCCGCTTCCCGGTCCGGACGCGGGCCTCCTGCCACCCGGTTACCCGCCTACTCGCCCCGGTCCCGCCACGGCAGTTCCGCCGTGACCACAGTGGGGCCGCCCTGCGGTGAGTCGAGGACGAACAGGCCGTCCACCGCGCCCAGGCGGTCCGCGAGGCCGCGCATGCCGGTGCCGCCCTCCAGGCGGGCGCCGCCCCGGCCGTCGTCCCGGACCTGGATGAGCAGCCGGTCCTCCGCGCGCCACACGTCGACGGACGCGGACCGGGCCCGGCTGTGCTTGCTGATGTTCTGCAGCAGCTCGGAGACGGTGAAGTAGGCGATGCCCTCGATGGCCGGGGCCGGGCGGTCCGGCAGGTCCACGGTCACCTTCACCGGCACCGTGCAGCGGGTGGCGACCGAGGACAGGGCCGCGTCCAGACCCCGGTCCGTGAGTACGGCCGGGTGGATGCCGCGGGCGAGATCGCGCAGCTCCTGCAGGGCCAGCTTCACCTCGCCGTGCGCCTCCTCCACCATCGCCGCCGCCGAGTCCGGGTCCTCCAGCAGCTTCTCCTTGGCCAGACCGAGCCCCATGGCCAGGTTGACCAGCCGGGCCTGCGCCCCGTCGTGCAGGTCCCGTTCGATGCGCCGCAGGTCGGCGGCGGCCGTGTCGACCACGACCCCCCGGTCCGACTCCAGCTCGGCGATACGGCGCTCCAGCTCGTCCGACGGCGACAGCAGCCCGCGCACCAGGAAACGGTCCACGTTCGTCAGCCCCCGCGCGAGATACGGCAGCACCGGCCACAGCACGAACAGCGAGGTCAGCACCGTGCAGAAGGTGAGAATGCCCCAGGGCAGCCGGATCAGGTCGTACAGCAGCGTCCGCCAGCCCACCGGATCCTTCAGCGCCATCCACAGCCGCTGCGCCGGCCCGCCGCTCCTCGCGAACGGCAGCGGTGTCGGCTCCTCCACCCGCACCCCGAGCAGCCACCGCGCGCGGGCCCGCTCCAGCTTCCCCAGCTGCCGGGCGCCCAGGAGGCTCGCCGCGAGCAGCGGCAGGCCCACGACGGTGATCGTCAGCGACCCGCCGACGGACAGCACGGTGATCGCGTAGACGAAGCCGAACACCGTCACCGGCAGGTTCAGCAGGAGATACAGGATCTCCTTCCACGTGTGCGCGTCGTACGCCGGCCGGATCGGAGGCAGACGGTCGGTGCCGTCGGTCCGGTCGACGGCTGAGCTGGTAGCGGTCATAACGGTCAGCCTGCCGTGCCCGGGGCTCCGCGCGCCATGCGGTACGCCGCCCTCCGCCGACGGGGGAAAACCCCACCCCGCGCGGGCCGCGTTTTCCGCGCCGCCCGCCCCATGGCGTGTCTCATGGCGTGACTGGCTGCTTACCGCCTCTTTATCAGGGCCTAGACTCCCGTGCGTACAGATCGTCGAATCACACGCATCGCAGAATGCGTCAGGTCACGAGGTCAGGGAGCGAGGGACGACGGTGCGGGAGACGTTGGGGGACTCGACGGCCGCCGCGGCGCACGTCATCGCGGCGGGCTACTTCCGGTCCTACTCGGTCGTGGGCCTGCTCGCCCTCGTCGGCGTGCTGTTCGTCGCGGTCGCCTTCGGCGCGGGCCGGCTGCTGCGGCCGGTCGTGCCGACCCCCGAGAAACTGCTGACCTACGAGTGCGGCGTCGACCCCGTCGGCGAGGGCTGGGCCCACACCCAGGTCCGCTACTACGTCTACGCCTTCCTGTACGTGATCTTCGCGGTCGACTCGATCTTCCTGTTCCCCTGGGCGACGGTCTTCGCCGCCCCCGGCTACGGCGCGACGACCCTCGTGGAGATGTTCCTCTTCCTCGGCTTCCTCGCCGTCGGCCTGCTGTACGCATACAAGAAGGGCGTCCTGGCATGGACGTGAACCCGGAGCCCGTGTACCTGCCCGAGCCCAAGAGGCTGGGCGCCCTGGCCCGGCTGGCCCCCGAGCCGATGAAGGTGATCCTGAACTGGGGCCGCCGCTACTCGCTGTGGGTCTTCAACTTCGGCCTCGCCTGCTGCGCGATCGAGTTCATCGCCGCGTCGATGGCCCGCCACGACTTCATCCGCCTCGGCGTGATCCCGTTCGCGCCGGGCCCGCGCCAGGCCGACCTGATGGTGGTCTCCGGCACGGTCACCGACAAGATGGCCCCGGCGGTCAAACGCCTGTACGAGCAGATGCCGGAACCCAAGTACGTCATCTCCTTCGGCGCCTGCTCCAACTGCGGCGGCCCCTACTGGGACTCCTACTCCGTCACCAAGGGCGTCGACCAGATCATCCCCGTGGACGTGTACGTGCCCGGCTGCCCGCCGCGCCCCGAGGCGCTGCTCCAGGGCATCCTCAAGCTCCAGGAGAAGATCGCCCGCGAGTCGCTGGGGGAGCGGTACGGCGAGGTACGCCCGTCCGCGGCCGCCCTGACCAGCGACCTGGTGAAGCCCCCGGTACCGGCCGCCGAAGGTGATGCCCCGTGACTGCCGGCTGGCTGCCCGCCCCGGCCGAGGACCTCTTCGGCCCTGACGCCACGGCCGAGGAGGCGTACGACCTCCTGACCGTCGACGTGCCCGCGTCGTCCTGGCTCACCGCCCTGGAGACGGCCCGTACGACCCTGGGCTGCACCTACTTCGACTGGCTGAGCGCGGTCGACGAACCGGGCACGGGCTTTCGCGTGTCCGCGCACGTCGTCGCCCTCTCGCCGGTCCGCCGGCTCCTCGTCCGTACGACCGTCCCGCACGACGCGCCCGTACTGCCCTCCGCCGTCGGCGTCTACGCGGGCGCCGCCTGGCACGAGCGCGAGACCCACGAGATGTTCGGCGTCCGCTTCGAGGGCCACCCCGGCCTGCAGCACCTCCTCCTCCCCGAGAACTTCGAGGGCCATCCCCTCCGCAAGGACTTCGTCCTCGCCGCGCGCGTGGCCAAGGCCTGGCCCGGCGCGAAGGAACCCGGCGAGTCCGAGCACGGCGGCCCCAAGCGCCGCCAGATGCTGCCCCCGGGTGTGCCGGACCCCAACGAGTGGGGCCCCCTCAAGGGCCAGCTCCCCCCTGCCCCGGCCCGTCCGGCCCGGGGCGCCGGCCGCCCGGCGGGCGAACGCCCCGCGCGTGCGGGCACGGCCGGCGAGCGCCCGGAGCGTCCGGTACGGCGCACCCGCACGGCAGCGGAGGGCTCGGCGAGCCAGACGACCGGTACCGGGGAGGCTGCAGCCGGTGCGGCCGACGCCGGTGCCGCTGCCGGTGGTGCCGCTGGGGCGAGTGCCGGCGCAGCTGGTGCCGCCGGGGCCTCCGGTGCGCGTCCGCGCCGGATGCGCAGCGCCAGCGAGGGCTCGGCCAGCCAGACCCGGGAGCGGGCCGCGACCGGAAGCCAGGCGGACCAGGGCGCGCCGGAAGGTCCGGCCGCCGAGGCCTCCGTGGCCCACGAGCCCACCCCGGCGCCCCGTCCGCGCCGCGCCCGCAGCACCTCCGAGGGCTCGGCGTCCCAGCGCGCCGAGGCCCGGACCCCGAACCCGGAGCAGCAGCCGCAGCCCGCGGACCAAGCCCAGCCGCACACACCGTCGAACCCGGCCGCCCCGCCCCGCCGCCCCATCACCCCCCGCAGCTCGGACGCCCCCTGGCACCACGCCCGCCCGGCCTTCGAGCAGCCGGAGAGGGAGGAGGGGCAGCCGGAGCCGGAGGGCGAGCAGCCCGAGCGCGAGGCCCAGCGACCGGAGCCGCGGCGCGAGGAGCCGGGCTCGGCCTCGGAACCGAAGGCCGCGCCACAACAGCAGGGCGAGCAGCCGGAGCCGGAGGCCCAGCGACCAGAGCCGCGGTCCGAGCAGCCGGAGCCGGAGACCCAGCGACCGGAGTCGTGGTCCGAGCAGCCGGAGCCGCAGGCCCAGCGACCGGAGTCGTGGTCCGAGCAGCCGGAGCCGCAGGCCCAGCGACCGGAGCCGCGGTCCGAGCAGCCGGAGCCGCAGGCCCAGCGACCGGAGCCGCGGTCCGAGCAGGCGGAGCCGCAGGCCCAGCGACCGGAGCCGCGGTCCGAGCAGGCGGAGCCGCAGGCCCAGCGACCGGAGCCGCGGTCCGAGCAGCCGGAGCCGGAGGCCCAGCGACC
The DNA here is from genome assembly GCF_043202415.1 of Streptomyces sp. NPDC048192. Taxonomy (NCBI): domain Bacteria; kingdom Bacillati; phylum Actinomycetota; class Actinomycetes; order Kitasatosporales; family Streptomycetaceae; genus Streptomyces; species Streptomyces sp. NPDC048192. Next base: position 7,078 of record NZ_JBIDAL010000014.1, read on the forward strand.
GGAGTCGTGGTCCGAGGAGTCGGAACCGGAGGCGTCGCGTGGCTCCTCCGGGCAGCCCGCCCCCGACAGCCCCGCACCCGCCGAACCGGGCGCCCACAGGCCCGGACCCGGGGACTCTGCTGGCGAACCGGATGCCCCCACCCCCGGACCCGGGGACTCCGCTGCCGAACCCGGCGACCCAGCACCCGAACGCGGCGATGAGCCCACCCCCCGACCCGGTGCCCCCAAGCCCGGACCCGGTGACCCCCACGACCCCGACCCCGATCCCACAGGAGGCACGCAGTGAACGGCGCGTTGGACGTCGCCCTGCGACTTCTGGCCGTGTTCGTGGTCTTCCTCACCTTCCCGCTGATCGTCGGCCAGACCGAGCACAAGGTGATGGCCCACATGCAGGGCCGCCTCGGCCCGATGTACGCGGGCGGCTTCCACGGCTGGGCCCAGCTCATCGCGGACGGTGTGAAGTTCGCGCAGAAGGAGGACGTGGTCCCGGCCGGCGCCGACCGCCGCGTCTTCCAGCTCGCCCCCGCCGTGGCCCTGCTGCCGTACCTCCTGGTACTGCTCGCGATCCCGATCGGCCCGAGCGAGGGCGCCGTCGGCCAGGTGCTGGACGCGGGAGTGTTCTTCGTGCTCGCCGTGATGGGCGTGGGCGTGCTCGGCTCGCTCATGGCCGGCTGGGCCAGCGCGAACAAGTTCTCCCTGCTCGGCGGTCTGCGCACGGCCGCCCAGCTGCTCGCCTACGAGCTTCCGATGCTGCTCGCCGCGGCCTCGGTCGCCATGGCGGCGGGCACGGTCTCCCTGCCCGGCATCCTGCACGCCTTCCACTGGTGGTGGGTGCCGTGGCAGATCACCGGCGCCGTCGTCTTCTTCGTCGCCGGGCTCGCCGAGCTGCAACGGCCGCCGTTCGACATGCCCGTCGCCGACTCGGAGATCATCTTCGGCGCGTACACCGAGTACACCGGCCTGCGTTTCGCACTGTTCCTCCTCGCCGAGTACGCCGGCATCGTCGTCCTGTGCGGCCTGACCACCGTCCTCTTCCTGGGCGGCTGGCACGGCCCCTGGGGTCACGACGGCCTGGGCTGGCTGTGGACCCTGCTGAAGACCGCGATCCTCGCCTTCCTCGTCATCTGGCTCCGCGTCACCTACCCGCGCCTGCGCGAGGACCAGCTCCAGAAGCTGTCCTGGATCCTGCTCGTCCCCCTCTCCCTCGCCCAGATCGCCCTCACCGGCATCGTCAAGGTGGTGATCTCCTAGTGGCCCCCATCCCTGGCAGCGGCCTCGCCAAGGGCCTGGCCGTCACCCTCCGGACGATGACCCGGAAGACGGTCACCGAGCAGTACCCCGACGCCCAGCCCGAACTGCCGCCCCGCACGCGCGGTGTCATCGGCCTGTTCGAGGAGAACTGCACGGTCTGCATGCTCTGCGCCCGCGAGTGCCCGGACTGGTGCATCTACATCGACTCCCACAAGGAGACCGTCCCGCCCGCCGCCCCGGGCGGCCGGGAGCGCAGCCGTAACGTCCTCGACCGGTTCGCCATCGACTTCTCCCTGTGCATGTACTGCGGTATCTGCATCGAGGTGTGTCCTTTCGACGCGCTGTTCTGGTCCCCGGAGTTCGAGTACGCCGAGACCGACATCCGCGATCTCACCCACGAGCGGGACAAGCTGCGCGAGTGGATGTGGACCGTCCCGGCCCCGCCGGCCCTGGACCCCGCCGCCGAGGAGCCCAAGGAGATCGCCGCGGCCCGCAAGACCGCCGAGAAGCTGGCGGCCGCGCAGGCCGAACCGCAGGAGCCGCAGGAGCCGCAGGGAGGCGAGTCGTGAGCCCCGCCGCAGCCGTCGGCCTCGGCCCGGCCGTGAACCTCGCCGGTGCCCGGCACGCCACCCTCGCGACCGCCGCCCACCCGGGCTTCCTGTCCCCGGCCGGCGTCGAGATCGCCTTCGTCCTGGTCGGCCTGGTCACCCTCGGCGCCGCGCTGGTCACCGTCACCACCCGCCAGCTGGTGCACGCCGCCCTGTGGCTGGTGGTCGCGCTCGGCGGCCTCGCCGTGGAGTATCTGCTGCTCACGGCCGAGTTCATCGCCTGGGTCCAGGTCCTGATCTACGTCGGTTCCGTCGTCGTCCTCCTTCTGTTCGGTCTCATGCTCACCAAGGCCCCCATCGGCCGCTCACCGGACGCCGACTCCGGCAACCGCTGGGCCGCCCTCGCCGTCGCGATCGCCTCGGCCGTCGCCCTGGTCTGGGTGGTCGTCGACGCCTTCCGCACCACCTGGGTCGACCTGAGCGGACCGGCCGCCGGCTCCACCCGGGTCACCGGTCAGAGCCTGTTCCGGAACTGGGTGCTGCCCTTCGAGGCCCTGTCCGTGCTGCTCCTCGCGGCGCTGGTCGGCGCGATCGTCCTGTCCCGCAAGGCGAAGACGGAGCCGGGCTCTCCTGATGTGAACTCCCGGCCGGTCACCGAGAGTTCCCCTTCCGTCACGGATTCCGGAATTCACCCGGTCGAGCAGGAAGGCGCCCGCTGATGCACCTCGCCTACCCCGCCGTGCTCTCCGCCCTCCTGTTCTGCACCGGCCTGTACGGCGTCCTCGCCCGCCGCAACGCGATCCTGGTCCTGATGTCGGTCGAGCTGATGCTCAACGCCGTCAACCTCAACCTCGTCGCCTTCGACGTCTGGCTCAGCCGGGCCGCGAAGGACACCCTGCACTCCGGCCAGGCGCTGACCCTGTTCGCCATCGCCATCGCCGCCGCCGAGATCGGCATCGGCCTGGCCATCGTGCTCGCCGTCTACCGCAACCGCGGCACCTCCGACATCGACAAGCTCCGCGACACCGCCGAGGGCCCCGGCACCGAGGGACCGGGCACCTCGGCGGCCGAGAAGGCTGAGGCCACCGCGTGACCACGACCACCCTCGCCGTCCTCGTCCCCCTCCTGCCGTTCCTCGGCGCCGCGGCCGGACTGCTGCTCGGCCGCACCGCGCCCGGATTCGTCCGCCCGCTCGCCGTGCTGCCGCCGCTGGTCTCGCTCGTCCTGGCCGCGCTCGTCGCCGTACGCCAGGGCGGCGGACAGGCCGTGGACGGCCACACCGAACTGACGCCCACCGGCTCGGTCCCGATCGAACTGGCGCTGCACATCGACGGCTTCGCCGCGCTCGTCGCGGTCCTGGTCGCGTTCGTCGCCGCCTGCGTGCAGATCTACTCCACGGGCTATCTGCGCGACGACCCGCGCTACCCCTCGTACGCCGCTCTCGTCTCCCTGTTCACCTCCGCGATGCTCCTGGTCGTCTACTCCGGCGACCTGATCGTGCTGCTGGTCGGCTGGGAAGTCATGGGCATCTGCTCGTACTTCCTGGTCGGCCACTACTGGGAGACCCCCGAGGCCCGCGCCGCTTCCCTGAAGGCCTTCCTCGTCACCAAGCTCGGCGACGTGCCGTTCCTCATCGGCCTGTTCGCGCTCGCCGGCGACGCCGGGTCCTTCCGCATCACCCGCGTCCTCGGCGCCGTGGCCAGCGGACACCTGCACCACCCCACGGTGATCGCCCTGCTGCTCCTCGCGGGCGTCGCGGGCAAGTCGGCGCAGTTCCCGCTGCACACCTGGCTCCCGGACGCGATGGCGGGCCCCACGCCCGTCTCGGCGCTGATCCACGCCGCGACGATGGTCGCCGCCGGCGTCTACTTCATCGCCCGTCTCCTCCCCGTCTTCGAGGCCTCCCGGGCCGCGATGACCGTCCTCGCCGTCATGGCCGCCGTCACGATGGCCGGCTCCGCGCTCGCCGCGCTCGCCCAGGACGACATCAAACGCGTCCTCGCCTACTCGACCATCGGCCAGCTCGGCTACATGACCGGCGCCCTCGCCGTCGGCGACCGCGGTGCCGCCGTCTTCCACCTCCTGTCCCACGGCGCCTTCAAGGCGCTGCTCTTCCTCGCGGCCGGCGTGATCATCCACGCCGCCGGCACCAACTCCCTGGCCGCCATGTCCCGCATGCACGGCCTGCGGGACCGCATCCCGGACGCCTACTGGACGATGACGGTGGCCCTGCTCGCGCTCGCCGCGATCCCGCCCTTCAGCGGCTTCTTCTCCAAGGAGTCCGTCCTCGGCGCCGCCGAGCGGGTGGCCGACGGGCACACCGACCACGCCCCCGGCGCGGCCGGCTGGATCGTTCTCGTCGCCGGGCTGGTCACCGCCCTGCTCACCGCCGCCTACGCGGCCCGGCTGTGGCTGCTGGCCTTCCGCGGGCGGGGAACCGAGGCCCCCGACCACGGCCGTCAGCCGCTGACCATGACCGTGGTCCTGTGGGTCCTCGCCGTGCCCTCCCTGGCCTTCGGCGGGCTCGCCTACCGCGCGCTGCCCGGCTGGTTCGACGGCCGCGACCTGACCCCGACCCTGCTCACCTCCATCCTCGGCACCGGCCTCGCCCTGGTCGGCGGGCTGCTGACCTACGGCGCCTGGCAGCGCACCACCCGGCTCGCCGCCCGGGTCCCGCTGGGCGCGGTCGCCGCCCACCCGGAGGAGGACGCCGGACTCGTCGAGGCCGAGGCCATCGCCACCCACGAGCCGGCCTACGGCGACATCGCCTACGCGCCCGACCCCGCGGACCCTGCGCGGCTGCTGCTCGGCCCGCTGCGCCGCCACGCGGCCGCCGGCTTCCACCTGGACGCCGTGTACTCGGCGCTGTTCGTCCGCCCGGTGCAGGCCGGAGCGAGCCTCGTCCGGTTCCTCGACCGCGAGGTCGTCGACACCTACGTACGCGGCGCGGCCGCCCTGCCCCGGCTGCTCGGGGCCGCCGTACGGCGTGCGCAGACCGGCAATGTGCAGACCTATGTGAGCGCGCTGCTCGCCGGCACCGTCGTCCTGGCGGTCGCCGTCGTCCTCGTCGCCACGGGAGCGTGAGCAGGCGTGATCGAGATCAACGAGTCCGTGATGCAGTTCCTTCTGGCATTCACCGTCGTCGGCCCGCTCCTCGGCGCCGTCGCCGCCCTCCTCCCGGCCCCGCCCGGTCTGAAGGGGAAGTCGCCCGAGCAGGCCGTGCTGCGGCACGGCGTGACCGTGACCGGTGCCATCCTCGTCGCCGCGATCGTCCTCGCGCTCGGCTTCGACCACGGCCATCCGTCGAGGATGCAGGCCACGACCGACATCAGCTGGATCCCCGCGCTCGACGTGCGGATCCACCTCGGCATCGACGGCATCTCCCTCCCCCTCGTCGTCCTGACCGCGCTGCTGACCTTCCTCTGCGCGCTGTACTCCTACTTCAACCCGCCCAAGGGCGGGTCCCCGAAGGCGTTCGTCGCGCTGCTGCTCCTGCTCGAGTCCGGGACGCTCGCGACCTTCGCCGTCCTCGACCTGCTGCTGTTCTTCCTCGCGTTCGAGATGGTGCTCATCCCGATGTACTTCCTCATCGCCCGCTGGGGCGGCGAGGGCCGGACCCGGGCCGCGTGGAAGTTCATCCTGTTCACACTGCTCGGCTCCGTCGTCATGCTGCTCGGCCTGCTCCTGATCGGAATCAAGGCGGGCACGTTCGACATGGTGGCACTCGCCACTGACAACGGCCGGCCACTGACCGCGTCCGTGCAGGTCATCGCCGTTCTGGCGATCGGGATCGGACTCGCGGTGAAGTCGCCGATGTGGCCGCTGCACAGCTGGCTGCCCGACGCCCACACCGCCGCACCGACCGTCGGCTCGGTCCTGCTGGCCGGTGTCCTGCTCAAGATGGGCACGTACGGGTTCGTCCGGATCCTGCTGCCGGTCGCGCCGCACGGCTTCCACACGTTCGCGCCGTACCTCGCCGCGTTCGCCGTGGTGGGGATCATCTACGGGTCGCTCGCCTGCCTGGCCCTCGCCAAACGGGGCGCCAAGGGCGATCTCAAGCGGCTGATCGCCTACTCCTCCGTCGGTCACATGGGCTTCGTCCTGCTGGGCATCGCCACCATGACCCCGACCGGCGTCAACGGCGCCCTGTTCGCCAACATCGCCCACGGCCTGATCACCGGCCTGCTGTTCTTCCTGGTCGGCGGGCTGAAGGACCGCACGGGCACGACCGACCTCGACACCCTCGCAGAGGAGACGGGCCTCGCCCTGTACGGCAGGGCGCCGCGGCTCGGCGGCCTGCTCGCCTTCGGCGCCGTCGCCTCGCTCGGACTGCCCGGACTCGCCGGGTTCTGGGGCGAGATGCTGGCCCTGTTCGGCGCGTTCAGGCCCGCGGCCGACCTCAGCCGGCCGGCGTTCCTCACCTTCATGGCGATCGGCGCGTTCGGCACCTTGCTGACGGCCGCGTACATGCTGATCGTGGTCCGCCGCGTCTGCATGGGCGGCGTCGAGCAGGAGGTCCCGAAGCTCGCCGACGTCCGCGGCTACGAGTTCGCCGCCTGGACCCCGCTCGTCGCCCTCACCGTCGTCGCCGGACTGTGGCCGAGGGCGCTGCTCGGCCTGACCGACCCGGCCGTGCACCAGCTCCTCGCAGGAGGCACCCGATGAGCGCCCAGCCCCTCGCCGAGTCGCTGGTCCAGTCCGTCGACTGGCTCGCCGTCGCGCCGCCGGCCATCGCCGCCGCGGCCGGACTCGTCGTCCTGGTCGCCGACCTGTTCCTGCCCGAGGCCCGCAAGCCCGTCCTGGGCTGGATCTCCGTGGCCGGACTGGCCGTGGCCGCGCTGATGCTGCTGCCGCTCCTCGACGGCGACCGCAGCACCTTCTGCGTGACCGGCGCCACGCGCGCGTGCAGCTACACCGCCGACCACTTCACGCTCGTCATCCAGTTCCTCGTCCTCGGCGGCGCGCTGCTCGCGGCCCTGCTGTCCGTGACGAACCTCGACGACGACCGGCGGCGCGTCCCGCCGGGCGAGTTCTGGTTCCTGCTGCTGTCCTCCGCGGCGGGCGCCGCCCTGCTGCCCGCCTCCCGCGACCTGGCCACGCTCATCGTCGCCCTGGAGGTCGCCTCCCTGCCCGCGTTCGCGCTGGTCGGCATCCGGCACGGCGACAAGCGGTCCTCCGAGGCGGCCCTGAAGTTCTTCCTGTCCTCGGTGACGGCCACCGCGGTCAGCCTGATGGGCGTCAGCTTCGTCTACGCCTCCACCGGCACCCTCTACCTCACCCAGGTCGCCCAGCGCCTGCCCCACGTCGGCGGCCAGCTGCACACGCTCGCCCAGGCCGGCGTCGTCCTCACCCTGATCGGCTTCGCCTTCAAGACGGCCGCCGTCCCGTTCCACTTCTGGGTGCCCGACACCTACGTGGGCGCGCCGCTGCCCGTCGCCGCGTACCTGTCGGTCGTCGGCAAGGCGGTCGGCTTCTCCGGGCTGATCCTCGTCACCGTCGTCGCGTTCCCGTCGTACGCCGACGTCTGGGGTCCCGCGCTCGCCGTCCTGGCCGCGCTCACCATGACCGTCGGCAACGTCGGCGCCCTGCGCCAGCAGGCCACGCGCGCGTACAGCGCCGTACGGCTGCTCGCCTGGTCCTCCGTCGGACAGGCCGGCTACCTGCTGGTGCCGATCGCCGCCGCCGGGTACGCCAAGGACCCGCAGAAGGCGATCGGCTCCACGGTGGCCTATGCGCTGATGTACGGCGCGGTGAACCTCGGCGCGTTCGCGGTGGCCGCCGTGGTGGGCCGTAGCCGGGCCCTGAACCGCATCGCCGACTACCGGGGCCTGTACGCCGCCAATCCGGTCACCGCGCTCCTGCTGGCGTTCTTCCTGCTGTGCCTGGCGGGGCTGCCGCCGGGCGTCATCGGGCTGTTCGCCAAGGTCATCGTGTTCTCCTCGGCCGTGAACGCGGGCCTCGGCTGGCTCGCCGTCGTCATGGCCGTCAACGTGGTGATCGCCCTCTTCTACTACCTGCAATGGACGGCCCTGCTGTTCCGCGCCCCCGAGGGCGAGCCCGCCCGGCACCGCGTCCCCGCCCCCCTCACGGCGGCCCTCGCCCTCACCGGCGTACTCGGCGTCGCCCTGTCCGGAGCACCCCAGCTGGTCCTCCGCTTCGCCGCCACCGGCCTGTTCTGAGCCCGGCCACGCGCGCGTGAGCCACTCGGCCCGGCCACGCGCGCGTGAGCACCTGCGTCGAGCTTCACGCGCGCGTGAGCCACTCGTGGCCTCCATGCCGTGCATGGGCCACCCGCGGCGACCTTCATGCGTGCGGTGAGCCACCCATGGCCTCCACGCGCGCGTGGACGTGCGCGTCGCCGTCACCCGGCCGGAGCGCCCCCTCACCCGTCCGGCCCCGGCGCGCGCCCGCACCCACCAGGGAACTCACGGCTGCCGCCTGGCGTTGTCACAAGCGGGAGGGTCCACTGGACCAAAGTGTTCCCCAGCTGCACGACTTGGAGGGCGCACGGTGCACCGCCGGCACAACGGGCTCAGGACCGCAGTACTCCTCGGGGGGCTGTCCGCACTCATCATCCTCATCGGCAGCTTCTTCGGCCGTGCCGGCCTGGTCGTCGCGGTCCTGATCGCCCTCGGCACGAACGCGTACGCGTACTGGAACAGCGACAAGCTGGCCCTCCGCGCGATGCGTGCCCGCCCGGTCAGCGAGTTCGAGGCCCCGGCGCTGTACCGGATGGTGCGCGAGCTGTCCACACAGGCCCGTCAGCCCATGCCCCGCCTGTACATCTCGCCCACGGAGGCCCCGAACGCCTTCGCGACGGGCCGCAACCCGCGCAACGCCGCCGTGTGCTGCACCGAGGGCATCCTGCGCCTGCTGGACCCACGAGAGCTGCGCGGCGTCATCGGCCATGAGCTCAGCCACGTCTACAACCGGGACATCCTGATCTCCTCGGTAGCCGGCGCGCTCGCCTCAGTGATCATGTTCCTGGTGAACTTCGCCTGGATCATCCCGATCGGCCGCTCGGACGACGACGACGGCCCCGGCCTCCTCGGCATGCTCCTGATCATGATCCTCGGACCGCTGGCCGCCACCCTCATCCAGCTGGCCATCAGCCGCTCCCGTGAGTACGAGGCCGACGCCTCCGGCGCCCAGCTCACCGGCGACCCGCTCGCCCTCGCCGGTGCCCTGCGCAAGCTGGAGACCGGCACCCAGCAGCTCCCGCTGCCGCCCGAGCCGCAGATCCAGACCGCCAGCCACATGATGATCGCGAACCCGTTCCGGGCCGGTCAGGGCATGAGCAAGCTGTTCTCCACCCACCCCCCGATGGCGGAGCGCATCGCCCGGCTCGAGAACATGGCGGGCCGGCCGCACTGAGGGCGCGCGGGCCGGGAGCCCGGTCCCGAGGGAGTGGATCAGCGTCCGCCGAAGCCCTGGTCCGTGGCCACGATCTCGCGTCCCAGCGGCATGAGGGAGACGGGGATCAGCTTCAGGTTCGCCCACCCGAAGGGGATACCGATGATCGACAGGAACAGCGGGATGCTCGTGATCAGGTGACCCAGCGCCAGCCACCACCCCGCGAAGATCACCCAGATCACGTTCCCGATGAACGACCCCGCACCGGCACCCGGGCGCTCCACGGCGGTCCGGCCGAACGGCCACAGGACGAACCCGGCGATGCGCAGGGACGCGATGCCGAACGGGATCGTGACGATGAGGACGAAGCAGATGACCGCGGCGATCAGGTAGCCGATCGCCATCCAGAGGCCGCAGAAGATCAGCCACAGGATGTTGAGCAGCAGGTTGAACACCTTCATGATCGGTACCTCTCGGGTCGCACGCCGGCATGCCTGCTGCCATCAGTATCAGCCGATCATTCGTAGGGGCGGAACCGCACCGGCCCTGTAGCACGATCGGGAACGTCCCGGGACGGCCCTGCCGCGCGGGCGTCGAGTCGGGCCGAGCACGGCAACCGCGGGGTGGGCTCCTGACGTCCTCTTCATCGACAACGGCACGGACCACGCGCGCGTGGACAGCGAGTCCTCACCGGATTCTCAGGCGCCGGACAGTGCGGACACAGCGCGGAAGGGCAGGTTCACGGCATGGGCATCATCGCTTGGATCATTCTGGGACTGCTGGCCGGAGCCATCGCCAAGATCCTCCTGCCGGGCCGCGACCCCGGCGGTTTCATCGGTACGACCCTGATCGGCATCGCGGGCGCGTTCATCGGCGGCTGGATCTCAGCCCGCTGGCTGCACCACCCGATCAGCAAGAGCTTCTACGACGGCGCCACCTGGGTCGCGGCCATCGGCGGTTCGCTGGTCCTGCTGATCGCCTACCGCATCCTGTTCGGCAACTCGCGCGACTGAGTGCGGAGTCGACGGCACCCGGTCCGGAGCACGGCATCGGCGGCACCGAGGCGTCGGTAGCAACGAGGCGTCGGCGGCACCGAGGCAGTCGGCAGCACGGAAGGGCGGGCACCGCTCGGGGGTGCCCGCCCTTCATGACATCCCGGCGATGACCCGCCGGGATGTCCGTTCCGGTTTCCTACCGGTAGTTCACGAACTGCAGCGCAAAGTCGAAGTCCTTGCCCTTCAGCAGCGCGATCACGGTCTGCAGGTCGTCACGGCTCTTGGAGGAGACGCGCAGCTCGTCGCCCTGCACCTGGGCCTTCACGCCCTTCGGGCCCTCGTCGCGGATGATCTTCGCCACCTTCTTCGCGTTCTCCTGGGAGATGCCCTCCTGGATCGATGCGAAGATCTTGTACTCCTTGCCGGACAGCTGGGGCTCGCCCGCCTCCAGCGCCTTCAGCGAGATACCGCGCTTGACCAGCTTGGACTGGAACACGTCGAGGACAGCCTTCACCCGGTCCTCGGAGTTCGCCTCCATGAGGATCTTGTCACCGGACCATGAGATCGAGGCACCCACGCCCTTGAAGTCGTAGCGCTGCGAGATCTCCTTGGCGGCCTGGTTGAGGGCGTTGTCGACCTCCTGCCGCTCGACCTTCGAGACGATGTCGAAACTGGAGTCGGCCATGTCCTGTGGCTCCTTGTATCGGGTGCATATCGGGTGCGTGCCGGCGTGCGCGGCGGCGGCCGCCGGGCCCGGCGTCGTACCGGGCCGCATCCGCACCAGCCTAGCCACCCCTGGAGCCGAGAGGTGGAGATCAACCGGGTGGCGAAGCACCCCCCTGTATCGGGTATTGTTTACGTCGTCGCCAGGGAACGCCGCCGAGGAGCGGTTCGAACTGGTCGTCAACCCCGGCGGTGTGCCCGAGCGGCCAAAGGGAGCAGACTGTAAATCTGCCGGCTCAGCCTTCCCAGGTTCGAATCCTGGCGCCGCCACACGGTAACGAGAGCTCCGTGACCTGCGAGAACAGCAGGTCGCGGGGCTCTCGTCTTATATGCCGTGATCCGTATGTCCCGTGATCCGCGATCAGTTGTCGGCTGCGGGCGTCCGGTGGGCCAGTTCGGTGGCCAGGCGTCGCATGACCGTCTCGTTGGCGCGCCGCATCGTGGCCCGGACGGCGGGGGCCAGCAGGCGGTCCGCGAGCGGGGCGCGGGTCCAGGAGTAGGTGAACGAGACCCGGCTCCCGCCGGCCGGCAGCGGATCGATGGTGTAGGTGCCGTGGGCGAGGCGCCGGCCGGCCGCGCTGACGTTGCGTTCGACGATACGGCGTGGCGGTTCCGCCTCGACGACCTCGATGCTGACGTCGGTCTTCGCGCCGGCCAGCGCGGCGGTGACCGTGGCGCGCGACCCGAGGCCGCGGGCGGGACCGTCGTACCGCCAGCCGGTCAGGTAGTGGTCGGTGAAGCGCTCGTGATGAGCCATGACGTCGAGGAAGTCGTAGACCTGCTCGGGCGCCTGCGGGACGTCGATCGACACGGTGACAGGCCTCATACGCCACACGGTACGGGCAAGGCCGTACCGGTTGGTACATGCGCGACGCGATGAAATGACCCGGCGCGCCCCGGGCGAATTCCACCTCTCCTGAGCCGAGGGGCGCCCCACTCGGGACGTACCGGCCCGCGCCCGTCCGCAACCAGCCGGCGGGCTTCTTCGCGGACCGGTCAAGACAGGTGCATCCCGCTCCTCGCGCTTTCACGTCTCTTCACTAGAATCGAACGCGTGAACGAAGACCGTCCCCTGACGCGTCTCGACATGCTGCGTTTCGCCCGTCGCGTCGTCGAACACCAGGCCGCGCGGCAGCTCGCCCTGATGGACCGGTGGATCGCGGACGAAGAACGTCGGGAGGCCGAACGGCAGCGCCGCCTCGGTTCCCGGCAGGCCGCCCCGGAGTGGCTGCTGGAGCGCGGTCTGAACGGGCGCAGCGCGGTGTACGTCCACGTCGGCGGCTGCACAACCGCCGGCGGACGCGCCAGGGCGGTCGGCCGGGATCAGGCCGTACGCGCGCTGACGGAAGGAGGTGTCGCCGCGTGCCCGCTGTGCCGCCCCGACACTGTGCTGGGGATTCTGGAATGACCGGCCCGGGTGCGAGCCCGTCCGGTCCGGACGATGCTGGAGCCATGGCCGGGAAACGACCCATCATCGTGCACCTGCCGTCCCCGACCGGCGGCCGCCGGGTCCGGGTGGACGGCGAGATCCTCGGCCTGGCGCACAACGTGGCGGACCTGGTGGAGTTCCTGCGCCGCGCGGGGCTGGAGATCGAGCCGGAAGAGGTGGCCGACTCGCCGCTGATCGACTGGCGCGGGGTGGGCCCCGACCGCTGGGAAGCCGAGACGCGCACCTGAGGCAGAGGCCCGCGCCTCGCGACACCGGCGCGTCCCTCGGGCACCGGTGTCGCGAGGCTCGGGGCGCCGGTGTTGCCTCCGCCCCCGTGCGGGCACACTGACGGCATGTCCTCGCGACGCAGAACCTGCCCGGTGTGCCACCGCGACATCGCCGTCGTCGCGGGCCGCTTCGCGCGGCACGACCCGCCCGGGGCCCGGGAGAACGGCGAACTCGTCTCCTGCTCCGGATCACGGCAGCCGGCGCAACTCGGAGCCGTCCAGCCGGCGTTGGACGGATACGCCGTACCGGAGTTTCCCGGGCAGCTGCGTCTGTTCTGAGGTCTTCGGCAGTCGGCGGACCTGACGGGGTGACAAGCGGGCGGTGCGGCCGGCCCGGTGGCGGCGTACGACCGTTCAACGGCCGGTGCCCCGCCTCAGTTCCCGGCTACCGCCTTCACCGCCACCGACAGCGGCGTCGAACCGCTGATCAGCTCCAGCGTCAGGCCGGCCGTCGCCGGAGTGTCCACCAACTCCGCCAGTACGGCCGCCACATCGTCCCGGGGGACCGCTCCGCGCCCGGTGTGCGCCTCCAGCCGGACCAGGCCGGTACCCGCGTCGTCCGTCAGCGCACCGGGGCGCAGGACCGTCCAGTCCAGGGCCTCCTGACGGGTGATGTACGCGTCCGCCTCGCCCTTGGCGCGCAGGTACACGTCGAAGACGTCGTCGCCCTCGTGTGCGGGGTCCGCCCCCATCGAGGACACCACCAGGAAACGGCGCACACGCGCGCGTACGGCCGCGTCCGCGAACAGCACCGCCGCGCCCTTGTCCACCGTCTCCTTGCGGGCGGCGCCGCTGCCCGGGCCGGCGCCGGCCGCGAAGACCGCCGCGTCGGCGCCCTGCAGGTGCGCCGCGACCTCTTCCACCGAGACGGACTCCAGGTCGAGGAGCACCGGTTCCGCGCCGGCCGCCCGCAGATCGTCGCCCTGTTCCGGCTTGCGGATGATGCCCGCGACCTCGTCCCCGCGCGCGGAGAGCAGACGCTCCAGGCGCAGCGCGATCTGACCATGACCACCAGCGATGACAATGCGCATGAATCCGACCGTACGCCCGAAGAGGCCCATCCGCCGCACGGGTCAACCGGGGTGGCCGAACGGCGCCAGGATCACGCCCGAACGCGCGCGATGTGGCGGGATGTGTACGGGCGCGTACGTCCTCGGGCCCGGCACCGGCCGCAGGACTGCGACCGGCCGCTCACGACAGCTCTCCGCGCCCCTGCCGCGGCAACCCCAGTTCCACCGCGGCGGCCGAGTCGCAGTACTCGCGTACGGCGCTCGTGCGCGCCACCACCCGGCCCCGGTGGACCACGATCCGGCTGTAGGCCAGGGACAGCGCGCCGGCCAGGCGGTCGCCGCGTACGGCGAGGAGGTCGGCGGGGAAGCCCGCCTCCACGCGTACCTCCGGCAGGCCCAGCACCGCACGCGCCGACGCGCTGACGGTGTCGTAGGCGTCCTCGGGGCGCAGACCCTGCGCGGCGGCCAGGAGGTAGGCCGCCTCCAAAGGGTCACCGCGGCCGACGGGGTTGGAGAGGTCCCGTACGGCGCCGCTCCCCGCCGACACGCGCACCCCGGCCGCGCGCAGCAGCCGTACCGGAGCGGCGCCCCGGTGATCGGCGCCGCAGCAGCCGCCCTGGGGCAGGCACACGACCGTCACGCCGGCCGCCGCGAGCTGGTCGGCGGCGCGTGCGGCGGCCTCCGCGGGCAGGCGGGCGAGACCGGCGCACGGGCCGATCGTCACGCCGGGGCGCAGGCCTCCGGCCATGACCGCGAGCCGGGACAGCCTGGCCGGGTCGGACGCGTCCGTGTGCAGGTCCACCGGACAGCCGTGCTCGGAGGCCACCTCCAGGACCGTCTCGACATAGCCCGTGGGATCGGGGTCCAGGTCCGGGCAGCCGCCCACCACGGAGGCGCCCATCTTGACGGCGTCGCGCAGCATCGCCCGCCCGTCGGCCCCCGCCACGCCGGTCAGCAGCCGGGGCATCGCCACCGCCGTCAGCTCCGCGAGCCCCCGCAGCGAGCGCCGCGCCCGCAGGACGGCGACCAGTGCCCCGAGCCCCTGGACGTCGCCCACGCGCACGTGCGCGCGTACCGCGGTCGCCCCGTGCCCGAGCTGCAGCAGAGCCGCCTCCGTCGCCCGGCGCTGGACGTCCTCGGGGGCGAACGACACCGGGCCGGGGTGCTCGGCGGACAGCGCGGTGTCGCCGTGGGCGTGCGGTTCGGCCGGGGCCGGCAGGAGCAGGTAGCCGCTGAGGTCCACGCGTGTGCAGCCCGCCCGGGCCGGGCCCGGCGCCAGGCTGCCCGCCGTCCCCACCGCCTCGATGCGCCCGCCGCCCAGCCGTACGTCCACGGTCCGGCCGTCGGTCAGCCGCGCCCCGCACAGCAGCAGGGCGGCGGGGTCGGACCGGCCCGAAGGGCCCGAGGAGTCCGACGGCGGATGAGGCTGCGGCTGGCTGTCGGGCATCGCGCTCCAGGAAGGGGGCCGGGGGCTCGGTCTGGCCCGCGTGGGAAACCGGGGCCGAACCCCAAGATCACGCAGAGCGAGTCGAGCCTAGGGTGGCGCGCCGGGCCCGGCCGCGCAGGAGCGCAATAGTCGTACCGGT
The DNA here is from genome assembly GCF_043202415.1 of Streptomyces sp. NPDC048192. Classification (NCBI taxonomy): domain Bacteria; kingdom Bacillati; phylum Actinomycetota; class Actinomycetes; order Kitasatosporales; family Streptomycetaceae; genus Streptomyces; species Streptomyces sp. NPDC048192. Next base: position 22,260 of record NZ_JBIDAL010000014.1, read on the forward strand.
GGCTCCGCCCATGGCAGTACACGCGTCCCCCACGCGCGTGGCCCGCGCTCGGCGTGGTGACGTCCACCGGCGACCGGGCCACCACGTGGCCCCGTGACCATGTGTGCCGCACTCGGCACGGCCGGGCCATGCGCTCGCTCGGCACGGCGATGGCCGAAGCCCTGCGAGGCCCGGGTGGGGGCGGGGCAGACCGCCGGATACGGATTTGGGCGAACGGCGGCGGACCGTGTAATGTCTTCATCGCTCGCCCCAATAGCTCAGTCGGCAGAGCGTCTCCATGGTAAGGAGAAGGTCAACGGTTCGATTCCGTTTTGGGGCTCTGGTGTGAGAGGTACCCGCCGAAAGGCGGGGCCCGATCGCATCGCAGCGGTGTAGCTCAGTCGGTAGAGCAAGCGGCTCATAATCGCTGTGTCACCGGTTCAAGTCCGGTCACCGCTACTGACAGTAGCCGATTGCGGGGTCGGTCCTTCGATCGGCTACTCTTTCTTGCGTTGAATTAGTCCACCTGTTCGTCTTAGGAGCACTCACGTGGCTGCCACCGACGTCCGCCCGAAGATCACGCTGGCCTGCGTGGAGTGCAAGGAGCGGAACTACATCACCAAGAAGAACCGGCGTAACAACCCGGACCGTCTTGAGATGAAGAAGCACTGCCCGCGCTGCAACGCGCACACGGCTCACCGCGAAACGCGCTGACCAGGGCTCACCAGGCTCGTACGCGAGGCCGCCCCCTCCCGAGGGGGCGGCCTCGCGGCGTTTCCGGAATCACGATCAACCGAGTAACCGGGACCACATCGCCTCACCGGCGTCCGGGCGCCGCCTGTCCCCCTGCGCATTCCCCGCCGGGATTCCCGCTAATTTGGGGCCATCACAGCAGACATCAGGAGGTGCCGGGCCATGGCGCTCGACCAGTCCTTCGTGGGACGGACCTACCCGCCCACCGCGCCCTATGAGGTGGGCAGGGAGAAGATCCGCGAGTTCGCCGAGGCGGTGGGCGAGACCAACCCGGCCTACACGGACCCCGAGGCCGCGAAGGCCTACGGCCATTCCGATGTGATCGCCCCGCCGACCTTCGTGTTCGCCATCACCTTCCCGGCCGCGGGGCAGATCGTCGAGGACCCGCAACTGGGCCTGGACTACAGCCGCGTGGTGCACGGCGACCAGAAGTTCGCCTACAGCCGCCCGGTGCGCGCCGGCGACCGGCTCACCGTCACCTCCACCATCGAGGGCATCAAGTCCCTCGCGGGCAACGACATCCTGGACATCCGCGGTGAGGTGCACGACGAGGCGGGCGAGCATGTCGTGACCGCCTGGACCAAGCTCGTGGCCCGCGCGGCCGAGGAGGCGTGAGGACCTGATGACGGCGAAGATCGCGTACGACGACGTCGAGGTCGGCACCGAACTGCCGGCGCAGACCTTCCCCGTGACGCGCGCCACACTGGTGCGCTACGCGGGCGCCTCCGGTGACTTCAACCCGATCCACTGGAACGAGAAGTTCGCCAAGGAGGTCGGTCTGCCGGACGTCATCGCGCACGGCATGTTCACCATGGCGGAGGCGATCCGCGTGGTCACCGACTGGACCGGGGACCCGGGCGCGGTCGTCGAGTACGGCGTCCGCTTCACCAAGCCGGTGGTCGTGCCGAACGACGACAAGGGCGCGCTGATCGAGGTGAGCGGCAAGGTGGCGGCCAAGCTGGACGACAGCACCGTGCGCGTGGACCTGACGGCGACCAGCGCCGGCCAGAAGGTGCTCGGCATGTCCCGGGCGGTCGTACGACTGGCCTGACGGCCGCACCCGAAGACAGACGGAATGTAAGGGGCGTCCTCCAGGGTGGGGCGCCCCTTACGTCTGGGGGAGGCACCCTTACGCCTGGAGCCCCGAGCGGGTGTCCTTGCAAAGTTAGTGATTGAGTACTAACTTACCTTCCATGCCCAGGATGAGTGCAGATGAGCGGCGCGAGAGCGTCATTCGCGCGGCCATCGCGGAGTTCGCCCAGAAGGGGTACTACGGCACCTCCACGGAGGCGATCGCGAGCCGCGTCGGTGTCTCTCAGCCGTACCTCTTCCGGCTCTTCCCGGGCAAGAAGGCGATCTTCGCCGCCGCGTCGCTCCGGTGCGTGGACGACACCTGCAAGGTGTTCGAGGAGGCGGCCGAGGGACTGGAGGGCGAGGAGGCCCTGCATGCCATGGCCAACGCCTATGTGCGGCTGATCACCGAGCAGCCCGAGAAGCTCCAGATGCAGATGCAGACGTACATCACCGTGGCCGCCGCCGAGGCGGAGGGCGACCACGAGTTCGGCGAGGCCGTGCGCCGCGCCTGGATGAGGCTCTGGGACGCCGTCCACCTGCCGCTCGGCGCGGACGACGGCGAGACCACGACTTTCCTGGCGTACGGAATGCTCATCAACACCCTGACCGCCATGGGGTTCCCGCCGGAACACCGCGTCTGGCAGGGGATGTACCCGGCGGCCCGGATCAACGGCCGGCTGGAGAAGTAGCGGAACGGGGCGGGAGGCAACGGTCTTTTCCGCCCCGAAAAGTTAGTCATCAATAACTAACCGGATCACTCTCTGGGGGAGAGATGTCACAGCGGAACACGCCGACCACGGCGCGCGGCAGCGCCGCCTGGGCGCTCGTCGTCACCAGCGTCGCCGGCTTCATGGCGGCCCTCGACAACCTCGTCGTCACCACCGCCCTGCCCTCCATCCGCAGGGACCTGGGCGGCGCGCTGGACGACCTCGAGTGGACCGTGAGCGCCTACACGCTCACCTTCGCCGTCCTGCTGATGTCCGGTGCGGCGCTCGGCGACCGCTTCGGGCGCCGCCGGCTCTTCATGGCCGGTCTCACTGTCTTCACCGCTGCCTCCGCCGCCGCGGCCATGGCCCCCGGCATCGGATCCCTGATCGCCGCCCGCGCGGTCCAGGGCGTCGGCGCGGCCGTCATGATGCCGCTCACCCTGACCCTGCTGACCGCGGCCGTGCCCGCCGCCAGGCGCGGGACGATGTACGGCATCTGGGGCGCTGTGAACGGACTCGCCGTCGCCTCGGGTCCGCTCATCGGCGGCACCCTCACCGAGCACGTCTCATGGCACTGGATCTTCTGGCTGAACGTTCCGCTCGGCCTGATCGCTCTCCCGCTCGCGCGGCTGCGGCTCGCCGAGTCCTACGGCACCGGCGCCCGGCTCGACGTCCCCGGCACCCTGCTCGCCAGCGGCGGCCTCTTCGGGATCGTCTACGGCCTGGTCCGCGGCCCCGCCGACGGCTGGACCGACACCCTGGTGCTGACCGCGCTCTTCTCGGGCGGCGCGCTACTGGCCGGGTTCGTCCTGTACAGCTCCCGCGCGGACGCCCCCATGCTGCCCATGCGGCTGTTCCGGTCTCGCGCCTTCTCCGGCATCAACGCGGCCAGCCTGCTGATGTTCGTCGGCATGTTCGGCTCGATCTTCCTGCTGAGCCAGTACATGCAGGGCGTGCTCGGCTACTCGCCCACCGAGGCGGGGCTCAGGATGCTGCCGTGGACCGGCATGCCGATGCTCGTCGCGCCGCTCGCGGGGATCCTCTCCGACCGTATCGGCGGCCGTCCGGTCGTCGCCGCCGGGCTCTTCCTGCAGGCCGCCGGCCTCGGCTACATGGCCGCCGTGGCGACCACGGACGCCTCCTACGCCGCCCAACTGCCCGCGCTGATCATCAGCGGGGTCGGCATGGCCCTCTACTTCGCGCCGGCCGCCAACCTGGTGATGTCCAGCGTCCGCCCGCAGGAGCAGGGCATCGCCTCCGGCGCGAACAACGCGCTGCGCGAGGTGGGCGGCGCGCTCGGCATCGCGGTGATGTCGTCGATCTTCTCCGCGCGGGGCGGCTACGACAGCGCCCAGAGCTTCGTGGACGGCCTGCGGCCCGCCCTGGTCACCGGCTCGGCGGTGGTCGCCGTCGCCGCGGCCGCGGCCCTGGTGATCCCGGCCCGCCGAAGCGCCGCCCGGCTTGCCGCGGGGGTGGCGCAGGCGACCGCGGGCTCCGGGGAGACCGAGGGCTCGGATGCCGGTGTGGACGCCGGTGCCGGTGCCGGCGTCGCGGAGACAGGTGTCCCTGACGACACCGGTGACCGGAAGGCCGCCGCTGCGAAGGCGAGCGCTTCCGAGGCCGGTGACCGGAAGGCCGCTGCCGCTGAGGCAACCGCCCCGACGGCGGCCGCTGCGGAGTCCGTCACCGCGGAGTCCGTCACGGCGGAGACCGCCGCTCGCTGAGGCACGGTCCGGAATCCCGTCACCGCCGACCGCAAGGAGTTCGCGATGCCCGCACTTCCCTGGACCGTGCCGAACACCCCGCCGCAGGACGCCGAGGTGCACGTCTTCGCCTCGCGCTTCGAGACCCGCTCCCTGTGGGGCGCCCTCCGTTTCCTCGCCCGCACCCCGGCGGTGTGGCGGCAGGCCGGCCGTGCGCCCGGCGCCTACGGGACCGCCCTCAAGGCGCAGCCGCTGCGGCGGACCTTCTGGACGCTGTCCGCCTGGGAGTCGGCCGACGCGCTGAAGGCCTTCGCCGCATCCGGTGCCCACCGGCCGGCCTCGCGGCGACTGGCCGCCCAGATGCGCGACGTCGCCTTCGCCGCCTGGCAGACCTCCGGCGACCGGCTGCCGGTGAGCTGGGCGGAGGCGGAACGGCGGCTCAGGTAGACGGGGCGCGAGGAGAAAACCAGCGTCCACGCGCGCGTGGCCTCCAATGAGGGGGCCTCGCGCGCGTACGCGTGTGCCGGAGCCGCCTCAGCAACGCGCACGGGCCGACCGGGCCCGACTGCGCGGCCGTCGCCCGTGTGGATGCGGCGGTGTCGGTGCCGTCTCGTAGTCTTGGGGCCGTGCAGGTACTCCACGACGCCCCTCTTGCCCCGCTGACCACCTTCCGGCTGGGCGGTCCCGCGACGCGGCTGGTCACGGCCGAGACCGACGCCGAGGTGATCGCCGCCGTCCGCGAGGCCGACGACAGCGGGACCCCGCTGCTGGTCATCGGCGGCGGGTCGAACCTGGTCATCGGCGACAAGGGCTTCGACGGCACCGCCCTGCGCATCGCCACGCGCGGTGTCGAGCTGCGCGGTACGACGCTGGAGCTGGCGGCCGGCGAGGTGTGGACGGACGCCGTCGCCCGCACGGTCGAGGCCGGGCTCGCCGGGATCGAGTGCCTGGCCGGGATCCCGGGATCGGCCGGCGCCACACCGATCCAGAACGTGGGCGCCTACGGCCAGGAGGTCTCCTCCACCATCACCGAGGTGATCGCCTACGACCGGCGCGCCGGGGAGACCGTCACGCTGCCGAACGAGGAGTGCGCCTTCTCGTACCGCCACAGCCGCTTCAAGGCCGACCCCGAGCGCTACGTGGTGCTGCGCGTCCGGTTCGGCCTGGAGGACGCGGGCGGGCTGTCCGCGCCCGTGCAGTACGCCGAGGCGGCGCGCGCGCTCGGTGTCGAGCCCGGCGACCGGGTGCCGCTGGCCGACGCGCGCGCGACCGTGCTGAAGCTGCGCGCCGGGAAGGGCATGGTCCTCGATCCGGTGGACCACGACACCTGGTCCGCCGGGTCCTTCTTCACCAACCCGATCCTCACCGACGAGCAGTTCGCCGCGTTCCACGCGCGCGTGCGCGAGCGGCTGGGCGACGGCGTGGAGCCGCCCGCCTACCCGGCGGGGGAGGGCCGTACGAAGACCTCCGCGGCCTGGCTGATCGACAAGGCGGGATTCACCAAGGGCTACGGCACCGGCCCGGCGCGCATCTCCACCAAGCACACCCTCGCCCTCACCAACCGGGGCTCCGCCACCACCGAGGACCTGCTGGCGCTGGCCCGCGAGGTGGTCGCCGGCGTCCGCGAGGCCTTCGGTATCACGCTGGTCAACGAGCCGGTGACGGTCGGCGTCAGCCTGTAGCCGCACAGGCGGCTCTCAGCACGCCATCCCCTGCCCCTGCCCCTGCCCTGCCGCTGGCCCTGCCCGCCGCTCAGTACGCCACCCCGACGCCCTGCTTCACCGTCGCCGCGTCGTCGATCATCGCCAGCATGGCGTGGGCGACGTCGGCGCGTGCGATGAAGCGCCCCTTGGGCGGGAAGCCACCGACCACGGTGCGGTAGCGGCCGGTGAGCGGCTTGTCCTGCAGGCGCGGCGGCCGTACGGACGTCCAGTCGGTGCCGCTGCGGGCCAGTTCCGCCTCCATCTCGCGCAGGTCGGCGTAGACGTCCTTGAGGATCGCCGACACCAGGCCCCGCGCGGCCCGGTCCAGGGCGCCGTCGCCCTCCGGGGCGGGGCCGACGGGACCGGCGCTGACCACGAGCAGCCGGCGTACGCCCTCCGCCTCCATGGCGCGCAGGACCGTACGGGTGAGCCGGGCGGCGACCCCGGCGTCCTTGCGGCTGCGCGCTCCCAGGCCGGACAGGACCGCGTCCCGGCCGCGGACGGCGGTGCGCAGTTCGTCGGGGTCGGTCAGATCGGCGCGGACCACCTCCAGCGCCTCGCCCCGGACATCGAGCCGGGCCGGATCGCGGACGACGGCGGTGACCCGGTGCCCGGCGCCGAGCGCCTGCCGCACGATCTCCCGGCCGATACCGCCGGTGGCGCCGAAAACAGTGAGGTTCATGTGTGCTCCCGTGGACGGGGCGGGTGGGTGAGTATTCACTCACCCTGCTTCCCTCTAGAGTGGGTAAGCACTCACTCACCCGTCAAGCCGATTGTCAGGCCGATTGGAGCCCCATGGAACAGAAGCCGGCGCGTGTCCGCATCCTCGACGCCGCCCACGAGCTCATGCTCACCGCCGGACTGGCCCGCGCCACCACCAAGGAGATCGCCCGCGCGGCCGGCTGCTCCGAAGCGGCCCTCTACAAGTACTTCGACAGCAAGGAAGAGCTGTTCGTGCGCGTCCTCGCCGAGCGGCTGCCCCGGCTCACCCCGCTGCTGGGCAGCCTCGCCGCGGAACCGGGACAGGGCACCCTGGAGGCCAACCTCATCGAGATCGCCCGCCAGGCCGCCCTCTTCTACGAACAGAGCTTCCCGATCGCCGCCTCCCTGTACGCCGAGCCCAAGCTCAAGCAGCGCCACTTCGACGCCCTGCGCGGGCTCGGCTCCGGCCCGCACCGGCCCATCCGGGACCTGGACGCCTATCTCCGCGCCGAACAGACCGCCGGCCGGGTCCGCGCCGACGCCGACACCTTCGCCGCCGCCTCCCTGCTGCTCGGCGCCTGCGCGCAGCGCGCGTTCGCCTACGACGCGACCGACACGGGGCAGCGGCCACCCGTCGACGAGTTCGCCACACGGCTCGCGAGGACGCTGCTGGGCGGAATCTCAGCCCCGCCGGCCACCGCCTGAAGATCCGCCTGCAGAACCGCTTGAAGCTCCCCTGGAGAACCGCGGAACGCCGCCCCCTCAGGCCGGCGGGCGGGTCAGCCAGTCGTCCACGCCCGCCAGCAGCCGCGCCTTGACGTCCTCCGGCGCCGCCGAGCCGCGCACCGACTGGCGGGCCAGTTCGGCGAGTTCCGCGTCCGAGAAGCCGTGGGCGTGGCGGGCGATCTCGTACTGGGCGGCCAGCCGGGAGCCGAACAGCAGCGGGTCGTCGGCGCCGAGCGCCATCGGGACACCGGCCTCGAAGAACGTGCGCAGCGGGACGTCCTCAGGCTTCTCGTACACGCCGAGCGCCACGTTCGACGCCGGGCACACCTCGCAGGTCACCTGGCGGTCGGCCAGCCGCTTGAGCAGCCGCGGGTCCTCCGCCGCGCGCACCCCGTGCCCGATCCGCGAGGCGTGCAGGTCGTCCAGGCAGTCCCGGACGGAGGCCGGACCGGTCAGCTCGCCGCCGTGCGGGGCCGACAGCAGACCGCCCTCGCGCGCGATGTGGAAAGCCCGGTCGAAGTCCCGGGCCATGCCCCGCCGCTCGTCGTTGGAGAGCCCGAAGCCGACCACACCACGGTCCGCGTACCGCACCGCCAGGCGGGCCAGCGTGCGGGCGTCCAGTGGGTGCTTCATGCGGTTGGCGGCCACCAGCACCCGCATGCCGAGCCCGGTCTCCCGCGACGTGGTGTCGACCGCGTCGAGGATGATCTCCAGCGCGGGGATCAGCCCGCCCAGCCGGGGCGCGTACGACGTCGGGTCCACCTGGATCTCCAGCCAGCCCGAGCCGTCCTTCAGGTCCTCCTCGGCGGCCTCCCGGACCAGCCGCTGGATGTCCTCCTCGGTGCGCAGACAGGAGCGGGCCGCGTCGTACAGCCGCTGGAAACGGAACCAGCCCCGCTCGTCCGTGGCCCGCAGCCTCGGCGGTTCGCCGCTGGTGAGGGCTTCGCTCAGGGCCTCCGGCAGGCGTACGCCGTACTTGTCGGCCAGTTCCAGGACGGTTCCCGGCCGCATCGAGCCGGTGAAGTGCAGGTGCAGATGGGCTTTCGGCAGCTCAGAGAGGTCACGTACACGCTCCATCCCCAGATCCTGCCGTACGCCGCTGTCGTCCCGGTAGCCGTTTCCCCGTACGTGGTCTTGCTCGCACAAACGGACAGGAGCACCTCCCGGCGCCGGGAGGTGCTCCTGTCCCTGAAACCGGACCGCTCAGTCCCTGGCCTCCGCCAGCAGCTTCTGGATGCGGCTCACGCCCTCGACGAGGTCCTCGTCGCCCAGCGCGTACGACAGCCGCAGATAGCCCGGCGTGCCGAAGGCCTCGCCCGGGACGACCGCGACCTCGGCCTCCTCCAGGATCAGCGCGGCCAGCTCGACCGTGTCCTGCGGGCGCTTGCCGCGGATCTCCTTGCCCAGCAGCGCCTTGACCGACGGGTAGGCGTAGAAGGCGCCCTCGGGCTCCGGGCAGACCACGCCGTCGATCTCGTTGAGCATCCGCACGATCGTCTTGCGGCGCCGGTCGAAGGCCTCGCGCATCTTCGCCACGGCCTGAAGGTCACCCGAGACGGCGGCGAGGGCGGCCGCCTGGGCCACGTTGGAGACGTTGGAGGTGGCGTGCGACTGCAGGTTGGTCGCGGCCTTGACGACGTCCTTCGGGCCGATGACCCAGCCCACGCGCCAGCCCGTCATGGCGTACGTCTTCGCCACGCCGTTGACCACGACGCACTTGTCGCGCAGCTCGGGCAGGAGCGCCGGCAGGGACACCGCGGCGGCGTCGCCGTACACCAGGTGCTCGTAGATCTCGTCGGTGAGCACCCACAGGCCGTGCTCCAGGGCCCAGCGGCCGATCGCCTCGGTCTCGGCCTCGGAGTACACCGCGCCGGTCGGGTTCGACGGGGAGACGAAGAGCACGACCTTCGTCTTCTCCGTGCGCGCCGCCTCCAGCTGCTCCACCGAGACCCGGTAGCCGGTCGTCTCGTCGGCCACGACCTCCACCGGGACGCCGCCGGCCAGGCGGATCGACTCGGGGTAGGTCGTCCAGTACGGCGCGGGGACGATGACCTCGTCGCCCGGGTCGAGGATCGCGGCGAACGCCTCGTAGATGGCCTGCTTGCCGCCGTTGGTGACCAGGATCTGCGAGACGTCGGGCTCCCAGCCGGAGTCGCGCAGCGTCTTCGCGGCGATCGCGGACTTCAGCTCGGGCAGACCGCCGGCCGGCGTGTAGCGGTGGTACTTCGGGTTCTTGCAGGCCTCTACGGCCGCCTCGACGATGTAGTCCGGAGTCGGGAAGTCGGGCTCGCCGGCGCCGAAGCCGATCACCGGACGCCCGGCGGCCTTCAGGGCCTTGGCCTTGGCGTCCACGGCGAGGGTGGCGGACTCGGAGATCGCGCCGACTCGGGCGGAGACCCGGCGCTCGGTGGGTGGGGTTGCAGCGCTCATGGAGCCCATCGTTCCAGACCGGAAATGTCCCCGGCACACGGGTTTCACGGACTGAACAACCACGGGGCGAAGCGTGAACACGGGTCCGAATCCGGCCCCCGGCCAGGACGATCTTTGGCCGGACGCCCCCGGACGGGCTCTTTCTGTTCGACGCCGGGCCCCGGACCACGTACACTCTCACCTCGTTGGCCTTCAGCAGCCGCCGCCGAGCCGGTGCACACCGCGCACCCGTCCGGATGCGGTACGTTGGGGGACACACAAAGGGTCGTAGCTCAATTGGTAGAGCACCGGTCTCCAAAACCGGCGGTTGGGGGTTCAAGTCCCTCCGGCCCTGCTACACACACCGCCAGGATGTGTGCGCATGTACGTACTGCAATGCACCGCCGTGCGGCTCAGGAACCGGGCGCGGCACGGCCACGACCCGGGATCAGGTGAGGATTATGACGGACGCCGTGGGCTCCATCGACACGCCTGACGCCCAGGACGAGGCGCTCGAGTCGAAGAAGAAGGCCCGCAAGGGCGGCAAGCGCGCCAAGAAGGGCCCGCTGAAGCGCCTCGCCACGTTCTACCGCCAGATCATCGCGGAGCTCCGCAAGGTCGTCTGGCCGACGCGTAACCAGCTGACGTCGTACACGACCGTGGTGATCTTCTTCGTCGCCATCATGATCGCGCTGGTGACCGTGATTGACTATGGGCTCAACCACGCGGCCAAGTACGTCTTCGGCTGAGCCAAGAGCGAAGGGCGCCGTGGTACCGGCGCCCGTTTTCGCATGTTCCACCCCTATGTATCCAGGAAGAAGCAGCCACCGTGTCTGACCCGAACCTGAACGACGACGCCATCGAGCCTCGCGGCAACGCTGCCGAGATGGTGGACGACGAGCTCGACATCGTCGAGGGCGCGGACGAGCAGGACGAGTTCGAGGCTGCCGAGGCCGAGGCGGGGGAGCCGGCCGAAGAGGCTGCCGTGAACGTCGAGGACGAAGAGGGCGAGGCCGCCGACGAGGAGGCCGCCGAGGCTGCCGAGGAGGAGCCGGCCGCGCCCGTCGACCCGGTCGAGGCCCTGCGCGAGGAACTGCGCACCCTGCCCGGCGAGTGGTACGTCATCCACACCTACGCCGGTTACGAGAACCGCGTGAAGACCAACCTGGAGCAGCGCGCCGTCTCGCTGAACGTCGAGGACTACATCTTCCAGGCCGAGGTGCCGCAGGAGGAGGTCGTCCAGATCAAGAACGGCGACCGCAAGACGATCAAGCAGAACAAGCTGCCGGGTTACGTCCTGGTCCGCATGGACCTGACCAACGAGTCCTGGGGCGTCGTCCGCAACACCCCGGGCGTCACCGGCTTCGTCGGCAACGCCTACGACCCGTACCCGCTGACCCTGGACGAGATCGTCAAGATGCTCGCCCCGGAGGCCGAGGAGAAGGCCGCCCGCGAGGCCGCCGAGGCCGAGGGCAAGCCCGCTCCGCAGCGCAAGGTCGAGGTCCAGGTGCTGGACTTCGAGGTCGGCGACTCGGTCACCGTCACCGACGGCCCGTTCGCCACGCTGCAGGCGACCATCAACGAGATCAACCCCGACTCGAAGAAGGTCAAGGGCCTGGTGGAGATCTTCGGCCGCGAGACGCCCGTCGAGCTGTCCTTCGACCAGATCCAGAAGAACTAGCAGCCCACCCGGTCCCTTCGTGGACCTCGTGCTTCCGCGCAGGTCAGGCAGGCCGTCACGGTCCGCCTGACCTGCACGGTTTTTGGCCGCGCATCTATACCCGTTATCGTTGTGCGGTATGCCTGCGTCAGGGTCGCGATCCTCGCGCGGGCATGGACCCGAATGAAAGGACCCGGAGAGCCATGCCTCCCAAGAAGAAGAAGGTCACGGGGCTCATCAAGCTCCAGATCCAGGCCGGTGCCGCCAACCCGGCCCCGCCGGTCGGCCCCGCGCTGGGTCAGCACGGCGTGAACATCATGGAGTTCTGCAAGGCCTACAACGCCGCGACCGAGTCGCAGCGCGGTTGGGTCATCCCGGTGGAGATCACGGTCTACGAGGACCGCTCCTTCACCTTCATCACCAAGACGCCGCCGGCCGCGAAGATGATCCTCAAGGCCGCGGGCATCGAGAAGGGCTCCGGCGAGCCGCACAAGACCAAGGTCGCCAAGATCACCGAGGCGCAGGTCCGCGAGATCGCCCAGACCAAGATGCCCGACCTGAACGCGAACGACCTGGACGCCGCCGCGAAGATCATCGCCGGTACCGCGCGTTCCATGGGCGTCACGGTCGAGGGCTGAACCCCAACCACCCCAAGCAGTCATGCGGCCGCGAGCCGGTCGCACGTGGCAGGGCCTGCTCGGCCCCAGGACCACGACTCCTACAGAACACACAGGAGCAAGTTGTGAGCAAGCGCAGCAAGGCTCTCCGCGCTGCGGACGCCAAGGTCGACCGGGAGAAGCTGTACGCCCCGCTCGAGGCCGTCCGTCTCGCCAAGGAGACCTCCACGACCAAGTTCGACGCCACCGTCGAGGTCGCCTTCCGTCTGGGTGTCGACCCGCGCAAGGCCGACCAGATGGTCCGTGGCACCGTGAACCTTCCGCACGGCACCGGTAAGACCGCCCGGGTCCTGGTCTTCGCGACCGGTGACCGTGCCGAGGCCGCGCGTGCCGCGGGCGCCGACATCGTCGGCGCCGACGAGCTGATCGACGAGGTCTCGAAGGGCCGCCTGGACTTCGACGCCGTCGTCGCCACCCCGGACCTCATGGGCAAGGTCGGCCGCCTCGGCCGCGTCCTCGGCCCGCGTGGTCTGATGCCGAACCCGAAGACCGGCACCGTCACCCCCGACGTGGCCAAGGCCGTCTCCGACATCAAGGGCGGCAAGATCGAGTTCCGCGTCGACAAGCACTCGAACCTGCACTTCATCATCGGCAAGGCGTCCTTCGACGACGCCAAGCTGGTGGAGAACTACGGCGCCGCGCTGGAGGAGATCCTCCGTCTGAAGCCGTCCGCCGCCAAGGGCCGCTACATCAAGAAGGCCGCGGTCAGCACCACCATGGGCCCCGGCATCCCGGTCGACCCGAACCGCACCCGCAACCTCCTCGTCGAGGAGGACCCGGCCGCCGTCTGAGCCGTCCGCTCACCCCGGTAGCCGCGTCCGGTACGCGCGCATGAGGGCGGGCCCTGCAACCTTCCAGGTGCGGGGCCCGTCCTTTCTTTGTACGGCCGTCGGCCGTACGGCATTCCTTTCGGACGGCCTTGTTCGGACGGCCTGTTCGTACGGGCTTCTTCCGACGGCCTGTGAGACGGCTGTCAGTGGCCTGGGCTACGGTGCAGGCACTCGACTTGCATGGGGGTAGGACAAGATGAAGAGCACGACGGCGCGCCGGATGACCCTTTCCGTGGCGGCGGTTGCCGCGCTGACCGGGGTGGCCGCGTGCGGCTCCTCGGACTCCGGGAAGGGCGGCAAGGCGGCCGGCGCCGGCGCGATCAACGTCAGCCCCATCGCCGCGCTGCGCACCGCCGAGCAGTCCACGAACAAGGCCGACTCCGCCAAGGTCCGGGGCACCACCTCCCTCGGCGACCTGATGACGATGACCGCGAACGGCGCGCTCACCTGGGGCCACGGCCTCAAGGGCAACCTCACCATCACCTACACCGGTGGGCAGATGGCCGAGATGATGCGCAAGGCCGGCACGGAGTCGATGCAGGCCCGCTATCTGCCGGACGCCTACTACGCCAAGATGAGCGACAAGTTCGCCCAGGAGGCGGGCGGCAAGCACTGGATCCGGTACGGCTACGACGACCTCGCCAAGTTCAGCGGCGCCTCCGGCTCGTACCTGAAGGACCAGGCGCAGACCTCGACGCCGAACCAGTCCGTGAAGATGCTGCTGGCCTCCGGCGACGTGAAGAAGGTCGGCGAGGAGACGGTCTCCGGCGTCCGCACCCGGCACTACGCGGGCACGGTGAACGTCGCCGACCTCGCGGGCCGCGGCAGCAACCTCAGCGCGGACCAGCTGGCGGCCCTGAAGAAGCAGCTGAACCAGGCGGGCATCACCACCGACACCGTCGACATCTGGATCAACGACCAGAACCTGCTGGTGAAGAAGACCGAGAAGGCGAACACCGCCCACGGCGTGCTGAACAGCACCGCCTACTACAGCGACTACGGCGTGCCGGTCTCCGCCGAGGCGCCGCCGGCCGGCGACACCAAGGACTTCAAGGACCTGATGAAGTCCCTCGGCACCGCGGGCTCGGGCAACACGTCGACCGGTTCCGGCACCGGCATCACGTCCTGAGTCGGCCGGGAAACGCTCAGGAGCCCGCTCCGGCAGGCTCCTGAGCCCGGCGGGGAGCCCCGCGCCCCCGTATGACCCGCTGCAGCCCCGCAGCGAACCTCCGGCCCCGTGGCGAGCGCCTGAGCCCCTCAGCGGGCGTCTGAGCAGGCCGCGGAAGCCCCTGGGGAGGCCCCAGGGAAGCCCGCGGAAGGCCCTGGAGAGGCCCGGCGGAAGCCCGGTCGAGCCCCAGGCCGGCCGCCGGACCCTCGGGGGCCCTCCCAGGCGCCCCCACCGGCCCCCGAGCCGCCGTGCGGCCCGATTTGCTCGGCGGTGCCCCGGTCCCGTACTCTCTTGCAGAAGCCAAAGACCGCTGGTCGTTGCCGCGCGCTCCGAGTGAGGGTGCGGTGGCCGAAGGATCCGCTGAAAAGTGGGCGACCCGCGCAGGTGACAGTGGAAGAACTCCCGGAAGTGCGCGCGCCGAGCGCGTGTGCGGCCGGTCGAGTCCGCCCCGTGCGCCTGCGCCGGGGCGTTTCGTTTTCCCCAGTCCTCCTTCGGGTCCGCGCGGTCCGAATCACCCGGAAGGAGGCCGAGGCTCTATGGCGAGGCCCGACAAGGCTGCCGCGGTTGCCGAGCTGACGGACAAGTTCCGCAACTCGAACGCTGCCGTGCTGACCGAGTACCGCGGTCTCACCGTGGCGCAGCTCAAGACGCTGCGCCGGTCGCTCGGTGAGAACGCCCAGTACGCCGTGGTGAAGAACACGCTGACCAAGATTGCGGCCAACGAGGCCGGGATCACGCTGGACGACCAGCTCTTCGCTGGTCCGACGGCCGTCGCCTTCGTCACCGGTGACCCGGTGGAGTCGGCGAAGGGTCTCCGTGACTTCGCCAAGGACAACCCGAATCTCGTCATCAAGGGCGGTGTCCTTGACGGCAAGGCGCTGTCCGCCGACGAGATCAAGAAGCTTGCGGACCTCGAGTCCCGCGAGGTTCTGCTCAGCAAGCTGGCCGGTGCCTTCAAGGCGAAGCAGTCCCAGGCTGCCTCCGTCTTCCAGGCGCTGCCGTCGAAGCTCGTCCGCACCGTGGACGCGCTGCGCGCCAAGCAGGCCGAGCAGGGCGGTGCCGAGTAATTCGGCTCGCTTTCTGACCCGCGCCGACGGCACGGGTCGCAGCGGGCCGACGTACGCCCGCCTTATCCAGTACATCCGGCACCTGCCGATTTGAGTGGAAGGACCGCCATCATGGCGAAGCTCACCCAGGACGAGCTGCTTGCCCAGTTCGAGGAGATGACCCTCATCGAGCTCTCCGAGTTCGTGAAGGCCTTCGAGGAGAAGTTCGACGTCACCGCTGCCGCCGCTGCCCCGGTCGTCGTGGCCGGCGCCGCCGGTGCGGGCGCCGAGGCCGCTGCCGAGGAGGAGAAGGACGAGTTCGACGTCATCCTCACCGGCGCCGGCGACAAGAAGATCCAGGTCATCAAGGTCGTGCGCGAGCTGACCTCGCTGGGTCTGAAGGAGGCCAAGGACCTCGTCGACGGCACCCCGAAGCCGGTCCTCGAGAAGGTCAACAAGGAGCAGGCCGACAAGGCCGCCGAGGCCCTCAAGGGCGCCGGCGCCTCCGTCGAGGTCAAGTAAGACCTTCCGGGTCCCGCGCGAGCCGGGGGACCCGGCTGCGCGCCGGACACGGCCCCGCGGGGCTGTAACGCGACCGCACCGAAGGGCGATCATCCATCTGGGTGGTCGCCCTTCGGCGCTCCCCGGGGTCCGGCCCGGTCTGCCTTGCACCTGTCTTCTTGAGGGGTAAGGTGATCTTCGTCGTGTCCCCGGACGGCCGGGTTCCGGCTGGGGGCCCTTGACGAACCGCACGCAGCGCGCAATTCTCAGGACGCGTCGTCACAAGGATCCGAATCCGAGGCATGGATCGACGACGAAGAGGGCAGTATCAACGTGCGTTGAGGGCAGCATGCCGAGGGCGTTGACAAGAGCGGTGAGCACAGCGAGGGTCTCGAACAACCCGCACTGGACATCAGTGTGCCAAGTGGCTACACTGACCCTTTGCGCTGCCTGTTAGCTGTCCCCTGCCCGTCACCAGGGGTCTGCCCTCACTCGAGCACTAACGACAAAAGCTCCTCTGACCTGGGGTTTCTGTCTTTGTGTACGGGTGAGGGGCCGGTACAGCGCGTAGTGAGTCCGAGCCCTCGGAAGGACCCCCTCTTGGCCGCCTCGCGCAATGCCTCGACCGCGAATACGAACAACGGCGCCAGCACCGCCCCGCTGCGCATCTCCTTTGCAAAGATCAAGGAGCCTCTCGAGGTTCCGAACCTGCTCGCGCTGCAGACCGAGAGCTTCGACTGGCTGCTCGGCAACACCGCCTGGCAGAGTCGGGTCGAGGAGGCTCTGGAGAACGGTCAGGACGTCCCCACCAAGTCCGGCCTCGAGGAGATCTTCGAGGAGATCTCCCCGATCGAGGACTTCTCCGGGTCGATGTCCCTGACGTTCCGGGACCACCGCTTCGAGCCGCCGAAGAACTCCATCGACGAGTGCAAGGAGCGCGACTTCACGTACGCCGCCCCGCTCTTCGTCACCGCCGAGTTCACCAACAACGAGACCGGTGAGATCAAGTCCCAGACGGTCTTCATGGGCGACTTCCCGCTCATGACGAACAAGGGCACTTTCGTCATCAACGGCACCGAGCGTGTCGTGGTGTCCCAGCTGGTCCGTTCCCCCGGTGTCTACTTCGACTCCACCATCGACAAGACGTCCGACAAGGACATCTTCTCCGCCAAGATCATCCCGTCCCGGGGCGCCTGGCTGGAGATGGAGATCGACAAGCGCGACATGGTCGGTGTCCGCATCGACCGCAAGCGCAAGCAGTCGGTCACCGTCCTGCTGAAGGCGCTCGGCTGGACGACCGAGCAGATCCTCGAGGAGTTCGGCGAGTACGAGTCCATGCGCGCCACCCTGGAGAAGGACCACACCCAGGGCCAGGACGACGCGCTGCTCGACATCTACCGCAAGCTGCGCCCGGGCGAGCCCCCCACGCGTGAGGCCGCGCAGACGCTGCTGGAGAACCTGTACTTCAACCCGAAGCGCTACGACCTCGCCAAGGTCGGCCGCTACAAGGTCAACAAGAAGCTCGGTGCGGACGAGCCGCTGGACGCCGGCGTGCTCACCACCGAGGACATCATCGCCACCATCAAGTACCTGGTGAAGCTGCACGCCGGCGAGACCGAGACGGTCGGCGCGTCGGGCCGGACCATCATGGTCGAGACCGACGACATCGACCACTTCGGCAACCGCCGCATCCGCAGCGTCGGCGAGCTGATCCAGAACCAGGTCCGTACGGGTCTCGCCCGTATGGAGCGCGTCGTGCGCGAGCGCATGACCACCCAGGACGTCGAGGCGATCACGCCGCAGACCCTGATCAACATCCGCCCGGTCGTGGCGTCGATCAAGGAGTTCTTCGGCACCTCGCAGCTGTCCCAGTTCATGGACCAGAACAACCCGCTGTCGGGGCTGACGCACAAGCGTCGTCTGAACGCCCTCGGCCCGGGTGGTCTCTCCCGTGAGCGGGCCGGCTTCGAGGTCCGTGACGTGCACCCCTCGCACTACGGCCGCATGTGCCCGATCGAGACGCCGGAAGGCCCGAACATCGGTCTGATCGGCTCGCTCGCCTCCTACGGCCGGGTCAACGCGTTCGGCTTCATCGAGACGCCGTACCGCAAGGTCGTCGAGGGCCAGGTCACCGACGAGGTCGACTACCTGACCGCCGACGAGGAGGACCGCTTCGTCATCGCGCAGGCCAACGCGCCGCTGAACGACGAGATGCGGTTCGCCGAGGCCCGCGTGCTGGTCCGCCGCCGTGGCGGCGAGGTCGACTACGTCGGCCCCGAGGACGTGGACTACATGGACGTCTCGCCGCGCCAGATGGTGTCGGTCGCGACCGCCATGATCCCCTTCCTGGAGCACGACGACGCCAACCGTGCCCTCATGGGCGCGAACATGATGCGTCAGGCCGTTCCGCTGATTAAGTCCGAGGCCCCGCTCGTCGGCACCGGCATGGAGTACCGCTCCGCGGTCGACGCCGGCGACGTGGTCAAGGCCGAGAAGGACGGTGTGGTCCAGGAGGTCTCCGCGGACTACATCACCACCGCCAACGACGACGGCACGTACATCACGTACCGCCTGGCCAAGTTCTCCCGGTCCAACCAGGGCACCTCGGTCAACCAGAAGGTCATCGTCAACGAGGGCGACCGCGTCGTCACCGGCCAGGTGCTGGCCGACGGCCCGGCCACCCAGAACGGCGAGATGGCCCTCGGCAAGAACCTGCTCGTGGCGTTCATGCCGTGGGAGGGTCACAACTACGAGGACGCGATCATCCTGTCGCAGCGCCTCGTGCAGGACGACGTCCTCTCCTCGATCCACATCGAGGAGCACGAGGTCGACGCCCGTGACACCAAGCTCGGCCCCGAAGAGATCACCCGGGACATCCCGAACGTCTCCGAGGAGGTTCTCGCCGACCTCGACGAGCGCGGCATCATCCGCATCGGCGCCGAGGTCATCGCCGGTGACATCCTCGTCGGCAAGGTCACCCCGAAGGGTGAGACCGAGCTGACGCCGGAGGAGCGCCTGCTGCGCGCCATCTTCGGTGAGAAGGCCCGTGAGGTCCGCGACACCTCGCTGAAGGTGCCGCACGGCGAGACCGGCAAGGTCATCGGCGTGCGCGTCTTCGACCGCGAGGAGGGCGACGAGCTGCCGCCGGGCGTGAACCAGCTGGTCCGCGTCTACGTCGCGCAGAAGCGCAAGATCACCGACGGTGACAAGCTCGCCGGCCGGCACGGCAACAAGGGTGTCATCTCCAAGATCCTGCCCATCGAGGACATGCCGTTCCTCGAGGACGGGACCCCGGTCGACATCATCCTGAACCCGCTGGGTGTGCCGTCCCGAATGAACCCGGGACAGGTCCTGGAGATCCACCTCGGCTGGCTCGCCAGCCAGGGCTGGGACGTCTCCGGACTCGCCGACGAGTGGGCGCAGCGTCTGCAGGCCATCGGTGCCGACCAGGTCGCCCCGCGCACCAACGTCGCCACCCCGGTCTTCGACGGCGCCCGCGAGGACGAGCTGGCCGGTCTGCTGGAGAACACCCTGCCCAACCGCGACGGCGACCGCATGGTCCTGCCGTCCGGCAAGGCCCGGCTGTTCGACGGCCGCTCCGGTGAGCCGTTCCCGGACCCGATCTCGGTCGGCTACATGTACATCCTGAAGCTGCACCACCTGGTCGACGACAAGCTGCACGCCCGCTCGACCGGCCCGTACTCGATGATCACCCAGCAGCCGCTGGGTGGTAAGGCCCAGTTCGGTGGCCAGCGGTTCGGCGAGATGGAGGTGTGGGCACTCGAGGCCTACGGCGCCGCGTACGCCCTTCAGGAGCTGCTGACCATCAAGTCCGACGACGTCACCGGCCGCGTGAAGGTCTACGAGGCCATCGTCAAGGGCGAGAACATCCCCGAGCCCGGCATCCCCGAGTCCTTCAAGGTGCTCATCAAGGAGATGCAGTCGCTCTGCCTGAACGTGGAGGTGCTGTCCAGCGACGGTATGTCCATCGAGATGCGTGACACCGACGAGGACGTCTTCCGCGCTGCGGAGGAGCTCGGCATCGACCTGTCCCGGCGCGAGCCGAGCAGCGTCGAAGAGGTCTGACGGGAGTCCGGCGGGGCCCCCACCCACGGGGCCCCGCCGACCCCCAGGCCCCCGTTTCAGACCACAGACTTACAACCCTGAGAGGGATTGACGCATAGTGCTCGACGTCAACTTCTTCGACGAGCTCCGGATCGGTCTGGCCACCGCTGACGACATCCGCCAGTGGAGCCACGGCGAGGTCAAGAAGCCGGAGACCATCAACTACCGCACCCTGAAGCCCGAGAAGGACGGCCTCTTCTGCGAGAAGATCTTCGGCCCCACCCGGGACTGGGAGTGCTACTGCGGAAAGTACAAGCGCGTCCGCTTCAAGGGCATCATCTGCGAGCGCTGTGGCGTCGAGGTCACGCGCGCCAAGGTGCGCCGTGAGCGGATGGGCCACATCGAACTGGCCGCGCCCGTCACGCACATCTGGTACTTCAAGGGCGTCCCGAGCCGCCTGGGCTACCTGCTCGACCTGGCTCCGAAGGACCTCGAGAAGGTCATCTACTTCGCCGCGTACATGATCACGTACGTCGACGAGGAGCGCCGTACCCGCGACCTGCCCTCCCTGGAGGCGCACGTCTCGGTCGAGCGCCAGCAGATCGAGCAGCGCCGGGACGCCGACCTGGAGGCCCGCGCCAAGAAGCTCGAGGCCGACCTGGCCGAGCTGGAGGCCGAGGGCGCCAAGGCCGACGTGCGCCGCAAGGTGCGCGAGGGCGCCGAGCGCGAGATGAAGCAGCTGCGCGACCGCGCGCAGCGCGAGATCGACCGCCTCGACGAGGTGTGGAACCGGTTCAAGAACCTCAAGGTCCAGGACCTCGAGGGCGACGAGCTGCTCTACCGCGAGCTGCGCGACCGCTTCGGCACCTACTTCGACGGCTCGATGGGCGCCGCCGCGCTGCAGAAGCGCCTGGAGTCCTTCGACCTCGAGGAGGAGGCCGAGAGGCTCCGCGAGATCATCCGCACCGGCAAGGGCCAGAAGAAGACCCGTGCCCTCAAGCGCCTGAAGGTCGTCTCCGCGTTCCTGCAGACGTCCAACAGCCCCAAGGGCATGGTCCTGGACTGCGTCCCGGTCATCCCGCCGGACCTGCGTCCGATGGTGCAGCTGGACGGTGGCCGCTTCGCGACCTCCGACCTGAACGACCTGTACCGCCGGGTCATCAACCGCAACAACCGTCTGAAGAGGCTGCTCGACCTCGGCGCGCCCGAGATCATCGTCAACAACGAGAAGCGCATGCTTCAGGAGGCCGTTGACGCCCTCTTCGACAACGGCCGGCGCGGCCGCCCGGTCACGGGCCCCGGCAACCGTCCGCTGAAGTCCCTCAGCGACATGCTGAAGGGCAAGCAGGGCCGTTTCCGTCAGAACCTGCTCGGCAAGCGTGTCGACTACTCGGCGCGTTCCGTCATCGTCGTCGGTCCGCAGCTGAAGCTGCACCAGTGCGGTCTGCCGAAGGCGATGGCGCTGGAGCTGTTCAAGCCGTTCGTGATGAAGCGCCTGGTCGACCTGAACCACGCGCAGAACATCAAGTCGGCCAAGCGCATGGTCGAGCGCGGCCGCACCGTGGTGTACGACGTCCTCGAAGAGGTCATCGCCGAGCACCCGGTGCTGCTGAACCGTGCGCCCACCCTGCACCGCCTGGGCATCCAGGCCTTCGAGCCGCAGCTGGTCGAGGGCAAGGCCATCCAGATCCACCCGCTCGTGTGCACCGCGTTCAACGCGGACTTCGACGGTGACCAGATGGCCGTGCACCTGCCGCTGTCCGCGGAGGCGCAGGCCGAGGCCCGCATCCTGATGCTGTCCTCGAACAACATCCTCAAGCCGGCCGACGGCCGTCCGGTGACGATGCCGACCCAGGACATGGTCCTCGGTCTGTTCTTCCTCACCACCGACGGCGAGATGCGTGACGTCAAGGGCGAGGGCCGCTCGTTCGCGTCCGTGGCCGAGGCGATCATGGCGTTCGACGCCGGCGAGCTGTCGCTGCAGTCGCGCGTGGACATCCGCTTCCCGGTGGGCACCATCCCGCCGCGCGGCTGGACCCCGCCGGCGCGCGAGGAGGGCGAGCCGGAGTGGCAGCAGGGTGACAGCTTCCGGCTGAACACCACGCTGGGCCGCGCGCTCTTCAACGAGTTGCTGCCCGAGGACTACCCGTTCGTCGACTACGAGGTCGGCAAGAAGCAGCTCTCCGAGATCGTCAACGACCTCGCCGAGCGCTACCCGAAGGTCATCGTGGCGGCGACGCTCGACAACCTGAAGGCGGCCGGCTTCTACTGGGCGACCCGTTCCGGTGTCACCGTGGCCATCTCCGACGTCGTCGTGCCCGAGGCGAAGAAGGAGATCGTCAAGGGCTACGAGGCGCAGGACGAGAAGGTCCAGAAGCAGTACGAGCGCGGTCTGATCACCAAGGACGAGCGCACCCAGGAGCTCATCGCGATCTGGACCAAGGCGACCAACGAGGTCGCCGAGGCCATGAACGAGAACTTCCCGAAGACCAACCCGATCTTCATGATGGTGAACTCGGGTGCACGAGGCAACATGATGCAGATGCGTCAGATTGCCGGTATGCGTGGTCTGGTGTCGAACGCGAAGAACGAGACGATTCCGCGTCCGATCAAGGCGTCGTTCCGTGAGGGCCTGTCCGTGCTGGAGTACTTCATCTCCACGCACGGTGCCCGTAAGGGTCTGGCGGACACCGCTCTGCGTACGGCCGACTCGGGTTACCTCACCCGTCGTCTGGTCGACGTCTCCCAGGACGTCATCATCCGCGAGGAGGACTGCGGCACCGACCGCGGCCTCAAGCTGGCGATCGCCGAGCGCGGCGCGGACGGCGTCCTGCGCAAGACGGGCAACGTCGAGACCTCCGTGTATGCGCGCTGCCTCGCCGAGGACATCGTGGTCGACGGCAAGGTGCTGGCCCCGGCCGGCACCGACCTCGGCGACGTGCTCATCGACGAGCTGGTCAAGCACGGCGTGGAGACGGTCAAGACCCGCTCGGTCCTGACCTGCGAGTCCGCCGTCGGCACCTGCGCGATGTGCTACGGCCGTTCGCTGGCCACCGGCAAGCTGGTCGACATCGGTGAGGCGGTCGGCATCATCGCCGCCCAGTCCATCGGTGAGCCCGGCACCCAGCTGACGATGCGTACCTTCCACACCGGTGGTGTGGCCGGTGACGACATCACCCAGGGTCTGCCGCGTGTCGTCGAGCTCTTCGAGGCCCGTACCCCGAAGGGTGTCGCCCCGATCTCCGAGGCCAGCGGCCGCGTCCGCATCGAGGAGACCGAGAAGACCAAGAAGATCATCGTCACCCCGGACGACGGCAGCGACGAGACGTCGTACCCGATCTCCAAGCGTGCGAAGGTCCTGGTCAGCGAGGGCGAGCACGTCGAGGTGGGCCAGCAGCTCACCGTGGGTGCCACCAACCCGCACGACGTGCTGCGCATCCTGGGCCAGCGTGCCGTCCAGGTCCACCTGGTCGGCGAGGTCCAGAAGGTCTACAACTCGCAGGGCGTGTCGATCCACGACAAGCACATCGAGATCATCATCCGGCAGATGCTGCGCCGCGTGACGATCATCGAGTCCGGCGACGCCGAGCTGCTGCCCGGCGAGCTGGTCGAGCGCTCCCGCTTCGAGCAGGAGAACCGTCGTGTGGTCCAGGAGGGCGGTCACCCGGCCTCCGGCCGTCCGCAGCTGATGGGTATCACCAAGGCGTCGCTGGCGACGGAGTCGTGGCTGTCCGCGGCCTCCTTCCAGGAGACGACCAGGGTCCTGACGGACGCGGCGATCAACGCCAAGTCCGACTCCCTGATCGGCCTCAAGGAGAACGTCATCATCGGTAAGCTCATCCCGGCCGGTACGGGCCTGTCCCGCTACCGCAACATCCGGGTCGAGCCGACCGAGGAGGCCAAGGCCGCGATGTACTCGGCCGTCGGCTACGACGACATCGACTACTCGCCGTTCGGCACCGGCTCCGGCCAGGCCGTTCCGCTGGAGGACTACGACTACGGTCCGTACAACCAGTGAGCGGGCAGCTTGACCCGAGGGGCGGTCACTCCGGTTGCGGAGAGGCCGCCCCTCGGGCGTGCCTGCAGGGGCTTCTGGGGGCTCTCCGGGGCCCCTGACGGCCCTGGTGGCCGGCCGGTGGCCCGGCGGCTCCGTAGCGGGTAGCCGGCGCCCGCACAGGCGCTCGCGCGTGTCCGGAACGTGAAATCGAAGATCATCCGGGGTTCAGGGGCTTGACACCTGGGGACCCGTCCTGCGGGCGCGGCCCATTTGTTTTGACCACAGCGAATGAGGTAGGTACGCTCAGACCTTGTGCCTGGGGTGTGCCCTGGCTCTCGTGCGTGCCTTCAGACCGTACGGCGAGTCATGAGCGGCCACCGTAATCTGTGCTGTTTTCGCCTTGCGGCGGGAGTCCGCCGGATTCGACACACCCGACCGCGTGGGTCGGCGAAGTTCCAGGTTAGCTGTACCCATCGGCACACAGAAACCGGAGAAGTAGTGCCTACGATCCAGCAGCTGGTCCGCAAGGGCCGGCAGGACAAGGTCGAAAAGAACAAGACGCCCGCACTCGAGGGTTCCCCTCAGCGTCGCGGCGTCTGCACGCGTGTGTTCACGACCACCCCGAAGAAGCCGAACTCGGCCCTCCGCAAGGTCGCGCGTGTGCGTCTGACCAGCGGCATCGAGGTCACCGCTTACATTCCGGGTGAGGGACACAACCTGCAGGAGCACTCCATCGTGCTCGTGCGCGGCGGCCGTGTGAAGGACCTGCCGGGTGTTCGCTACAAGATCATCCGCGGTTCCCTCGACACCCAGGGTGTCAAGAACCGCAAGCAGGCTCGCAGCCGTTACGGCGCCAAGAAGGAGAAGTAAGAATGCCTCGTAAGGGCCCCGCCCCGAAGCGCCCGGTCATCATCGACCCGGTCTACGGCTCTCCTCTGGTGACCTCCCTGATCAACAAGGTGCTGCTGAACGGCAAGCGCTCCACCGCCGAGCGCATCGTCTACGGCGCCATGGAGGGCCTGCGCGAGAAGACCGGCAACGACCCGGTCATCACGCTCAAGCGCGCTCTCGAGAACATCAAGCCGACCCTCGAGGTCAAGTCCCGCCGTGTCGGTGGCGCCACCTACCAGGTCCCGGTCGAGGTCAAGCCCGGCCGTGCCAACACCCTGGCGCTGCGCTGGCTGGTCGGTTACTCCCGCGCCCGTCGCGAGAAGACCATGACCGAGCGTCTGCTCAACGAGCTTCTCGACGCTTCGAACGGCCTCGGCGCGGCCGTCAAGAAGCGCGAGGACACGCACAAGATGGCCGAGTCCAACAAGGCCTTCGCGCACTACCGCTGGTAGTCGCAGACCCCATCGAGACCGAGAGAAGACTGAAGCCTTATGGCTACCACTTCGCTTGACCTGGCCAGGGTCCGCAACATCGGGATCATGGCCCACATCGACGCGGGCAAGACGACCACCACCGAGCGGATCCTGTTCTACACCGGCGTTTCGTACAAGATCGGTGAGGTCCACGACGGCGCTGCCACCATGGACTGGATGGAGCAGGAGCAGGAGCGTGGCATCACGATCACCTCTGCTGCCACCACCTGTCACTGGCCGCTGGAGAACGTCGACCACACCATCAACATCATCGACACGCCGGGTCACGTCGACTTCACCGTCGAGGTGGAGCGCTCCCTGCGCGTGCTCGACGGTGCCGTGACGGTGTTCGACGGCGTCGCCGGCGTTGAGCCCCAGTCCGAGACGGTGTGGCGTCAGGCGGACCGCTACGGCGTTCCGCGTATCTGCTTCGTCAACAAGCTCGACCGCACCGGTGCCGAGTTCCACCGCTGCGTCGACATGATCTCCGACCGCCTGGGCGCGCAGCCGCTGGTCATGCAGCTGCCGATCGGTGCCGAGGCCGACTTCAAGGGCGTCGTGGACCTGGTCCGCATGAAGGCCCTGGTCTGGTCGGCGGAAGCCACCAAGGGCGAGATGTACGACGTCGTCGACATCCCGGCCACGCACACCGAGGCCGCCGAGGAGTGGCGCGGCAAGCTGGTCGAGGCCGTCGCCGAGAACGACGAAGAGGTCATGGAGCTGTACCTGGAGGGCGAGGAGCCCACCGAGGAGCAGCTGTACGCCGCGATCCGTCGTATCACCATCGCGTCCGGCAAGGGCACCGGCACCACCGTGACCCCGGTGTTCTGCGGCACCGCGTTCAAGAACAAGGGCGTCCAGCCCCTGCTCGACGCGGTCGTGCGCTACCTGCCGTCCCCGGTCGACATCGAGGCCATCGAGGGCCACGACGTCAAGGACGCCGAGACGGTCATCAAGCGCAAGCCGTCCGACGAGGAGCCGCTGTCCGCGCTGGCGTTCAAGATCATGAGCGACCCGCACCTGGGCAAGCTCACCTTCGTCCGCGTGTACTCCGGCCGCCTGGAGTCCGGCACCGCCGTGCTGAACTCCGTCAAGGGCCGCAAGGAGCGCATCGGCAAGATCTACCGCATGCACGCCAACAAGCGTGAGGAGATCGAGTCGGTGGGCGCGGGCGACATCGTCGCCGTCATGGGCCTGAAGCAGACCACCACCGGTGAGACGCTGTGCGACGAGAAGAACCCGGTGATCCTGGAGTCCATGGACTTCCCGGCGCCGGTCATCGAGGTCGCGATCGAGCCCAAGTCCAAGGGTGACCAGGAGAAGCTGGGTGTCGCCATCCAGCGTCTCGCGGAGGAGGACCCCTCCTTCCAGGTGCACACCAACGAGGAGACCGGCCAGACCGTCATCGGCGGTATGGGCGAGCTGCACCTCGAGGTGCTGGTCGACCGTATGAAGCGCGAGTTCAAGGTCGAGGCCAACGTCGGCAAGCCGCAGGTCGCTTACCGCGAGACCATTCGCCAGAAGGTCGACAAGGTCGAGTACACCCACAAGAAGCAGACGGGTGGCACCGGCCAGTTCGGTCGCGTCATCATCTCGATCGAGCCGATCGAGAGCGGCGACATGGCCTACGAGTTCGTGAACCAGGTGACCGGTGGTCGCATCCCGAAGGAGTACATCCCTTCGGTCGACGCCGGCTGCCAGGAGGCGATGCAGTTCGGCATCCTCGCCGGCTACGAGATGACCGGTGTCCGGGTCATCCTGCTGGACGGTGCCTACCACGAGGTCGACTCCTCCGAGCTCGCGTTCAAGATCGCCGGTTCGCAGGCCTTCAAGGAGGCCGCGCGCAAGGCCAAGCCCGTGCTGCTCGAGCCGATGATGGCCGTCGAGGTCACCACGCCCGAGGACTACATGGGTGAGGTCATCGGCGACATCAACTCCCGCCGTGGCCAGATCCAGGCCATGGAGGAGCGGGCCGGTGCCCGCGTCGTGAAGGGTCTCGTGCCCCTTTCGGAGATGTTCGGTTACGTCGGCGACCTGCGCAGCAAGACGTCCGGCCGTGCCAGCTACTCCATGCAGTTCGACTCCTACGCCGAGGTTCCGCGGAACGTCGCCGAGGAGATCATCGCGAAGGCCAAGGGCGAGTAACGCTCCGCGTTCACACGCCGTAGGCTTGACTCCGGAGCCTCCAGGGGCATTCCACCGCAATCGCGGACGGAATGCCCCCGGGTTCCGGGCCTTTACAGCAAAGATCACCTGGCGCCGATGAAGTAAGGCGTACAGAACCACTCCACAGGAGGACCCCAGTGGCGAAGGCGAAGTTCGAGCGGACTAAGCCGCACGTCAACATCGGCACCATCGGTCACATCGACCACGGTAAGACGACCCTCACGGCCGCCATTACCAAGGTGCTGCACGACGCGTACCCGGACCTGAACGAGGCCACCCCGTTCGACAACATCGACAAGGCGCCCGAGGAGCGTCAGCGCGGTATCACCATCTCCATCGCGCACGTCGAGTACCAGACCGAGGACCGTCACTACGCCCACGTCGACTGCCCGGGTCACGCGGACTACATCAAGAACATGATCACCGGTGCCGCGCAGATGGACGGCGCGATCCTGGTGGTCGCCGCCACCGACGGCCCGATGCCGCAGACCAAGGAGCACGTGCTCCTGGCCCGCCAGGTCGGCGTTCCGTACATCGTCGTCGCCCTGAACAAGGCCGACATGGTGGACGACGAGGAGATCCTGGAGCTCGTCGAGCTCGAGGTCCGTGAGCTCCTCACCGAGTACGAGTTCCCGGGCGACGACGTCCCGGTCGTGAAGGTCTCCGCTCTCAAGGCCCTCGAGGGCGAGAAGGAGTGGGTGGACTCCGTCCTCAACCTGATGAAGGCTGTCGACGAGGCCATCCCGCAGCCGGAGCGCGACGTCGACAAGCCGTTCCTGATGCCGATCGAGGACGTCTTCACCATCACCGGTCGCGGTACGGTCGTCACCGGCCGTATCGAGCGCGGTGTCCTCAAGGTGAACGAGGAAGTCGAGATCATCGGCATCCGCGAGCAGAAGACCAAGACCACGGTCACCGGCATCGAGATGTTCCGCAAGCTGCTCGACGAGGGCCAGGCCGGTGAGAACGTCGGTCTGCTGCTCCGCGGCATCAAGCGCGAGGACGTCGAGCGCGGCCAGGTCATCATCAAGCCGGGCTCGGTCACCCCGCACACCGAGTTCGAGGCGCAGGCCTACATCCTGTCCAAGGACGAGGGTGGCCGCCACACGCCGTTCTTCAACAACTACCGCCCGCAGTTCTACTTCCGTACGACGGACGTGACCGGCGTGGTGACCCTCCCCGAGGGCACCGAGATGGTCATGCCGGGTGACAACACCGAGATGAAGGTGGAGCTCATCCAGCCCGTCGCCATGGAGGAGGGCCTGAAGTTCGCCATCCGCGAGGGTGGCCGCACCGTGGGCGCCGGCCAGGTCACCAAGATCGTCAAGTAAGTTCTGCTTGCTTGAGGGTCCTCGGCTGACCCAGGAGAGGCCCGTACGACTCCGGTCGTACGGGCCTCTTCGGCTTCTCGAGGGCGGTCACTGCACGTTCTGGAACAGCGGATGGCCGTACGACCGCTCGCACACGTACAGCTGGAGGCCGTACCCGCGCCCGAAGCGCAGCCCCGTGGCGCAGGCCGGCCCCTCCAGGACGCCGCCGCCCGGCGCGGCGGCGTCCTCCACCGGCCGCCAGCTGCGGCTGCCCCCGTCCCACTCGGTGCTGTCCAGGGTGAGCAGCGGGCGCATCCCGGCGCCGCACTCCGCGCAGGCCATCGGGAACGGGTCGGTGAAGCTCCAGGGCGCGTGCCCTGCGACCTTGCAGCCGGGCGCGACGGACAGGTCGTACTGGTAGTCGGCGCCCCGGTCCAGCGCCCACTGCTCGACCCGGTCCGCCAGTTCCTCGGGCAGGGGCGGGATACTCCGTCACCGACTCGGGGTGCAGGACGCAGGGGTTGGGCAGATAGCCGTCGTTGCCGACGACGGCGGGCCGCGGCTGTTCGGTGAGCGGCGTGCCGGTCCCGGCGCGGGAGCGCCAGCGCAGCTCGGTGTACGGCAGGTAGCCCTGGTCGTGGCCGGACGGGCACCACAGCACCTGCAGCAGATCCGTGCCCTCGGGCCGGGGCAGCCCCGGCACGTCGGCGGCGTGCAGCTGCAGCACCGGAAGCAGCGGGAGCGGCCCGGTCACGGCGATGCGCCGGGGCTCCCTGCCGCGCTCGACCAGCGCCCGCTCGTCCTCGGTCAGCAGCTCCGCCCCCTCGACGCGGGGCCGCGCCCATGCCTCGCGCAGGACCCGGCGCCGGGTGCGGACGTCCTCGGGGGCGAGCCCCTCGTGCCAGGGTCCGGCGTGCTCGGGGCAGACCGGCCACGGCTCCGCCGCCGGCCACAGCAGCGGTCCGCCGAGGGAGCTGTCCGCCGCGGTGGGGGCGCCGGCGCGGGGATGCAGCCGCACGGCACGGCGCGCGAGCGGGCCCAGTTCGGGGAAGGCGACGGCGACGTCGAGCGGCCGGGGCGGGGTCGTACGGGTCGTACGGGACATGGCCGGAGGCTATCGGGGCTCTCGAAACTATTCGTTCCGCAGGACAGGTTCCCCGCGGCGCTCCCTCACCCCACTATTTGTCATGCCGCTTGGCAAATAGAGAGTGGAGGGGCTGTCGTATGTCTGTGGGACGCAGAACGGTGCTCGGAGCGGGGCTCGCCGCCGTGCCGGTGCTGACCTCGGGAGCCGCCTGGGCCGCGGGTGGCACCGGAGGGGCCGGCGGTGACCGCGATCCGGTGGTGACCGACCCGGGGGCGTACATCTCCTTCACCGGCGGGGCGTTCTCCCTGGTCGGCGCCCCCGTCGTGGTCAGCGCGGAGGATCACCCCGGCGTCGTGCGGGTCGCCGGCGACCTGCGGGACGACCTCGAACGCGTCACCGGCGTCCGCCCCGGCTCGACGATCGGCCGGTTCCCGGTGCTCCTCGGCACGATCGGCCGCAGTCCCCTGATCGACGGCCTGATCGAGTCGGGCAAGCTGGACGTGACGGGCGTGCGCGGCCGCTGGGAGACCTCGCTGCAGACGGTCGTGGAGCATCCGATGCCCGGCGTCGAGCGGGCGTTCGTCATCGCGGGCAGCGATCCCCGGGGCACGATCTTCGGCGCGTACGACGTCTCCCACGGCATCGGCGTCTCGCCCTGGCACTGGTGGGACGACGTGCCGCCGGTGCGGCGCGCCGGGGTGTGGGTGAAGGCCGGCCGGTACACGCAGGGCACCCCGGCGGTGAAGTACCGGGGCTTCTTCATCAACGACGAGAACCCGGCGCTCGGCACCTGGGCGCCGGCGTACTTCGGCCCCGGCAAGGCGCCGGGCTATCCCGGCGGCTTCAACGCGGACTTCTACGCCAAGGTGTTCGAGGTCCTGCTGCGGCTGAAGGGCAACTACCTGTGGCCCGCCGTCTGGGGCCGGGCCTTCGCCGAGGACGACCCGGACAACCACAAGCGGGCCGCCGAGTACGGCGTCGTCATGGGCACCTCCCACGAGGCGCCGATGATGCGCGGCATCGAGGAGTGGAACCGCCACGCGACCGCCGGGCACGACCCCTACGGGGGCACCGGAGAATGGTCGTACGTCCGCAACGCGGAGGCGATCCGCGCGTACTGGCGCGACGGCATCCAGCGCATGGTCGACCAGGGCTTCGAGGGCGTCGTGACCCTCGGCATGCGGGGCAACGGCGACACCGGCCTGCCCGACGGCGACGGCATCGAGCTGATGCAGCGGATCATCGCCGACCAGCGGAAGATCATCGAAGAGGTCACGGGCCGGCCCGCCGCCGAGACCCCGCAGGTGTGGACGCTGTACAAGGAGGTGCAGCGGTACTGGGACCGCGGCCTGCGCGCACCCGACGACGTCACGGTGGTCCTCACGGACGACAACTGGGGCAACATCCGCAAACACCCGGACAGCGAGCGCTCCGGCGGCTTCGGCCTGTACTACCACTTCGACTACGTGGGCGCGGGCCGCAACTACAAGTGGGTCGACACGGCCAACCTCCGCAACGTCTGGGACCAGCTCCACCAGGCCCACGCCTACGGCAACCACGGCCTGTGGGTCGCGAACGTGGGCGACCTGAAGGGCAACGAGCTGCCCACCGAGTTCTTCCTCGACTACGCCTGGAGCCCGGACAGCTGGCCGCTGGAGCGGCTGCCGGAGTGGGAGGAGCGGTACGCCCGGCAGAACTTCGGCGAGACCTCCGCGAAGGAGATCGCCGCCGTGCTCGCGGAGTACGGCCGCCTCCAGGCCCGCCGCAAGCCCGAGCTGCTGAACCGGCGGATCACCCTCAAGGACGGCAAGGTGGTCAACGACGACCGGCAGACCCCGTTCTTCTTCGCACACCGCGAGCTGGAGCGGGTGACACAGCAGTGGCGTGAACTGGGCGAGCGCGCGGAGCGGATCGCCCGCCGGCTTCCGGAGCAGCGCCAGGACGCCTGGTACGAGCTGGCCGGCTACGAGGTGACGGCCACCGCGAACCTCTACGCCCTGCGGGAGGCGGAGTTCACCAACCTGCTGTACGCCCGGCAGGGCAGAGCGGCGACGAACGACCGGGCGGCCGCGGCGGAGGCCGGCCTGGCACGGGACCTCGCCCTGGCCGACCGCTTCAACTCCGCCGTGGCGCACGGCAAATGGAAGGGCTTCCAGACCCAGCCGCACATCGACTACGGCGACGTGGACCGCTACGGCCCGAACGCGCCCTGGCAGCAGCCGGAGAAGGACAACGTGGCCCTGCCGGACGTGCTGTTCCCGGCGGTGCAGCGGATCGAGCTGCCGGAGGCGGCCGAGCTGGGGGTGTGCGTCGACGGCGCCGAGGACACGGGGGAGTGGTGGCCGGGCGGCGCCTCGCGCGACGCCGTGCTGCCGGCGTTCAGCCCGTACCAGACCCGCCCCCAGCAGTACGTGGAGCTCTTCAACCGGGGCCGTACGGCCTTCGGCTACGAGGTGCGCGCCTCGGTCCCGTGGCTGGTGGTGGACCGCCCGCGCGGCCGGGTGGACCGGCAGGTCCGGCTGGGGGTGCGGATTGACTGGGCGAAGGCGCCCGCCGGCCGCGCCGAGGGCACGCTGACCGTGACCGGCGCGGGCGCGTCGGTCACGGTGCGCTGCGTCGCGGACCGGCCCTCCGCGCGAGGCATGCGGGGCTTCGTGGAGGCCGGCGGCTATGTGGCCGTCGACGCCGAGCACTACGACCGCGCGGTGGGCGACTGGCGCCGGCTCGACGGCATCGGCCGCACCGGCGCGGGCATGACCCCGTGGCCGGTGACGACCCGGAGCCGCACCCCGGGCGGCTCCTCGCCCCGCCTGGAGTACGAGGTGAGCCTGCTGTCCGACACCGAAGAGGTGACGGTGTGGGCGTACCTCTCCCCGCGCAACCCGGCGGTGCCGGACGTCACGGGACTGAGCTACGGCGTCTCGCTGGACGACGGCCCGATCCGCACCGTGGACATCACGACGGGCGCGGACGACGGCGCCCTGAACGACGTCTGGGCCCGCAACACCTCGGACAACGTGAACCGCACGGCCACGCGCCACACCGTGGACGCCCCCGGCGTGCACCGCCTGAAGTTCTGGATGGTGGACCCCACGGTGGTGCTGCAGCGCCTGGTGATCGACACGGGCGGGATGCCGGAGCTGTACCTCGGACCGGTGGAGAGCCGGAGGCTGTGACGCTCACGGTCGACCGCGTCGGCCCAGGGCAGGCGGTTGCCGTACGATGCCCCCTCGTGGCGATACAGAATCCGAACCCCTGGGGACCCCCGTACGGCGGCCCGCCACCGGTGCCGCCGGGCATCCCGGCGCAGGACCTGCGGCCCCGGCGCGTCTGGTACGTCGTTGCCGCGGTGCTGGGGCTCGTCCTGATGGGCGCGGGGATCGCCCTCATCGCGGTGACGGTCGTGGACTCGGTGAACTCCGTGGACACGTCCCGGAGTTTCGCCGCCGGTGCGTCACGGACGTTCCGCTTCGAGAAGGGGAAGACCAAGGCGATCTACGTCTCCCAGTCCGGCCAGGGCCACGTCGACTGCCGGATCCTCGGCATGCGGTCCGGGTCGATGACCCAGCCGTCCAGCACCTTCCGTGTCACCGCCGGGTCCCGCAGCTGGGAGCGCGTCTTCGAGGTGAAGCCCGGCAGCACCGGCGACTACACGCTCGCCTGCACCGCCGAGCAGCCGGGGGCCGAGTTCGCCCTGGGGGACAAGCCCCGGGTGGCCACGATGGTCGGCGGCATCCTCGGCGGGATCGGCTTCTTCCTCGCCGGATTCTTCGGCGCCGTGGCCATCGTCATCGTCACGGCGGTCCGCCGCAGCCGCCACCGCAAACGCCTCACGGCCGGCTGGGGCCCTCCACCTCAGTGGGGGGCACCGCCTTCGGGCCCGGCCCCGTGGCCTCCGGCGGGCCCCGCGCACTAGCACGTCGCGGCACACGCCTTGCGCTCAGCGCCCCGCACCCGGTCGAAAAACCGGGGCGGGGCGCTGTGACGTACGGGCCCGGGACACAGCGTCCGCCGCGTGAACAACCCGGCCTCGGCCCGCCCTTGCGTCAGCTCGCCGACTTGTCCTTGGACAGGGACACCACGGCGGTCTGGTTCGCCGTCACCGGCTGGCCGTAGTTCGGGTCGGTCGCGGTGGCCTTCGTGGTGACCTCCACGTCGCCCTTCTGGAACGGGGTCGTGCCGGTGGGATCGGCCGTGGCGGTCCAGGCGGCCGGCGTACCCGGCTCGCAGGCGACCGTCGTGGCGTACGAGCCCTTGATCAGGACCTGCTTGGCGACCTGAGTGACGTTGCCGGAGACCGACACCTTCACCGGCTGGTTGCAGGTGACGGTGCCGCCGACGGTGGCCTTGCCGTCGATGGTGCTGGCGGTGCCCGTGGGGTTGACGGAGACGTCGAGGGAGAGCGCGGTCGGCGGCGCCGGGTTGGCGATGTGCACCTCGCCGCGCAGCGCGGCGGTGCCTCCCTCGCAGTGCTGCTCGTACGTGGCGTCCAGTTTCTCGACGTACCCGTTGGGCCCGAACTTCACGTCCGAGACGCTGAACGAGCCGGTCAGGGTGTTGCAGCCGCGGCCGTTGCCGTCCAGGGACAGTCCGGGCTCGGAGGCCGAGTTGAAGGGGTAGCGGGTGGCGCCGGTGTAGTCGCCGGGCGTGAGCGCCTGGCCGGACGGGGCGGCGAGGTCCAGGCTCCACCAGTCGCCGTTCGCGCCGCTGACGCTGACGGCGATGTGGTTGTCGTCGGTGGAGGCGTAGACGTTCAGACCGTCCCCGGACGCGGTGGAGTAGGAGTACGACTGACCACCGCTGATGTAGTCACCCGCGTCGCCGCTGAACGCCAGCGAGCCGTCACTGACGGTCTGGGCCTGCGCGGCGGGAGCACCCAGGAGGCCGGTGGCACCGGCGAGGGCCAGCGTCAGCGCGCCGACAGCGGTGAGGCGGGCGAGGCCCGAACCGGACCTGGAGACGCGGAACGGAGCAGTGAGCGAACGTGACATTCAGTCCCCCCAGAAGTGAGCGCGCACAGGCGTGCGGCGAAATGAGCGATGCGGAAGGTGACAAGCACGACGCATGTGGCTTGACCACCCATGTGGAGAGCGATCTGCGCGCCGCGTTCGTTACCGACCTTGATCGCTCAGGATCCTGCCACGCCCCACTGACAATCCGGTCGGCACACCCGAGTTGGCCACACCCGCCGCACCGGGACGTCGGCCACCGGCTTCCGGCGCGCGGAAGGACACCTCGGCCCACACGGTCTTGCGCGGTGCCGCCCGTGGGCGACACCCCAGCGGTCGGCGAGGGCGTCCACAAGGTGGAGTCCGCGACCCGGTTCGCTGTCTCCTGCCGAGCGTTGGAGCCTTGGAAGGCGGTCACCGCGCGTGTCGGTGACCTCGATGCGGAGCCTGTCGCCGACGACGTACAGAAGCAACCGGAAGTCACGGCCGGGGACGCGGCCGTGCGTGACGGCATTCGCGGCGAGCTCGGCGACGATCTGCGCCGCCCGCTCCAACGGCAGCCGCCAGGTGCGGAGTTGCTGTTCGCTGAGCAGCCGGGCGAGGCGGGCTCCACGCGGCGTGGGAGACAGTCGGACGCAGAAGTGGGGGATGGAGCTGTCGAGTTGGTCTTCAGAGGCAGTCGCTTCCTGATTCATGTCACTGAGCGTGGTGGAACCTGCTTCCGCAGGTGAGTGACTGCACCTGTACGTACGGTGACTGTCCTGGGTTGTCTCGGCTGTCTCGTCTGTCTCGGGCGTTGTACGGGGCAGGAGTGCGCGCCGAAGGAGGACCAGAGCCGTGGGCGAGGGTGTGGACGAGGCCGGCTGGGACGTCGAGCCCGGGGATGAGATCGAGCCGCTGGTGCAGGCGGTGGGACGGCTGCTCAAGGTGTGCAGGGAGGCGGCCGGGCTCAGCGTGCCAGAGCTGGCAGAGGCGCTCGGCTACGGCGAGGACATGATCCGCAAGATCGAGCGCGGGGTGCGGATTCCCCGGCCTGAGCTGCTGGACAGGGCGGACAGGACGCTGAAGACGCGGGGGCATCTG
Organism: Streptomyces sp. NPDC048192; assembly: GCF_043202415.1. Taxonomy (NCBI): domain Bacteria; kingdom Bacillati; phylum Actinomycetota; class Actinomycetes; order Kitasatosporales; family Streptomycetaceae; genus Streptomyces; species Streptomyces sp. NPDC048192. The sequence continues at coordinate 57,919 of NZ_JBIDAL010000014.1, forward strand.
CGGGCCTTCTTGGAGGGCATGAAGAAGGCCCGGTATCCGAAGAAGGTGCGGCAGCTGGCGGAGGTGGAGGGGCGGGCCGTGGAGATGCTGCTGTCCAGCAACCACAACATCCATGGCTTGTTGCAGACGGAGGAGTATGCGCGAACGATGTTCGAGATGAGGCAGCCCGCACTCGCTGAGGACGTCGTGGAGCGGGAAACGGCTGCTCGCGTGGCTCGACAAGCCGTCTTCGCGCGGGACCCCGCTCCTACGTTCAGCTTCGTCCAGGAACAGGTGACGCTCGAACGCCCCTACGGCGGGAAGATGGTGCTGCGCCGACAGCTCCAACGCCTTCTGGAAGTGGCGCAGTTGCGAAACGTCACGCTCCAGGTCATGCCAACCGATCGCGAGGAGCATGCCGGAACGCAGGGTCTGATCGAGGTACTGAAGTTCGCCGACGGCACGGCGATCGGACGTTCTGAGGGCGCGTTCAACGGGCGCCCCGTCTCGAGCCCGAAAGACCTCCGGATTCTCGAACTGCGCTATGGCATGATCCGGGCGCAGGCTCTCACGCCGAGGGAGTCGCAGGCCTTCACCGAGCGAGCACTGGGGAGACTATGAGCACCGCCGCACTCCACTGGTTCAAGAGCAGCTACAGCAGCAGCAGCGAACCCGGCGACTGCCTCGAAGCCGCCCCCACCCCCACCGCCATCCACCTCCGCGACTCCAAGACCCCCGACGGCCCCCGGCTGGCGCTCACGCCGAAGGCCTGGGCGGAGTTCGTGAGCTACGCGTCTCGGAGCGGTGCAGCAGTCTGATCCGGACGGAGGTCCAGGCGGACCACGCTGCCAGGGCGAAGAAGGCGGCACGTCCGTCGTGCAGGATCTGCGGCTCGCCCTTGACGTAGGCGCCGGCCATGATGCCGATGACCCCGGCAAGAGAAAGCACGCCGTAGCCGATCAGCCCCTGCTGCTTGATGTCCCACTCGGCAGACTCCGTCGTTCGCGTCTTCGCTCTGCAAGGTCCCGGTGTCGAAGGCGGCCTTGTCACCGCTCATCCCGGACAACGGATCCATGAAGCAGTCGTACATCCCCCTCGAGGTTCAGCCGGGTGCGGGCTGCACACTGAGTGCCGGCGGTCATCGGGTGTTGTACGTCGACATCACACAATGGAACCGGGCCCGGATCCGGCGGGCTGGAAGGCCTCGGCAGCACCGTTCAAGTACGCCGCCGAGCGGACCGTCTCGTTTCCGGGGCATGCCGCGATCGGAAGCAACGGCGCAGTGGTTCAGGCCAACTGCATCTCTCGAACCGCGTATATGACGTTCGGGGTCTATTTCTTCGGTGACCGCGCCAGAACACCCCCACCGGCTACAAGAAGGTGCAACGGTTCATCGAGGACTTCGTACCGAAGGAAACCAAGAAATTCGGCTGCACCAAGTAGGCGACTGCCGGACTCCGTCTGATGCTCAGCAGGCTTGCCGTAGCTCTGGTCGGGCTTGTCGCGGCCGCGGCCATCGTGGTCGTCACCTCGTCCACGAGAACCGCTACCGCCGATGGCCCGCTGCGGCGTTGCTCCCGCCCACCGCAGCGAGGCCCACTGCCCCCGGTCGTGACTTGGGTTCCCCGCCCGGCTCGCTGTCTTGGCCTCTGGGTCCGGGGGCCGTACCTGCCGACGCGTGGTGGCGAACTCTGCGCAAGTACGCGCTCCAAGAACGGATCGGGTTTCCGTGAGTGGCAGGGTGCCGATTTGAAGGCACCCGACAGTGCTCGAGCAAGGTCAGCGGTAGCGGATGACGTGCAACCTGTGGACTCCGGTCGGGTCGAAGGAAACCGGCTCGTCCGACGAACCGTCGATGACCATGACCCCGTCCTCCAGCCGCACGGCGTTCACCAGCCAGCCAACAGCCTCGCGACCGCGCCCGTCCGTTCGGCGGACCCAGACGAGGGCACGGGCTCCGACCGGCAGTGTCGAGAGCGTGTCCAGGGTCGTCTGCCAGTCGGCATGTTCCGATACGGACAGCACATGGCCGAGCTGGGCGAGTGTCGGCTCGTACCACGATGCTTGCCCTGGAGCGGGCGGTGTGGGCAGGCTCGCCGTGCCAGGGTCCTCGCCGGCGTCCCAGCGGGCCAGCCAGGCCCAAGGGTCGGAGTTTGGCAGACCGAACGGTGAGGCATCGTCCTTTGGCACCACCACGGTCGCGTCCAGCATGGCGTTCTGCCAGCACCCGTCGCTGAGGAAACGCCTGCTGTTACAGGAGAACACCCAGCCACGCCGCGTCTCATCCTGGGCGGTCGGCCTGTCCAGCTCGGCCTGACCGCCGTAGGCGTCGTTGAGCCAGAGTCGGGCCTTGGCAACCGCGGAGGAGAAGTCGGGTGCAGCCCGCTGCCAGGGAGCCCGTTGGCCCGCCGACGCGCCGGGCAGGGCCCGCAGAAGGATCAGTTCGCGCAGAAGCGGTGCGGTGTCGAGTCGGGCCAGCGAGGACGTCAGGCCGTCCAGGAGGACGACCTGACCCTTGTTGTTCGTCGCGTACAGCAGGTTGCCCGTGGCCTCATGGCCGCCGATTTCGCGTCGTACCCAGACCACCCCGCGGGTCTCGGGCCCTGGCTCGTCGACCGCCTTGATGACGTCGTCCCAGTCACTGACGGCGACGCGCTCGAATTCCGGGAAGTAGCGGCGGCAGAGCCGGGCCCACCAGCCGGGGGCTTCGTCTGACGGGCGCCAGGGCAGCGCGACGGACGGGGCACCATGCATCGTGGAGTGCACGGCGACCACGCAGCCACGTGCGTTGATCCGGCGGCCCTGGCCCTCGGCGCGCATGACGGTCTCCTGGGGCGTTGTCGGCTCCAGGTCCGCGAGGGGAGCACTCGGCGCAGGGTGGTAGGGCGAGCCACCGTCCTTCGGCACGACGACGGACGACGCGAGCATGGGAGTGTGCGGGTAACCCGGCTGAGCCGTGGTCCGGCACGACAGCAGCCAGGCCGTGGCCGTCTCGTGCACCGGATGGGGCGAGGAAAGCTCCACCAACCCGCCGTACGTCAGACGGAGCCAAGCTGCCGCCCGCTGGTCGGCACCAGACATCTCAATAGCCCTTCTTCGGCGGCCAGTCACCGGTCGCCTGCCGCTCCATGTACTCCTGCGTCGGCAGGAAGGTCGGAGGAAAGTGGGCCGCCGTGCCGTCGTGCGGGACGACGATGACCGAACTGAACGGGGCTGCCATCGGATCGCCCGTTTCCAGGTGCTCCTTGAAATCGAAGCGCACCGTCCAGCCGTACCGGAATTCGACGGCCGTGTCCGGAAGCACCACCACGGAATCAGCCCGGTCGGGGTAGGCGACGGTTTTCAGATACACAGCTGCCGAGGCTACTGCCTCATCCTTGGTCAACATTGGCAACTCCATCAACGATACGGAATGTAGCCGATTCGAGAGACACCGTGCTCCAGCCTGCCGAGCCCACCGATCTGGCCGTCGAGGAAGACCACACCGTGCTCCGTGTTCACGGCGTTGAAGACATGGGCGGTCCCGTCGGGCCGGGCGATGTAAACCGCGCTTCTTGAACCCTGTCCTCGCAGTTCCAGGTCACGGATGACGTCATCGTAGGTGTGCGCACGGATGTAGAGGCCCTTGGGGACGTTGTGCAGCCCCAGAGCCTCCGGGGGAATGTGGTCGGGAACGTGAAGGGGCGCGGCACCGACCTCTTCGCCGTTGAGCCGACGTTCCACAGCGACGACGTTGTGACTGCAGTTCTTGGTGTACCCGGGCATGCCCGTGTTGTTCACGTCCCTGATCCAGGGGACCTGGTCGTCGATGAACGCCTGAGCCTCATCTGGCGTGACTGATTCGTAGTGGATGGCCCGCCGCGTAGCCGCGGTCGACGGTCGTGCGAGATGGCTCCACTTGCTCCCTGCGGCCGCACTTTCACCCGCATGTTCCAGGCCTCCCTTGGCCGCGTTCGCAGCCGCTACCTCCGCGCCCTCCTCCACCGCCGTGCGCAGGCCGCCCGCGGCGAGGCCGGCGCCGTCCGTGCCCAGCAACTGCGGAGGCAGTCGGCCCAGGAACTCGGACGGATCCTTCTCGAAACCGTCCACGGCGGCCTTGACCGCCCGCTCGGGGTGCGCCGCCGTCGACACCAGGCCGGAGAGCGTCATGGAGACGCCCTGCAGGTACTCCGCTGGGTGGGTCAGGTTGTACGGGTCCATCGGGTCGAGACCGCGCACGAAGTTGACCAGGCCGGCCGTGCCCTTGACGAGACCGCCTGCGAAGTGGGTGATCTCGGTGTTGACCGCCTGGAAGCCGTCCACGAAGTCGTCGCCGAGCCGGTCCAGCGGCGGCGGCTCGGCGGGCGCGTGCGCCAGGGCGGCCTTGATCTTCGCGTTGGCGGCCGAGGCAGCGGAGTTGCGTTGCTTGCGCGCCTCGGCGAGCTTTTCCTTCGCCGCCTGTATGTCGTCCTTGCCGGGGTCCTGGAAGGGCTCGAGTTCGGGGCCCGGATCCTCGTTCGCCTGGATCTTGGCCTTGTAGGCGTCGAGACGCTCGGTGTACGCCTTCCTGGCCGCTTTGGATGCCTGGGTACCTCGTTTGTACAGATCGATGGCATCCCTGGCTTGGCCCTGCGCCCACTTCACGGTCTCCGCGTAGGCCTGCAGTGCACCCGCCGCGGTCTCGCAGGCGTCGGCCGCATGGAGCCACTTCGCCGGGTGCACGCCGAACTGCTTGCGGAAGGCGTCTCCGCCCTCTCCCTTCCACCCGGAAGAGTCCACGCGTTTCAGCCCGGCACTGACCTTCTCGAAGGCGGTGAAGAATTTTTTCAGGTGCTCAGCGGTTTCCACGATCCTTCCGTGGTCGCCGTGCACGAGGTCCTTGGGGTCGTCGCTCTCTCCGAGCTGCTGCTCGCCCGGCGTGGCCCCGAGGTCGGAGGCGATCTCGTCACCCCAGTCATCCACCTTGTCGGCAGCGCGGTGGAAGCCGGCCTTGTCCAGGCCTTGACCGAGTTTGTGAGCGCCGTAGTCGATCCCCTCGCCGACGACTTTCTTGCCGTCGTCGACGAGCTTCTCGCCTTTGCCGAGAGCCCAGTTGGCGCTGTCTTCAAGGCTGTGCCCGATGTCTCCGAAAACGCCCATCAGCCCTCACCGCCGCCCTGCTGCATCTGGGCCCGCTCCTCCGGGGAGGGGCCGAAGGTGTCGTCGAGGAACTTGTTGTATTCGCTGTCCGACACTCCCAGGGCGCTGTGCAGGTTCTCCGGGTTCAGCCCCATGGGCCCGACGATGTGGGAGGTCATCATGTCCCGGCCGGCGTCCTTCCAGCCTTGGAGGCTGTTGTCGTAGGCCTGCTCGAAGGACTTCTTGCTGTAGTCCGTATGGATGGACTCGGTGGCGATGTCTCGCCAGTCCTGCTTGGCGACCTCGTCCTCCGACGCGTGCGGATCACCGACGGCTGAGTTCAATGCGATCTTGAACGTGCCTTTGACGTACTGCTCGGTCTGGTAATAGGTGCCGGCTGCCATGCCGGTCTTCACCGCCAGCGCATTGCCCTCGTTGATCAGCGATCTCACACCCCACTCCCATCGCTCGCAGAAGGAGTGGAAGGTTTGCGTGAGTGTCTCCTCGCCCAGTTCCAGGCCGGACAGCTCCAGCATGCTGAAGCCCCTGCCGGCACCCGCCGTACTGGCCAAGCCGAGATCCTGCAGCTCGCCCAGTGCCAGGGGCAGCCCCTGGGCGATCTCGTCGAGCCCCCCGGTCGCGAGGTCCTTTCCGCCTGTCTGCGGGCCCGCGCCCCCGTTCACCGCTGCTCCTCTGTGCCGCCGATCCTGTTCACGTCACCGACGTATCCCTTGTTCACCGCGTAGGCATCAGGGACGATCCCCGCGACCGGCGGGAACAGCACCGCTTGCTGCGCCCCGTCGGCTGCGTCCAGCACCACGCCGCAGGGCACCCCTGCCTCCGGGACTGCCATGTCGAGGAGCCGGGCTCCGAGCACCGTCTCGTACGTCCATTCCTCCTGGCCCTCGTCCCGGGCCAGCGCATAGCGGGCGAGTGCCGACTCATCGGAGAAGGCGAGGATCCAGCGGACACCGCTCAGATCGACGGTCAGCCAGCCGCCGTCCCGGAGTGGGACGAGTACAGCCGTGTCGCGGAACGTCTCCAGGGCTGCAAGGAACCCGCGCCGCTGGGCGTCGGCCTCCTGCACGGAGACCGCGGTCGCGGCCGGCGGTCGTGCGGCCTGACCCTGCAAGGTGGGCGAGGGCTCAGCCTCGGGAGTTGTCCGATAAGCGGACACCAGTTGCGGTGCCAGGATCTTCGCGGGCCCGGCCATGTCTGCGTAGTCGGCCAGCCGCGAGCGTCGTACCGGCGCTGTCGCGCCGCCCCCTGATTCAGTCACGCCGTAAACCGTGGCACAGAGACGATCTATGTCACCACATGGCCCTCGGTCGCAATGGCCACAGCTCCGTAGCGTTCACGAGTACTCCACACCCCGGCCCGGCCCCCGGTTTGACCCACGTCACTCCAGGGGTATTCTCTCCGGCTCGATTGGCATCCGCCCGGCCCGATATGGCAGACTGTCCGAGTTGCTCGGTCGAGTGTTGATGCTGCGCGCCTCCCGCCGGGAGGACCGGAAGCGAGTCCCACAGTACTCGTCGTCCTAACTGCCCTCGGGCAGCACTGGGGCGGACGTACGGGAATCTTCCGGGAAGCGTGGGCGCGGCACCGGCCAGGCGCCCGGTGGGCCTGAAGGTCCCCGGTCCGCGGTTCCGGAAGGGCCGTCGTAATCCCGCAGGGATGTTCGAACAAGGGACATCTGTGTCAGCGGGAGCGCGACACGCCCGACCGCGTGGGTCGGAGAAACGACGGCAGCAGAAGGAATCCGCCGGGTTCCAGAGCGTGAGAGAAGACAGGACTACTGAGTAGCCATGGCGGGACAGAAGATCCGCATCCGGCTCAAGGCCTACGACCACGAGGTCATCGACTCCTCGGCGAAGAAGATCGTCGAGACGGTGACCCGCACTGGTGCGTCGGTCGCGGGCCCGGTGCCGCTGCCCACTGAGAAGAACGTGTACTGCGTCATCAAGTCGCCGCACAAGTACAAGGACTCGCGCGAGCACTTCGAGATGCGCACGCACAAGCGCCTGATCGACATCCTCGACCCGACCCCCAAGACCGTTGACTCTCTGATGCGACTCGACCTGCCGGCCGGTGTCGACATCGAGATCAAGCTCTGAGGCTGGTGGGCTGAGAATGGCTAAGCAGATCAAGGGCATCCTGGGCGAGAAGCTCGGCATGACGCAGGTGTGGGACGAGAACAACCGTGTTGTTCCGGTCACCGTTGTCAAGGCCGGCCCCAACGTCGTGACCCAGGTTCGTACCAATGACGTCGACGGCTACGAGTCCGTTCAGATCGCCTTCGGCGAGATCGACCCGCGCAAGGTGAACAAGCCCCTCAAGGGCCACTTCGCCAAGGCCGACGTCACCCCCCGTCGCCACCTCGTCGAGATCCGCACGTCGGACGCCTCCGAGTACACGCTGGGCCAGGAGATCACCGCCGAGGTGTTCGAGGCCGGCGTGAAGGTCGACGTCACCGGCAAGAGCAAGGGCAAGGGCTTCGCCGGTGTCATGAAGCGCCACAACTTCGGTGGCCTCGGCGCCGGTCACGGCACCCAGCGCAAGCACCGCTCGCCCGGCTCCATCGGTGGCTGCGCCACCCCGGGCCGTGTGTTCAAGGGCCTCCGCATGGCGGGTCGCATGGGCAACGAGCGGGTCACCACCCAGAACCTGACCGTCCACGCCGTTGACGCGGAGAAGGGTCTGCTGCTCATCAAGGGCGCGGTTCCCGGTCCGAACGGCGGCCTCGTCCTGGTCCGCACCGCGGCCAAGGGGGCCTGAGGTAACCGATGAGCACTGTTGACATCCTTTCGCCGGCTGGCGAGAAGGCCGGTTCCGTCGAGCTCCCCGCGGAGATCTTCGACGCCAAGGTCAGCGTCCCGCTGATCCACCAGGTCGTCGTCGCGCAGCTGGCCGCTGCCCGCCAGGGCACGCACAAGACCAAGACCCGCGGCGAGGTCCGTGGTGGCGGCAAGAAGCCGTACCGCCAGAAGGGCACCGGTCGCGCCCGTCAGGGTTCGACCCGCGCGCCGCAGTTCGCCGGTGGTGGCGTCGTGCACGGTCCCGTGCCGCGCGACTACTCGCAGCGGACCCCGAAGAAGATGAAGGCCGCCGCCCTGCGCGGTGCCCTCACCGACCGGGCGCGTCACAACCGCATTCACGTCGTCTCCGGCGTGATCGAGGGCGAGACCCCGAGCACCAAGGCCGCCAAGAGCCTGTTCGGCAAGATCTCGGAGCGCAAGAACCTGCTCCTGGTCGTCGAGCGCTCCGACGAGGCCGCGTGGCTGTCCGCCCGCAACCTGCCCCAGGTCCACATCCTGGAGCCGGGCCAGCTGAACACGTACGACGTTCTCGTCTCGGACGACGTGGTCTTCACCAAGGCCGCTTTCGAGTCCTTCGTCGCCGGCCCGAAGGCCAACGACACCGAAGGGAGCGAGGTCTGATGGCCATCCGTCACCCCGCTATCGCCTCGAAGGCCGCCAAGGCCGCCAAGGCCGCGCGCGTCGCCAAGGCGCGCCGTCACGCCGCCGAGGGCAAGAACACCGTCGAGACCCCGCTGAGCAAGTCGTACACGGACCCCCGTGACGTCCTGCTGAAGCCGGTCGTCTCCGAGAAGAGCTACGCGCTGCTCGACGAGAACAAGTACACGTTCGTCGTCGACCCGCGGGCCAACAAGACCCAGATCAAGGAGGCCGTCCAGGCGGTCTTCGACGTCAAGGTCACCGGGGTCAACACGATCAACCGCCAGGGCAAGCGCAAGCGGACCCGCACCGGTTTCGGCCAGCGTGCCGCGACCAAGCGCGCGATCGTGACCCTCGCCGAGGGCGACCGTATCGACATCTTCGGCGGTCCGACCGCGTAAGCGGGTCGGATCGTCCGATATCGGACGAGGACTGAGAAATGGGAATCCGCAAGTACAAGCCGACTACGCCGGGCCGTCGTGGCGCCAGCGTCGCCGACTTCGTCGAGGTCACGCGGTCCACGCCGGAGAAGTCGCTGGTCCGTCCCCTGCACAGCAAGGGCGGCCGTAACAACGCCGGTCGTGTGACCGTTCGCCACCAGGGTGGCGGACACAAGCGCGCCTACCGAGTGATCGACTTCCGTCGTCACGACAAGGACGGCGTGCCGGCGAAGGTCGCGCACATCGAGTACGACCCCAACCGCACCGCGCGCATCGCGCTCCTGCACTACGCGGACGGCGAGAAGCGCTACATCCTCGCGCCGCGTGGCCTGAACCAGGGCGACCGCGTCGAGAACGGTCCCGGGGCCGACATCAAGCCGGGCAACAACCTCGCCCTGCGCAACATCCCGGTCGGTACGACCCTGCACGCCATCGAGCTGCGTCCGGGCGGCGGCGCGAAGTTCGCCCGCTCCGCCGGCGCCTCCGTGCAGCTGCTCGCGAAGGAGGGCTCCATGGCCCACCTGCGCATGCCGTCCGGTGAGATCCGCCTGGTCGACGTCCGCTGCCGCGCCACCGTCGGCGAGGTCGGCAACGCCGAGCAGAGCAACATCAACTGGGGCAAGGCCGGTCGCAAGCGCTGGCTGGGCGTTCGCCCGACCGTGCGTGGTGTGGTCATGAACCCCGTGGACCACCCGCACGGTGGTGGTGAGGGCCGGACCTCCGGTGGCCGCCACCCTGTGTCCCCGTGGGGCAAGAAGGAAGGCCGTACTCGTTCGCCCAAGAAGGCGTCGAACAAGTACATCGTCCGCCGCCGCAAGACGAACAAGAAGCGCTAAGGACGGGTTGAGATGCCTCGTAGCTTGAAGAAGGGACCCTTCGTCGACGACCACCTGATGAAGAAGGTGGACGCCCAGAACGAAGCGGGCTCTAAGAACGTCATCAAGACCTGGTCCCGTCGCTCGATGATCGTCCCGGCCATGCTCGGTCACACGATCGCGGTGCACAACGGCAAGACCCACATCCCGGTGTTCGTCACCGAGTCGATGGTCGGCCACAAGCTCGGCGAGTTCTCGCCGACGCGCACCTTCCGGGGCCACGTCAAGGAAGACCGGAAGTCGAAGCGCCGCTAGTAGCGGATCGCATTCAGACACGTAAGTAACTGAAGGGACAACCATGGAAGCCAGGGCCCAGGCGCGGTACATCCGCGTCACGCCCATGAAGGCCCGCCGCGTGGTGGACCTCATCCGTGGCATGGACGCCACGGAGGCCCAGGCCGTCCTGCGATTCGCTCCGCAGGCCGCCTCGGTGCCGGTGGGCAAGGTGCTGGACAGCGCCATCGCCAACGCCGCGCACAACTACGACCACACCGATGTCGACAGCCTCTTCGTTTCCGAGGCCTACGTCGACGAGGGCCCGACCCTGAAGCGGTTCCGTCCGCGCGCCCAGGGCCGTGCCTACCGGATCCGCAAGCGGACCAGCCACATCACCGTGGTCGTCAGCAGCAAGGAAGGAACCCGGTAATGGGCCAGAAGGTAAACCCGCACGGGTTCCGGCTCGGTGTCACCACCGACTTCAAGTCGCGCTGGTACGCCGACAAGCTGTACAAGGACTACGTCAAGGAAGACGTCGCCATCCGTCGGATGATGACGTCCGGCATGGAGCGCGCCGGCATCTCCAAGGTCGAGATCGAGCGCACCCGTGACCGCGTGCGGGTGGACATCCACACCGCCCGCCCGGGCATCGTCATCGGCCGCCGCGGCGCCGAGGCCGACCGCATCCGCGGTGACCTGGAGAAGCTGACCGGCAAGCAGGTCCAGCTGAACATCCTCGAGGTCAAGAACCCGGAGACGGACGCTCAGCTGGTGGCCCAGGCCGTCGCCGAGCAGCTGTCCTCCCGCGTCTCCTTCCGCCGTGCCATGCGCAAGAGCATGCAGTCGGCGATGAAGGCGGGCGCCAAGGGCATCAAGATCCAGTGCGGTGGCCGCCTCGGCGGCGCCGAGATGTCCCGCTCGGAGTTCTACCGCGAGGGCCGTGTGCCCCTGCACACGCTCCGCGCGAACGTGGACTACGGCTTCTTCGAGGCCAAGACGACCTTCGGCCGCATCGGTGTGAAGGTCTGGATCTACAAGGGCGACGTCAAGAACATCGCCGAGGTCCGCGCCGAGAACGCTGCCGCCCGTGCGGGTAACCGCCCGGCCCGCGGTGGCGCCGACCGCCCGGCCCGTGGTGGCCGCGGTGGCGAGCGGCGCGGTCGCAAGCCGCAGCAGGCTGCCGGCGCCGAGGCCCCCAAGGCCGAGGCTCCCGCCGCCGCTCCGGCTGAGAGCACCGGAACGGAGGCCTGACCGTCATGCTGATCCCCCGTAGGGTCAAGCACCGCAAGCAGCACCACCCGAAGCGCAACGGTATGTCCAAGGGTGGAACGCAGGTTGCGTTCGGCGAGTACGGCATCCAGGCGCTGACCCCGGCCTACGTCACGAACCGCCAGATCGAGGCGGCCCGTATCGCGATGACCCGTCACATCAAGCGTGGCGGCAAGGTCTGGATCAACATCTACCCCGACCGTCCCCTCACCAAGAAGCCGGCCGAGACCCGCATGGGTTCCGGTAAGGGTTCGCCGGAGTGGTGGATCGCGAACGTCAAGCCCGGACGCGTGATGTTCGAGCTGTCGTACCCCAACGAGAAGATCGCCCGTGAGGCGCTGCTTCGAGCGGCCCACAAGCTGCCGATGAAGTGCCGGATCGTCAAGCGCGAGGCAGGTGAAGCGTGATGTCGGCCGGTACCAAGGCGTCCGAGCTGCGCGAGCTGGGCAACGAGGAGCTTCTGGCGAAGCTCCGCGAGGCCAAGGAAGAGCTGTTCAACCTCCGCTTCCAGGCGGCCACGGGTCAGCTCGAGAACCACGGTCGGCTGAAGGCCGTCCGGAAGGACATCGCGCGGATCTACACCCTGATGCGCGAGCGTGAGCTGGGCATCGAAACGGTGGAGAACGCATGAGCGAGAGCAACGTGACTGAGAACAAGGAAGCGCGCGGTTTCCGCAAGACCCGTGAGGGTCTGGTCGTCAGCGACAAGATGGACAAGACCGTCGTCGTCGCCGTCGAGGACCGCGTCAAGCACGCGCTGTACGGCAAGGTCATCCGCCGTACCAACAAGCTCAAGGCGCACGACGAGCAGAACGCCGCGGGTGTCGGCGACCGCGTCCTCCTGATGGAGACCCGGCCGCTGTCCGCGACGAAGCGCTGGCGCGTCGTCGAGATCCTCGAGAAGGCCAAGTAATTCCTGCGGGGCAAACCCCGCAGGTCAGTTCCGCCAGGCTCCGGGGGCCGTTGAGAGACGGCCCCCGGGGAACCGGCAGACGATCAGGAGATAGACGTGATCCAGCAGGAGTCGCGACTGCGCGTCGCCGACAACACTGGTGCGAAGGAGATCCTTTGCATCCGTGTGCTCGGTGGCTCCGGTCGCCGCTACGCGGGCATCGGTGACGTCATCGTCGCCACCGTCAAGGACGCGATCCCCGGTGGCAACGTGAAGAAGGGTGACGTCGTCAAGGCGGTCATCGTTCGCACCGTCAAGGAGCGCCGCCGTCCGGACGGCTCGTACATCCGCTTCGACGAGAACGCCGCCGTCATTCTGAAGAACGACGGCGACCCTCGCGGCACCCGCATCTTCGGCCCGGTCGGGCGTGAGCTGCGCGAGAAGAAGTTCATGAAGATCATCTCGCTGGCTCCGGAGGTGCTGTAAGCATGAAGATCAAGAAGGGCGACCTGGTCCAGGTCATCACCGGCAAGGACAAGGGCAAGCAGGGCAAGGTCATTGCCGCTTACCCGCGCGAGGAGCGCGTCCTGGTCGAGGGTGTCAACCGGGTCAAGAAGCACACCAAGGCCGGTCCGACCGCTCGCGGTTCCCAGGCCGGCGGCATCGTGACCACCGAGGCCCCGATCCACGTGTCCAACGTTCAGCTGGTCGTGGAGAAGGACGGTCAGAAGGTCGTCACGCGTGTCGGCTACCGCTTCGACGAAGAGGGCAACAAGATCCGCGTTGCCAAGCGGACGGGTGAGGACATCTGATGGCTACCACCACCACTCCGCGTCTGAAGCAGAAGTACCGCGAGGAGATCGCGGGCAAGCTGCGTGACGAGTTCAAGTACGAGAACGTCATGCAGGTCCCGGGCCTCGTCAAGATCGTGGTCAACATGGGTGTCGGCGACGCCGCCCGTGACTCGAAGCTGATCGAGGGCGCCATCCGCGACCTGACCACCATCACCGGTCAGAAGCCGGCCGTCACCAAGGCCCGCAAGTCCATCGCGCAGTTCAAGCTGCGCGAGGGCCAGCCGATCGGTGCCCACGTCACGCTCCGTGGCGACCGCATGTGGGAGTTCCTGGACCGCACCCTGTCGCTCGCGCTGCCGCGCATCCGCGACTTCCGCGGCCTGTCCCCCAAGCAGTTCGACGGCCGTGGCAACTACACCTTCGGTCTCACGGAGCAGGTCATGTTCCACGAGATCGACCAGGACAAGATCGACCGCGTCCGGGGTATGGACATCACCGTGGTGACCACGGCGACCAACGACGAAGAGGGCCGTGCCCTTCTCCGTCACCTCGGCTTCCCGTTCAAGGAGGCGTGAGCGAGATGGCGAAGAAGGCTCTCATCGCGAAGGCTGCTCGCAAGCCCAAGTTCGGTGTGCGTGGCTACACCCGCTGCCAGCGCTGCGGCCGTCCCCACTCCGTGTACCGCAAGTTCGGCCTCTGCCGCGTGTGCCTTCGTGAGATGGCTCACCGTGGCGAGCTGCCGGGCGTGACCAAGAGCTCCTGGTAATCCCGACTTTTAGGGATTCCTGGACCTCTCGGTAAGCAACCGGGACGGCAGGGGTGCCTTCCCTCATGGCTTAGGCTAGGAGGGTTGGGCCTCTGCCGCCCTGAACGCCCGCGGACAGAGTCCGCTAACGATTGCTTACTACGCCGTAGGTCCCCGCGCCGCACCCGTCCTGTCCATGTATGGGGAGAGGGATGGCGCATATAGGAAACCACGGCGAGAAAGGCCACAGGCCAATTCATGACCATGACTGATCCGATCGCAGACATGCTGACGCGTCTGCGTAACGCGAACTCGGCGTACCACGACACCGTGACGATGCCGGCGTCCAAGATCAAGTCGCACATCGCGGAGATCCTCCAGCAGGAGGGCTTCATCACGGGCTGGCGCGTCGAGGACGCCGAGGTCGGCAAGAACCTCGTCCTCGAGCTGAAGTTCGGCCCGAACCGTGAGCGCTCCATCGCGGGCATCAAGCGGATCTCCAAGCCCGGTCTCCGGGTGTACGCGAAGTCCACCAACCTGCCGAAGGTGCTCGGCGGCCTCGGCGTGGCGATCATCTCCACGTCTCACGGTCTGCTCACCGACAAGCAGGCGCAGAAGAAGGGCGTGGGTGGGGAAGTCCTCGCCTACGTCTGGTAACGGAAGGGAACGGAGGAAACAGCTATGTCGCGCATCGGCAAGCTCCCCATCCCGGTTCCCGCCGGCGTGGACGTCACCATCGACGGCCGTACGGTCAAGGTCAAGGGCCCCAAGGGCGAGCTGACCCACACCGTTGCCGCGCCGATCGACATCGCTAAGGGCGAGGACGGCACCCTTCAGGTGCTCCGCCCGAACGACGAGCGGCAGAGCAAGGCCCTGCACGGCCTGTCCCGCACGCTGGTGGCGAACATGATCACCGGTGTGACCCAGGGATACGTCAAGAAGCTCGAGATCAGCGGTGTCGGTTACCGAGTGACCGCCAAGGGTTCCAACCTGGAGTTCGCTCTCGGTTACAGCCACCCGATCCTGGTCGAGGCCCCCGAGGGCATCTCCTTCAAGGTGGAGTCCCCGACCCGTTTCTCGGTCGAGGGCATCGACAAGCAGAAGGTCGGCGAGGTTGCGGCCAACATCCGCAAGCTGCGCAAGCCCGACCCGTACAAGGCCAAGGGCGTCAAGTACGAGGGCGAAGTCATCCGCCGCAAGGTCGGAAAGGCGGGTAAGTAAGCCATGGCATACGGGCAGAAGATCCTCAAGGGCGACGCCTACAAGCGCGCCGCGATCAAGCGCCGTCACATCCGGATCCGCAAGAAGGTGTCCGGTACGGCGGAGCGTCCCCGTCTGGTCGTGACCCGCTCCAACCGCCACATCGTGGCGCAGGTGATCGACGACCTGAAGGGCCACACCCTGGCGTCGGCGTCCACTCTGGACGCGTCGATCCGCAGTGGCGAGGGCGACAAGTCCGCGCAGGCCAAGCAGGTCGGCGCCCTGGTCGCCGAGCGTGCCAAGGCCGCCGGTGTCGAGGCCGTCGTGTTCGACCGTGGTGGCAACCAGTACGCCGGGCGCATCGCCGCCCTGGCGGACGCCGCCCGCGAAGCCGGGCTCAAGTTCTGAGCCGCTTGTAGCTAGCGGAAAGAGAGAGGTAATCCAATGGCTGGACCCCAGCGCCGCGGAAGCGGTGCCGGTGGCGGCGAGCGGCGGGACCGGAAGGGCCGTGACGGCGGCGCTGCTGCCGCCGAGAAGACCGCGTACGTTGAGCGCGTCGTCGCGATCAACCGCGTCGCCAAGGTTGTGAAGGGTGGTCGTCGCTTCAGCTTCACCGCGCTGGTCGTGGTGGGCGACGGTGACGGCACCGTGGGTGTCGGTTACGGCAAGGCCAAGGAGGTGCCGGCCGCCATCGCCAAGGGTGTGGAGGAGGCCAAGAAGCACTTCTTCAAGGTCCCCCGGATCCAGGGCACCATCCCGCACCCCATCCAGGGTGAGAAGGCTGCCGGCGTCGTGCTGCTCAAGCCCGCGTCCCCCGGTACCGGTGTGATCGCCGGTGGTCCGGTGCGTGCCGTGCTCGAGTGCGCCGGTATCCACGACGTGCTGTCGAAGTCGCTCGGCTCCGACAACGCCATCAACATCGTGCACGCGACCGTGGAGGCCCTGAAGGGCCTGCAGCGTCCCGAGGAGATCGCGGCCCGCCGTGGTCTGCCGCTCGAGGACGTCGCCCCTGCGGCTCTTCTCCGTGCGCGTGCCGGGGCGGGTGCGTAATCATGGCGCAGCTCAAGATCACGCAGGTCAAGTCCTACATCGGCAGCAAGCAGAACCACCGTGACACCCTGCGGTCGCTTGGTCTCAAGGGGATCAACACCGTGGTCGTCAAGGAGGACCGCCCCGAGTTCCGCGGCATGGTGCACACCGTCCGCCACCTCGTGACGGTCGAGGAGGTCGACTGATCATGGCGGAGCAGAACCCGCTCAAGATCCACAACCTCCGTCCCGCCCCGGGCGCCAAGACCGCCAAGACCCGTGTCGGTCGTGGTGAGGCGTCGAAGGGTAAGACGGCCGGTCGTGGTACCAAGGGCACCAAGGCCCGCTACCAGGTTCCGGAGAGCTTCGAGGGTGGCCAGATGCCGCTCCACATGCGTCTCCCGAAGCTGAAGGGCTTCAAGAACCCGTTCAAGACCGAGTACCAGGTCGTGAACCTCGACAAGCTGGCCGCGCTCTACCCGGAGGGTGGCGAGGTCACCGTCGAGTCGCTGGTGGCCAAGGGCGCCGTTCGCAAGAACAGCCTCGTCAAGGTCCTCGGCCAGGGCGAGATCTCCGTGGCGCTGCAGGTGACGGTCGACGCCGTCTCCGGCTCCGCCAAGGAGAAGATCACCGCCGCCGGCGGTACGGTCACCGAGCTGGTCTGAGTCCTTCGGGTCCCTCGATGACGTGAACGATCCCGACCGGGGATACTCCACAAAATGGGGTATCCCCGGTCGGTCGTTCCTAGGGCGGCGCCTTCGCCGGTAAGGTGGCCTGCACTGCCTACTTTCACCGGGTGCTTCCCATGGGGCACTCTGAACGGCAGTTGACCGTTAGCTATTCGTCTCTATCCGTCGAACCTCAAGACCGTCACCCTTGACGCAGTTGCGCGGGGGTCGCAGGAGGCACCGTGCTCACCGCGTTCGCCCGGGCGTTCAGGACGCCCGACCTGCGCAAGAAGCTGCTCTTCACGCTGGGCATCATCGTGGTCTACCGGGTCGGTACCCACATTCCGATCCCCGGCGTCAACTACAAGGCCGTCCAGCAGTGTGTGACCGAGGCACAGGGCAACCAGGGCCTGTTCGGTCTCGTCAACATGTTCAGCGGTGGTGCGCTGCTGCAGATCACGGTCTTCGCGCTCGGCATCATGCCGTACATCACGGCCAGCATCATCCTTCAGCTGCTGACCGTGGTCATTCCGCGCCTGGAAGCCCTGAAGAAGGAGGGCCAGGCGGGTACGGCGAAGATCACGCAGTACACCCGTTACCTGACCGTGGCGCTCGCCATCCTCCAGGGCACCGGCCTGGTCGCCACCGCGCGCAGCGGCGCGCTGTTCAACGGCTGCTCGGTGGCCTCCAGCATCGTCCCGGACCGCACGATCTTCGCGACGATCACGATGGTGGTCTGCATGACCGCCGGCACGGCCGTCGTGATGTGGCTCGGCGAGCTGATCACCGACCGCGGCATCGGCAACGGCATGTCGATCCTGATGTTCATCTCGATCGCCGCGACCTTCCCGTCCGCGCTGTGGGCCATCAAGAAGCAGGGCACCCTGGCCGGCGGCTGGATCGAGTTCGGCACCGTGATCCTGGTCGGCCTGGTCATGGTCGCGCTCGTCGTCTTCGTCGAGCAGGCCCAGCGCCGCATCCCGGTGCAGTACGCGAAGCGCATGATCGGCCGCCGTTCCTACGGCGGTACGTCCACCTACATCCCGCTCAAGGTGAACCAGGCGGGTGTGATTCCCGTCATCTTCGCCTCCTCGCTGCTCTACATCCCGGCGCTTGTGGCGCAGTTCGCGGGGGGCAATGCGGGCTGGAAGCAGTGGGTCACCCAGAATCTGACCAAGGGCGACCACCCGATTTACATCACTCTGTACTTCTTGCTCATCGTTTTCTTCGCGTTCTTCTACGTGGCGATCTCCTTCAACCCCGAGGAAGTCGCCGACAACATGAAGAAGTATGGTGGCTTCATCCCGGGCATCCGGGCTGGCCGACCGACCGCTGAGTACCTCAGCTACGTGCTCAACCGGATCACCTGGCCGGGTTCGCTGTATCTGGGTCTGATCGCTCTCGTACCGACAATGGCGTTGGTGGGCTTCGGGGCAAGCCAGAACTTCCCGTTCGGCGGTACCAGCATCCTGATCATCGTGGGTGTCGGTCTCGAGACGGTGAAGCAGATCGAGAGCCAGCTCCAGCAGCGCAATTACGAAGGGTTCCTCCGCTGATGCGTATCGTCCTCGTCGGGCCGCCGGGTGCCGGTAAGGGAACGCAAGCCGTCCGCCTCGCCGAGAAGCTGTCCATTCCGCACATCTCCACGGGCGACCTGTTCCGGGCCAACATCAGCCAGCAGACCGAGCTGGGCAAGCTGGCCAAGTCCTACATGGACCGCGGCGACCTGGTGCCGGACACGGTCACCATCGCGATGGCCAAGGACCGCATGGAGCAGCCGGACGCCGAGAAGGGCTTCCTGCTGGACGGCTTCCCGCGCAACGTGCAGCAGGCGGAGGCGCTGGACGAGCTGCTGGAGACCGAGGGCATCACCCTGGACGCGGTCCTGGACCTGGAGGTCCCCGAGGACGAGGTCGTGAAGCGGATCGCCGGCCGGCGGATCTGCCGCAACGACTCCTCTCACGTGTTCCACGTGACGTACAGCCCGCCGAAGAAGGAGGGCGTCTGCGACGTCTGCGGCGGCGAGCTGTACCAGCGCGACGACGACTCCGAGGA
Organism: Streptomyces sp. NPDC048192; assembly: GCF_043202415.1. NCBI lineage: Bacteria > Bacillati > Actinomycetota > Actinomycetes > Kitasatosporales > Streptomycetaceae > Streptomyces > Streptomyces sp. NPDC048192. Next base: position 76,634 of record NZ_JBIDAL010000014.1, read on the forward strand.
CACCGTCCGCACGCGGCTGGAGGTCTACCACACGCAGACCGAGCCGATCATCGACTACTACAAGGCGCAGGGCCTGGTCGTGACGATCTCCTCCCTGGGCCCGGTGGACGAGATCACGCAGCGGGCGCTGGAAGTGCTCAAGCGCGAGAAGGCCGAGCAGTAGACAGCCCGGCTCTTCCGGCCGCGGTGCCCGCCCCAGGGTGCCGCGGCCGTACTGTTGTACCGACAACCCAGCCGATGTGAGTGACGGAGAGCGCAGGCCCCCCATGGTGCAGATCAAGACGCCCGAGCAGATCGCGAAGATGCGTGCGGCGGGTCTGGTCGTCGCCGCCATCCACGCGGCGACCCGCGAGGCCGCGGTGCCCGGCGCCTCCACCAAGGACCTGGACGAGGTCGCCCGCAAGGTGCTGGCCGAGCACGGCGCCAAGTCGAACTTCCTGGGCTACGGCGGCTTCCCCGCCACCATCTGCACGTCCGTGAACGACGTCGTGGTCCACGGCATCCCGTCCGAGGACGTCGTCCTGAAGGACGGCGACATCATCTCCATCGACTGCGGCGCCATCGTCGACGGCTGGCACGGCGACGCGGCCTACACGGCGTTCGTGGGCTCCGGTCACGCCCCGGAGCTGATCGAGCTGTCCAGGGTGACCGAGGAGTCGATGTGGGCCGGCATCGCGGCCATGAAGCAGGGCAACCGCCTGGTCGACATCTCCCGGGCCATCGAGACGTACATCCGCCGCCAGCCGAAGCCGGGCGGCGGCCGCTACGGCATCATCGAGGACTACGGCGGCCACGGCATCGGCACCGAGATGCACATGGACCCGCACCTGCTGAACTACGTCGACCGGCGCCGCGGCAAGGGGCCCAAGCTGGTGCCCGGCTTCTGCCTCGCCATCGAGCCGATGGTCTCGCTCGGCACGCCGAAGACCGAGGTCCTCTCGGACGACTGGACGGTCATCACCACCGACGGCACCTGGTCCTCCCACTGGGAGCACTCCGTCGCCCTGACCGAGCAGGGCCCGCTGGTGCTGACCGCCCCCGACGGCGGCAGGGCGAAGCTCGCCGAGTACGGCGTCACGGCCGCTCCCGACCCGCTCGCATAGGGATCACCGGGATGGGGCAGACTTCCTCGATTCGCGTTTCCGGGTGCGCCGACGTAGACTGACTCGTCGGCTCTCGTGCACCCGCATGTCCGCATGCGCCCCAGCTGGGGAAGCAGGAGAGTCGATCAAGGTAGTCGATTCGAAGGGCGAAGCGTGGCCAAGAAGCAAGGTGCCATCGAGATCGAGGGCACTGTCGTCGAGTCTCTGCCGAACGCCATGTTCAAGGTCGAGCTCCAGAACGGCCACCAGGTCCTGGCACACATCAGCGGCAAGATGCGTATGCACTACATCCGCATCCTCCCTGACGACCGGGTCGTGGTGGAGCTGTCTCCGTACGACCTGACGCGTGGCCGGATCGTCTACCGCTACAAGTAGATCTTGCCCGCATCCCGCTTCGGCGGGGTGATGGCACTGACCCGGAGAACCTCACCTAATGAAGGTCAAGCCGAGCGTCAAGAAGATCTGCGACAAGTGCAGGGTGATCCGCCGTCACGGTCGGGTCATGGTCATCTGCGAGAACCCGCGCCACAAGCAGCGCCAGGGCTGACGCACGACCGACACCCTCTGCACCTCTATCGCAGAGATTCGCGCGACGCGAGCTGAATATGTTCATACGCAGAGCCCGAGCCATCCAGCTCGACACCCCCGGTTCGGAGGCCGGGGACCCGGTTCGTACCTGGTACGGCGGCCGGGAGCCGGTTCTGCGGAAGACCTCCGAAGATCACCAGGAGCCATTGAATGGCACGCGTTTCCGGTGTTGACATCCCGCGCGACAAGCGCGTGGAGATCGCCCTCACCTACGTGTTCGGCATCGGCCGGACCCTCTCGAAGGAGACGCTGGCTGCGACCGGCGTCGACCCGAACACCCGCGTCCGCGACCTGACCGAAGAGCAGCTGGTCGCGATCCGCGAGTACGTCGACAACAACATCAAGACCGAGGGTGACCTCCGTCGCGAGATCCAGGCCGACATCCGCCGCAAGGTCGAGATCGGCACTTACCAGGGTCTCCGTCACCGTCGCGGTCTGCCTGTCCGCGGTCAGCGCACCAGCACCAACGCCCGCACCCGCAAGGGCCCGCGTCGCGCCATCGCCGGCAAGAAGAAGCCGGGCAAGAAGTAGTCCGCAGCGGACACCCTGTCCACGGTCTTCGCTGTAGGACCGACCACCTCCCGTAGGAGTTAGTAGATGCCCCCCAAGGGTCGTCAGGGCGCTGCCAAGAAGGTGCGCCGCAAGGAAAAGAAGAACGTCGCTCACGGCCACGCGCACATCAAGAGCACGTTCAACAACACGATCGTCTCCATCACGGACCCGTCGGGCAACGTGATCTCCTGGGCCTCCGCCGGCCACGTCGGCTTCAAGGGCTCCCGGAAGTCCACGCCGTTCGCCGCGCAGATGGCCGCCGAGTCGGCCGCCCGCCGTGCCCAGGAGCACGGCATGCGCAAGGTCGACGTGTTCGTCAAGGGCCCGGGCTCCGGTCGTGAGACCGCGATCCGCTCCCTGCAGGCCACGGGCCTCGAGGTCGGCTCCATCCAGGACGTCACCCCGACCCCGCACAACGGGTGCCGTCCGCCGAAGCGCCGCCGCGTCTGACGTTCGCTTCACAGGCAGTGGTTCCGGGCGGTACGGCTCTTCCGGGCCGTATCGCCCGTACCCTTGCAGTACCCGCGCTTTTCCTTGGCGCGGTTTCCGTCGGACGTCAAATAGCGGGCGTCCACGAATGAAGGATCTGATCCACACATGCTGATCGCTCAGCGACCCTCGTTGACCGAAGAGGTCGTCGACGAGTTCCGCTCCCGGTTCGTGATCGAGCCGCTGGAGCCGGGCTTCGGCTACACCCTCGGCAACTCCCTCCGCCGCACCCTCCTGTCGTCGATCCCCGGCGCTGCTGTCACCAGCATCCGCATCGACGGCGTCCTGCACGAGTTCACCACCGTGCCGGGCGTCAAGGAGGACGTCACCGACCTGATCCTCAACATCAAGCAGCTGGTCGTCTCCTCGGAGCACGACGAGCCGGTCGTGATGTACCTGCGCAAGCAGGGCCCGGGTCTGGTCACCGCCGCCGACATCGCGCCCCCGGCCGGTGTCGAGGTGCACAACCCCGACCTCGTCCTCGCCACGCTCAACGGCAAGGGCAAGCTGGAGATGGAGCTGACGGTCGAGCGCGGCCGCGGTTACGTCTCCGCCGTGCAGAACAAGCAGGTGGGCCAGGAGATCGGCCGTATCCCGGTCGACTCCATCTACTCGCCGGTGCTGAAGGTCACGTACAAGGTCGAGGCCACGCGTGTCGAGCAGCGCACCGACTTCGACAAGCTGATCGTCGACGTCGAGACCAAGCAGGCGATGCGTCCGCGTGACGCCATGGCCTCCGCCGGCAAGACCCTGGTCGAGCTGTTCGGTCTCGCGCGTGAACTTAATATCGACGCCGAGGGCATCGACATGGGCCCGTCCCCCACGGACGCCGCCCTGGCCGCCGACCTGGCGCTGCCGATCGAGGAGCTGGAGCTCACGGTCCGTTCCTACAACTGCCTCAAGCGTGAGGGCATCCACTCCGTGGGTGAGCTCGTCGCCCGCTCCGAGGCCGACCTGCTGGACATCCGTAACTTCGGTGCGAAGTCCATCGACGAGGTCAAGGCGAAGCTGGCCGGCATGGGCCTGGCCCTCAAGGACAGCCCGCCCGGATTCGACCCCACGGCCGCTGCCGACGCCTTCGGCGCCGACGACGACGCGGACGCGGGTTTCGTGGAGACCGAGCAGTACTGATCCGGTACTGAGCGCGATCCACTTCCGGGTGCCTGGCGACAGGCACCCGGATCTCCGACAGGCAACCGCCTGCTCGGATACTGACCCCGGTACCTGATACGGCCGGGGCAGACACACAGGAGAAGAACCCATGCCGAAGCCCACCAAGGGTGCCCGTCTGGGCGGCAGCGCCGCGCACGAGAAGCTGCTCCTCGCCAACCTGGCGAAGTCGCTGTTCGAGCACGGCCGTATCACCACCACCGAGGCGAAGGCCCGCCGCCTGCGCCCGTACGCCGAGCGTCTGATCACCAAGGCGAAGAAGGGCGACCTTCACAACCGCCGTCAGGTGCTCCAGGTCATCACGGACAAGAGCGTCGTCCACACGCTCTTCACCGAGATCGGCCCGCGGTACGAGAACCGTCCGGGTGGCTACACCCGCATCACCAAGATCGGTAACCGCCGGGGCGACAACGCGCCCATGGCCGTCATCGAGCTGGTCGAGGCGCTGACGGTGCAGCAGAACGCCGTGGGTGAGGCCGAGGCCGCCACCAAGCGTGCGGTCAAGGAGGCCGACGAGGCCAAGGCCCAGGAGGCCAAGGCCGAGGAGACCGAGGCCGCCGAGGCTCCGGCCGAGGAGTCCACGGAGGCCTGAGGCTCTGCCGTGAGCTGAGCGGGTCCGCCCTTCACCGGGCGGGCCCGCTTTTGCGTACCTGAGAGGATCTGTTTCGTGAGTGAAGTACAGCCCGGGTTCGTCCGCGTCCGCCTCGACCTCTCCTACGACGGCACCGGCTTCCACGGCTGGGCCAAGCAGGCCGGCGGCCGGCGGACGGTCCAGGGCGAGGTGGAGGACGCCCTGCGCACGGTGACGCGGTCGCCGGAGACGTTCGAGCTGACGGTGGCCGGACGCACCGACGCCGGCGTGCACGCCCGTGGCCAGGTGGCCCATGTGGACCTGCCCCGCGAGGTCTGGGCGGAGCAGAGCGGCAAGCTGCTCAAGCGGCTCGCCGGCCGCCTCCCCCGGGACGTACGGGTGTGGGCCCTGCGGGAGGCGCCCAGCGGTTTCGACGCGAGGTTCGCCGCGGTCTGGCGGCGCTACGTCTACCGGGTCACCGACAACCCCGGCGGTGTGGACCCGCTGCTGCGCGGCCACGTCCTGTGGCACGACTGGCCGCTGGACGTCGCCGTGATGGACGCCGCCGCCAAGTCCCTGATCGGGGAGCACGACTTCGCGGCGTACGCGAAGAAGCGGGAGGGCGCGACCACCATCCGGGAGATCCTCGACTTCGGCGTGACCCGGCGCGCGGACGGCATCATCGAGATCGAGGTCAGGGCCGACGCCTTCTGCCACAACCAGGTCCGCTCCATGGTCGGCGCGCTGCTCTTCGCCGGCGACGGCCACCGCGGCGTGGAGTGGCCCCGGAAGGTGCTGGACGCCGGGGTCCGCGACAGCGCCGTCCACGTCGTACGGCCGCACGGCCTGACCCTGGAAGAGGTCGGCTACCCGGCGGACGAACTGCTGCTCGAGAGGCAGCGGCAGGCCCGCCGGGTGCGGGTGCGTACGACGTGAGTGTGGTCAGCCGGCGAGGACCTTCTTGAACTTCGGCTCCAGGTACGGCTCCAGGGACGTGGAATAGCCGCCGGTCATGTGGCTGTAGTCCCAGTAGACGACGTGTCCGCCGATCACCGCCGGGCAGTAGCCTTCGGCGCAGAACGCGGGGATCGTGTCGATGACCTTGAACCCGTGGTTCTCGGCTGCCTCCCGCTCCATGAGCCGGTACTCGGCGCGGTCGATGACTTCCGTGGACTTGGGGCTGCAGGTACCGATCTCGGCGCCCTTGGTGGCCAGGCAGTCCGGGATGGAGCGGTTCGGGTAGGGCGTGTCCGTGAGGTAGACCAGCTTGGCGCCGGTGGCCTTCAGCCGCTTGAACGTCTGGTCCGCGCCCTGGCGGGTGGTGGTCGCCTGGGCGCGGTTCGCCACGACGAGCACGTCCGGGCGGAGCTGGTCGATCTTGTCGAGGGCCGTCTTCCGCCAACTCGTGCACTCGGTGTAGTCGCGGCCGAGGTCCTCACGCGTGATCTTGTACACCTCGGGGGAGCAGCCGCTCTTGATCACGGTGATGACCTTGACGTGCAGCTTCTTACCGAGCTTGTCGAACGCGTTGCCCCATTGGTACGCGTGCGAATCGCCCAGCAGCACCATCGTCCGCTTGGCCGAGGTGTCGCCGATGACGCACTTGTCCTGGAGTGCATAGGCGGTGATGAGCAGATCGTCGATGCAGCCGTGGTCACCGCGGTCGTGTGGGGCCTCGAGCAGGGCGTCTTCGCTGATCCGGGGATGGTCGCGCTCCTTCACGGCCTGCTCGACGGATGCGATGCCCTTGAAGCCGCTCGCCGCGGCGCCGGTGGCCGTGTCGACCGTCAGGTTGAGCGGTACCACCCGCAGGGCGAGGACCATGGCGGCGGCTGCGGTGGCGGTGAGGGTCAGGCCGGTCAGGATGCCGCGCCACGGGATCTGGACGAGCTTGGCGTTGGCCTTCAGACGCCGTTCGATCACATAGTGTCCGGCGACGGCCAGCACGAAGGAGCCCGAGGCGACGCGGAAGCGGTCGGAGTAGGTGATCTCGTGGCCGACGATGTCCGACCAGAGGATCAGCAGCGGCCAGTGCCAGAGGTACCAGCCGTAGCTCGCGTTGCCGACGAAGTTGAAGACGGGGTTGTCGAGGAGCCGCTCGGCGCCGAGGCGGGGGTTGGCACAGCCGCCGGCCATGATCAGGGCGGCGCCCAGCACGGGGCCGCCCACGGCGTACCCGGGCAGGGGGGTCTGCTCGGTGATGAGCGACGCGGTGACCAGGACGGTGCCGAGTCCCACCCAGCTGAGGACGGCCGCCAGGCCCTCGTACATGCGGGACAGGAGCCGGGCGTTGAGGGCGACGAATACGCCGACGGCCAGTTCCCACACGCGGGTCGGGGTGCCGAAGTAGGCGAGCGGCTGGTTGGTGTGCGTCGTCGTGACCGACAGATACAGCGAGCCGCCGATCACGGCGGCCAGGAACAGCCCGACCAGGAAGCGGTTGCGGAAGACGGCCCGGCTGAGCCAGGCGACGACGACGAGCGCGATCGGCGCGAGGACGTAGAACTGCTCCTCGATGCTGAGCGACCAGAAGTGCTGGTACGGCGACTGGCTGCCGTCGGCGGCGAAGTAGTCGGTGCCGTTCTCGGCCTGGCGCCAGTTGATGAAGCTCAGCGAGGCCGCGAAGCCGTCCTGCATGTAGCCGCGGAACTTGAACGGGCTGGCGTAGATCCAGGCCACGACGGCCGTCACGACGATGGTGAGGGCGGCTCCCGGCGCCAGCCGCCGGAACCGGCGGGCCCAGAACTTGCCGAGCGACACCTTGCCGGTCTTGTCGATCTCCGCGAGGAGCTGGCTGCCGATGAGGAAGCCGCTGAGCGTGAAGCTGACGTCGACGCCGCCGTGGATGCCGAGGATGCCCGTGTGCACGAGGACGACCATCGTGATCGCGACGGCCCGCAGGCCCTGAAGGTCGGGCCGGTACTTGCGCAGCCGGTCTTCCTTCGGGGCTCTTCGGCGGCGCTGTGCCGGCCGGTGCCCGGGCGGCCGGGTCGGGTCGCTTGTCGCGGTGGCTTGATGGGTGGTCACGTCTCTCCTGTGGCTGTCCGGCCGGGCCGGATCTCTCAGTGGGCCGTCAGGCAGGCGGTGGCGGTGCCGCTCATCCGCACCGCCAGGGAGGGAATGCGGACGCCGCACGCGAGCCGCAGCTGGGCGGGCAGTTCGTTCTGTGCGCCGACGTGCGAGTGGCAGCCCACCACAACCTCGCGGAGGAACGATTCGCTGCCGATGGACGAGTCGTGGTCGACCACCGACTCGTGGATCCGCGCGCCTTCGGCCACGGTGACGTTCGCGCCGACGATGGACTGGTCGACGACCGCACGCGGTCCGATCACGGCGTGCGGGCCGATCGTCGAGCCGCCCGTGACGCGGGCGGTGGCATGGACCACGGCCGTGGGATGGATCAGGGCCTCGGCCGGCGGTCCCACCAGCGGTGAGGTCGCCCGGCCGGTGACCAGGTCGGCGGACCCGTGCACGAAGGCGAGCGGGGTGCCGAGGTCACGCCAGTAGTCGTCGGTGACATGACCGAAGACGCGCCCGCCCCCGGCGACGAGCCGCGGGAAGGTCTCCTGCTCGACCGAGACCTCACGGTCGGCCGGGATGGCGTCCAGGACGGAGCGGCGGAAGACGTAGCAACCGGCGTTGATCTGGTCGGTGACGCATTCCTCGGGTGTCTTGGGCTTCTCCAGGAAGGACGTCACCCGGCCGGCCTCGTCGGTCGGGACGAGACCGAAGGCGCGCGGATCGGGGACCCGGGTGAGGTGCAGGGTCACGTCGGCGTCGCGGGCCCGGTGCCGCTCGACGACGGCGCGCAGGTCGACACCGGACAGGATGTCGCCGTTGAGGATCAGCACCGGCGCGTCGGCCGAGGTGCCGCGCAGCAGCCGTGCGGCGTTGCGGATCGCCCCTCCGGTGCCGAGCGGGACCTCCTCGACGGCGTAGGAGATCTCCAGGTCCTGGGAGAAGTCCTTGAACTCCTGCTCGAACAGGTCGGCGAGGTAGGAGGTGGCGAACACGACGTGCTCGACGCCGGCGTCCATCAGCTTGGCGATCTGGTGCCGGATGAAGGAGGAGCCCGCGACGTCGAGCAGCGGTTTCGGAGTGTGGTTCGTCAAGGGGCGCAGTCGGGTTCCCTTGCCGCCCACCAGGATGATGGCTTCTTGCATGATGGCGTCCCTCGCTCAGCTTGCGGTCTCGTCGCCGGGTCCTGCGTAGCCGGAGGTGAAGCAGGAGGTGATGGCCTTCTCGGTGAGGGGGCGTCCGGCGAAGTCGAGCCGGGAGGCGACCTTGTCGTCGGGCTTGGTGTTCGGGTCGTCGTCGAAGTAGATCGACCACCAGTAGACGCCGCTCATGTGCCGTTCCTGGACGACCTGGCAGACGGCGGTGTACCAGTTGGCCTGCACCCGTGGGTTGAGGGCGCGCTTGGTGTAGAAGTCGCCGGGCGCGTGGTAGGCGCCGTTCATCGCGCCGATGCCGGCCTCAGCGACGGTGATCTTCGGCAGGGGGCCGGTGGCCTTCCTGTCCAGCCACTTGTTCCAGCCGGCGGCCAGGGTGGACACCGAGGCGTCGTCGCCGACCTTGACCGGGAAGTAGGCGTCGATCCCGAGATGGGTGACCGGCATGGTCACGGGGCCGGTGACGTACGCGTCCCAGTTGGCGTCGTAGGCGACCTCGCCGCCGAACAACTTCTCGGCGTCGTCCACCAGGCCGTCCCAGTGCGGATCGCCCTGCAGGGAGTTCAGTTCGGTACCGATGACGAAGGTGGTCGCCTTCTCGCTGTCGGCGGCCTTCAGATAGGGGGTCAGGAACTTCTCGTACGACGTGAACCAGGCGTCGCGGTCGGCGGGCCTGATGTTGCCGCGCCAGCCGTTCTCCGCGGTCAGCGAGTGCTCGTCCATGAGGGGCCGGACGGTCGTGCGCAAGCCGGCCTCATGGAAGATCCGCAGCACCCGGGCGAGATGCTCGGGCGTCGGTGTCTTGTCACCCGGGCTGATCTTCGTCGACGAGCGGGTTCCCGTGAAGAACGGGAAGCTCACGCTGACGGAGTTGGCGTGCAGCCCGACCAGGTAGTTCGCGTGCAGCCGGGCCTGCTTCTCGATGTAGGTGAGGGAGTGCGCGGGGTTGTCCTCCCAGTAGAGCTGGACACCCCACTGGGGCATGCCCTGCTTCCACTCCTTGTCCACCTTGGCGACCTCGGCGGTCGCAGAGGGGGCCGCCGGGCTCTTGCCGTCGCCGCCCCCGGTGCCGGCCCGCTGGGCGGGTTCCTTGCCGTCGAGCACGAGATGGGGCACGAGTGAGCCCGAGGACCACTGCACCGGGTGGTCGCCGAGCACGACGGGGACCGCGATCACGAAGGAGATGACGGTGACGGGGAGCACGGCGAGCATGGGCAGGCGTGCGCGCTTCATGGCTGTGTGATCTCTTCCGGTCAGGCGGGCTTGGCGATGACGACGAACTTGTTCTCCTCGCGGCGGACGAACTTCCACAGGCCCTTGATGCCGCCGATCCCCTCGATGAGGGAGAAGTAGGGCAGCAGGAGGAGGACGGCCATGGGCTCCCACCACTTGCGTCTGCCGTTCACCGAGGCGATCGCGTTGAGCCGCAGCCCTTCCCAGTACGCCCAGATCACATAGGCGAAGCTGATCGACCACAGCAGGACGACCGACTGGGTCACCGGCGAGGTGTTCATGTCACCGATGAACCAGGCCACGAACAGGATGGTGCCGACGTGCTGCAGCGGGCCGAGGATCCAGCTGGTCACGCAGATGGTCAGGAACCAGCGGTAACGCAGCGGCACCTTGCGGTTGAAGCAGAGGGCGACCAGGCCCCAGGCCCAGCGTTCGCGCTGCTTGATGAAGTCCTTGGTGTTGGCCGGCGAGGCGCCGTAGCAGCGGCCGTTGAACCAGTCGCTGCGTCCCGGGTAGAGGCGGCAGAAGGTCAGGGCCAGCCGGGCGTCCTCGACGATCTCCTTCGGGCCGAAGTCCCAGCCGATCTCGGCTTCGATGGAGGCGCGGATGACCAGCAGCTCGCCGTGGACGCCGGCGGCCGGGGTGCCGAGGCCGGTGAAGGCGCGGAACCGCGCGATGTCGTCGGCGGGGCGGATGGCGTCGGCGAACCAGGTGATCAGGCTCACCGCGTTCTCGCGCGGGTAGGTCAGGATGCCCTGCGCCATGTGCTTGACCTCTTCGGGGGCCGCCCGGCGCTGGCGGTTGATGAACTGGGCGAGGGACGCCGAGGTGTCGGGGCCGACACCGGTGTCGTCGTCCATGTGCAGCACCCAGACGTGCTCCAGGGCCTCGCCCTCCTCGATGCGCAGCTCGTGGGCGTAGTTGTTGGCGCGGGCCTTGAACCGGGTGCCGTTCCTGGTCTGGTACGCCTTGGGGACCGTGACCACGCGGATCAGGGGGCTGCTCGAGGCCAGCTGGTCGATCCGCTCGGCGGCCTCGCAGCCCTCCTCCGTGAGGACGTCCACGCGCATGTACGGGAACCATTCCGGCAGGTGCTCCACGTAGGAGAGGACGGAGCGCTCCAGGGCCGGGTAGGTGTCGTGGCGCCCGATCGTAGGCACGAGCACGATCAGGAAGTCCTGGTCGACCGGGGCCGGCGGGGTCATCAGATGGGACCTGCGGATCCGGCGGCGGATGAGCGCGAAGCCCTGGATCGACACCAGCACTCCGGGCACCGGAAGGGCCCAGCAGACGGTGATCAGCCAGGCCAGCGGCGAGTGGCTGGGTGTGTACGACCAGAGGCTGAAGAGGGTCAGGAACACCAGCGGGATCAGAAACGGCAGGACGCCGGGCTTCCATGCGGCGGTGCGTTTCGCCAGCTTCTGATGGTGCCGCGAGTGCGGCGCCCCCCCGTCGACCAGTGTCGATGCCATGACGACTGCGGAACTCCCCGTGAGATCGGTGGCGCGTCGAGGCGGCAGCGATCTCCGTCGCGGCGCGGCGGTGCGCACCACGACATGCACTTCGGGTTTCCTGCCCCCCGACGCCTTCTTCGGCGTCTCGGCCACTCGCCGCTCAGATGCCCCCCCCAGGCGCCCAAACCACTGGCCGAACAGGTGACTGATCCTTACACGTATGTGCCCGGTAAGGAAATAGTGTGAGCAGTATGTGTTTAAAAATTAACCAAGTGGGCCATGGGGCAGCGAGCGCAGCGAGCGCCACTTCTCGGCGGTGATCACCAGCGGAGAGGCGTACGTCCGTTTCACGTCGGCCGGGGTGTTCTTGTGGCGCGGCTCACCGACGTTGTCGTACGTGAGCGCCTGCCCCCACACCGTCCACAGCACCCACGGCGTGCGGGACAGGGTGTGGGGCTGGTCGGTGTTGAGCGGCACGTGGAAGGACTCGGCCACGATCCGGGGCCGGGCGTACCGCTCCAGTCCCCGGTACCAGACCTCGGTCCAGGCGCCGCCGCCGTACGGCCGGGCCGGGCTGCCGCTGTAGTCGTCGACGCCCACCACGTCCACGTACGCGCCGCCCGGGTAGTACCGGCCGGGCGGTGTGCCGTAGGAGCCGTCCCAGGAGTTCGGGGCCCACACGAAGACCAGGTTGTGCAGGCCGCGCCGGTGCACCAGGAAGTCATGGGTGAGCCGCCATAGCCGGTGGTACGCCTCCGGGTCCTGCCCCGCCCACCAGAAGCCGTGGCCGGGCCGGGTGTTCATCTCGTGGTACGGCCGCAGCAGCACCGGTACGCCGCGGTCGGCCAGGTAGCCCAGGTGGTCGGCGAGGTAGCCGAGGTCGTGCAGCAGGGCGGCGTGCTCGGCGGTGCCCTCCGTGACCACCCGGCCGAACCAGCCGGGATCCTTCGCGCCGGGCGAGTTGCGGTGCAGGGTCTGCGCGAAGCCCTTGACGGTGCTGCCCGGGTACGGCTGGTGGAACGAGAAGCCGACCATGCCCGCCGGGACGCCCCCGTTCGGCGGCAGGGCGACCTGGGTGCCGGAGGCGCAGTCCGTGTGCGTGCCGGACGGGCGGTACGAGCCGTCGGCGGCCCGGGGCAGCCCCGCCCACACCCCCACCGCGAGATCCACCGCGTCCTCGGCGTATCCCCAGAAGCGGCGGCAGCTGGGCCAGGCGCCCGAGTAGGACCGCGCCTCGCCCACCGCCCAGCCCGGCTGCCCGTACCCCGGGCCCAGGTCGAGCTCCACGAAGGCGGGCAGGCGGCCGGTGATGTCCCGGACCTTGCGGTAGTAGTAGCCCGGCTGCTTGGTGCCCCGGTAGTCGCCGTACCGCGGGTTGTACCGCTCGTTCTGCAGCTCCACGTGCTGGCCGATGACCGTCCGGCTCGGCCGCCCTCGGCGCGCCTCGTTCTCCAGGCCTGCCAGCAGCGCGTACACGGAGCGGGCGGCGGGGACGGCCCGAGGGTCCCGCTGCCGGAGGTCGGTCGGGACCGTCGCGGGTGCGGGGTCGCCGGCCGCCCGGTCCCAGGCCCACAGCGCCGCCGGGACCCCCAGGGCCAGCCCCGCACCGGCTCCGAGCAGCCCGATCCGCCCACGCATCCGCATCCGTACCCCCCCTGGCCGGTGATCATCCGGAGCGTCTCACACCCGGGAGGCGGACCGGGGAACGGTGTCAGCCGTTCGCCGCCGCCGACGCCTGGGCCTGGCCGCGGCGGTAGATCTGGTCGAAGGTGAACTGCTGCAGGTCGTCGCCGGCGCGGAAGACCTTCGTGTCCTTGGGGGTCACGTTCCTGCCGTTGGTGAAGCCGCTGATCGTGAAGTAGGCGTAGCGGCCGACGGCGTTGCGGGTCGAGCGGCAGGTGGGTCCGTCGCAGAAGGGCTTGACGCCCTTGCCGGGCAGTGCGGTGACGATGCTGTCGTCGTTCGTCTGGGACTTGGCCTTCGTCGCCTGGGCCTGGGTGTCGAAGACGGCGACGCCGACGGTGACCGCGATGCCGTCCTTGGTGTAGGTGGCGCGGATCACGCGGGTGCAGCCGTTCGCGGTGAGCACCTTCGGCAGGGTGCCGCCGGCGGCCGAGGCGCAGTTCGCCGTGTCGGCCGTGGCGCCCTTCTTGTAGACGGTGCCGCCCATGGTCAGCTGGGTGCCGGGGAAGAGCGTGGCGGCGCTGAGCGGGGCGGTGTCCTTCTTGGCGCTGGCGATGAAGTCCCGCGGGTCCAGCGGCGGCGGGGCGCTGGTGGGCGCGAAGGACGGCGTGGCCGAGCCGCTCGGCACGGAGGCGCTGGCGGGCAGGCCGGTGGGGCCGCCGGACGCGTCGGTGCCCTTGTTCGCGGACACGACGGCCATGGCGACGGCGGTGCCGACGGCTATCGTGGCGAGGGCGCCGGCGCCGATGAACAGCAGCCTGCGGCGCTTGTTGCGGGTCTCGGAGGCCTCGGCGAGCGCCGCCCAGTCCGGGGTCCCGTCGTCACCGCCGCTGTTCCAGGACTGCTGCTGGGAATGCGGTTTCCAGGGATCCCACTGAGACTGGGGTCCCCCCTGCCCGTAACTCATGGGGCGCATCTTAGACGCGGGGCGCGGATCGGCACGCAGCTCGCTCGTTTTGACCCGCACCCAAGACGCCGTTATCCTGCTTGTTCGTTGTGTATTGGCTTGCTCATTCTCACGGGACGGGCCCTTACACCGGTCCACCGGGCCGATGACCAGCGACCCCACGCACGCGGTTTGCGTCGCCGCCGTGGGTCAAGGCTGTCGTGATCGTTTCGGTGACCTGTTCAGGACCATTCACTCGAAGCGAAGGCTACGAACCGTGCGTACGTACAGCCCCAAGCCCGGCGATGTGACGCGCCAGTGGCACGTCATCGACGCTCAGGACGTTGTCCTGGGCCGTCTCGCCACCACTGCAGCGACCCTCCTCCGGGGCAAGCACAAGCCGATCTACGCGCCGCACGTCGACGCTGGTGACTTCGTCATCATCATCAACGCCGACAAGGTGCACCTCTCCGGCAACAAGCGGACCCAGAAGATGGCGTACCGCCACTCCGGCTACCCGGGTGGTCTGCGCTCCGTCCGCTACGACGAGCTGCTGGAGAAGAACCCGGAGAAGGCCATCGAGAAGGCCGTCAAGGGCATGCTCCCCAAGAACTCCCTGGGCCGTCAGATGCTCTCGAAGCTGAAGGTCTACAAGGGTGACCAGCACCCGCACGCCGCGCAGCAGCCGGTGCCGTTCGAGATCACCCAGGTCGCGCAGTAAGTCCGGCCACCCCCTAAGACTGAAGAGAATCTGAGGAGAATCGTGGCCGAGACCACTGCCGAGCAGCCGCTCGAAGAGCTTGACATCGACAGCTACACCACCGAGTCCGAGGTCCCCGTCGAGGGCGAGTACACCTCGGAGTCCCTGGCCTCCCGCTTCGGCGAGCCCCAGCCGGCCGCCGGCCTGGGCCGCCGCAAGAACGCCATCGCCCGCGTCCGGATCGTCCCGGGCACCGGCAAGTGGAAGATCAACGGTCGCACCCTCGAGGACTACTTCCCGAACAAGGTGCACCAGCAGGAAGTCAACGAGCCCTTCAAGGTGCTCGAGCTCGAGGGCCGTTACGACGTCATCGCCCGCATCGCGGGTGGCGGTGTCTCCGGTCAGGCCGGCGCCCTGCGCCTCGGTGTCGCCCGCGCCCTGAACGAGGCCGACGTCGACAACAACCGTGGCCCGCTGAAGAAGGCCGGCTTCCTGCGCCGCGACGACCGCGCGGTCGAGCGGAAGAAGGCCGGTCTGAAGAAGGCCCGCAAGGCCCCGCAGTACAGCAAGCGCTAATCAGCAGCTGCCTGCTGGGCCTGCCCGGCGGGTCAGGCCGCAGGAAAGCCACGGAGTCCATGCAGCCGAGGTGAGCCCCCGCGTCTGCGGCATGATCCGTTGGGCAGGCCCCAGTACCCCGAACGCCCCGGCGGCACGCCACTGTGCCGTCGGGGCGTTCGTTTATCCCAGCTCGAGGGCGTATAACGACACAAGACGCTCAGGCGCTGAACAGCTTGTGCGATCGGATGGAGGACAAGTGGGACGACTCTTCGGCACGGACGGCGTGCGCGGTGTCGCCAACGCGGACCTGACCGCCGAGATGGCGCTCGGGCTGTCCGTGGCGGCGGCGCACGTGCTGGCCGAGGCGGGCACCTTCGAGGGCCACAAGCCGACGGCGGTGGTCGGTCGGGACCCGCGGGCGTCCGGGGAGTTCCTGGAGGCGGCCGTGGTCGCGGGCCTGGCCAGCGCCGGTGTCGACGTCCTGCGCGTCGGCGTGCTGCCGACGCCGGCGGTGGCCCACCTCACCGGCGCGCTCGGCGCCGACCTGGGCGTCATGCTCTCCGCCAGCCACAACGCCATGCCGGACAACGGCATCAAGTTCTTCGCCCGGGGCGGCCACAAACTCGCCGACGAGCTGGAGGACCGGATCGAGGCCGTGTACGAGTCGCACCGGCACGGCGAGCCCTGGGAGCGGCCGACGGGCGCCGGGGTCGGCCGGATCCGCGCCTACGACGAGGGCTTCGAGCAGTACGTCGGCCATCTGCTCTCGGTGCTGCCCAACCGGCTCGACGGCCTGAAGGTCGTCCTGGACGAAGCGCACGGCGCGGCCTCGGGGGTCTCGCCGGAGGCGTTCGCCCGGGCCGGCGCGCAGGTCGTCACCATCGGCGCCGAGCCGGACGGCCTCAACATCAACGACGGCTGCGGCTCGACCCATCTGGAGAAGCTGAAGGCCGCGGTCGTCGAGCATGGCGCGGACTTCGGTATCGCGCACGACGGCGACGCCGACCGGTGCCTGGCCGTGGACCACACCGGCGAGGAGGTCGACGGCGACCAGATCCTCTCCGTCCTCGCGCTGGCCATGCGGGAGCGCTCCGCGCTGCGCGCCGACACCGTCGTCGCCACCGTGATGTCCAACCTGGGCTTCAAGCTGGCGATGGAGAAGGCCGGGATCCGGCTGGTCCAGACGGCCGTCGGCGACCGGTACGTGCTGGAGGAGATGAAGGAGCACGGCTTCGCCCTGGGCGGCGAGCAGTCCGGGCACGTCATCGTCCTCGACCACGCGACCACCGGTGACGGCACGCTGACCGGGTTGCTGCTGGCGGCGCGGGTCGCCGAGACCGGCCGTACGCTGCGGGAGCTGGCGTCCGTGATGGAGCGGCTGCCGCAGGTGCTGATCAATGTGCCGGACGTGGACAAGTCGCGGGTGAAGACGTCGGCGGAGCTGGCCGCGGCGGTCACCGAGGCGGAGCGGGAGCTGGGCGACACCGGCCGGGTGCTGCTGCGCCCGTCGGGCACCGAGCCGCTGGTCCGGGTCATGGTCGAGGCCGCCGACATCGAGCAGGCCCACTCCGTGGCCGGCCGCCTGGCCGACGCGGTCAAGTCAGCCCTGGGCTAGCCCGCGCTGCGGCTAACGCCCGCGGTGT
>NZ_JBIDAL010000014.1:93533-253150 GCF_043202415.1 Streptomyces sp. NPDC048192
GTGGCTTGCGCCCGCGGTGTGGCTTGCGCCCGCGGTGTGGCTTGCGCCCGCGGTGTGGCTTGCGCCCGCGGTGTGGCTTGCGCCCGCGGTGTGGCTTGCGCCCGCGGTGTGGCTTGCGCCCACGGTGTGGCTTACGCCCGCGGTGCGGTTGCGGCTCGCGCCACGGTTTCGGCTCGCCCTTCGGCCCACGCCCGCGCCGCGATCCTGGCCCGCGCTGCGGCCTTGGCTCGCGGTGCGGCCGTAGCCCACGCTGCGGCCCACCGCCTGCTGCGGCCTTCGCTCAGTGCGCTTCCGCGGGCGGCCCTGGTTCGTGCGCGGCTCATCGCCCGGTGCCGCGCTTGCCCGCGCTGCGGCTCTGGCTCGTGGTGTGCCCCGCGCCAGTCCTGCGGCCACGTCGATGGTGTGGGTCACGCCCGCCGCGTTTCGGTTCACGCCCGCGCTGCGGCCCCCGCCCAGTGCGGCCCACGCGCGGGCGTCCCTGGTTCGTGCGCGGCCCACCGTCCGCTGTGATCCACGCCCCCGCCGCAGCCCTCGCCAGGGCTCTCGCCCCGCTGCGGACCATGCCCGCGGTGCAGCCCTCACCCGCGCCACGGCCCTCACCTCCGCCACGACCCATCCCCCCGGCCACGGCCCTCAGCCCGCCACAGCCCCCGCCACGATCCTCGCCCCGCCACGACCCGCACCCTCGCCACGGCCCCCCGCCACGACCCCCACCCCCCGGCCTCAACCCCCCGCCCCGGCCGTGCGTGCGCGCTGTCGTGCCCAGAGCCGCTTCTGGGTGAGGAGGGTGAGGGTGCCGGCCAGGACGATGCCCAGGAGGTTGAGCAGGAGCTGGTCGGCCGAGCCGATGGTCTGGGCGGTGTCGCCGTAGGCGAGGGCGACGGCCGCATTGGCGGCGGCGGGGACCGTGGTGACGGAGATGGCGACGCCCACCAGCGCGCCCGACTTGGCCGAGGTCAGGGAGAGGGTGCCGGCGATGCCGGCGAGGACGGCCACGATGAAGGAGAAGGCGTCCGGGGCGTACACGAACGCCGTGTTGGGCCGCTTGCCGTCCAGCTGCCAGCGGTGGAACAGGCCGAGGGCGTCCATGAGGACGGTGAAGCCGACCGTCACCGCCATCGCCGCCGCGAAGCCCACCAGCAGGGCGGTCAGCGAGCGCAGCGCGAGCCGGGGATGGCGCTGCACCAGGGCGGTGGACAGGCCGGCCAGCGGGCCGAACTCCGGGCCGACCGCCATCGCGCCGACGATCAGCACGGCATTGTCGAGGACCACACCGCAGGCCGCGATCATCGTGGCGAGCGTGATGAAGGCCAGGTAGGTCACCGACAGCGTCGACTCCTCGTGGGTGGCGTCGGCCAGGCCCTCCCACAGCACCGCGTCCGCGCCCTCGCCCGGGGCCTCCTCCTCGGCCTTCTCGGCGCGCCGGGAGAGGGAGAGGTCGATGCTCTCCACCGCGATGGAGCCGGTCTCCTCGAGTCCGAGGCGGCGCAGCGAGGTGAGGAGTTCGTCGCCCGCCTCCCGGGCCACGTCGCACAGCACGACGTCTCCGGCGGGGTTGCGGGCGGCGCCCGGCAGTACGACGAGATGGGCGGTGCCGACCGTCTTCTCGATCAGCCGCACCACCTCGTCGGTCGTGCCGGGCGGGGTGATCAGGCGAAGATGCAGCATGGCGCCCATCCAACCGGACGGGCTACAGCTTGCGCAGCCTCAGCCGCTGCACCTTGTGGTCCGGGCCCTTGCGCAGCACCAGGGTGGCGCGGCCGCGGGTGGGCGCGATGTTCTCCACGAGGTTCGGCTTGTTGATGGTCCGCCAGAGCGTGCGGGCGTAGTCGAGGGCATCCTCCTCCGACACCTGGGTGTACTTGCGGAAGTAGGAGTCGGGGTTCTGGAAGGCCGTCTGGCGCAGCTTCTTGAAGCGGCTGAGGTACCAGTGCTCGATGTCCTCGGCGCTCGCGTCGACGTACACGCTGAAGTCGAAGTAGTCCGCGAGGCCGACCCGGGTGCGGCCGTCGTTGCCGGGCAGGGCGGGCTGGAGGACGTTCAGGCCCTCGACGATCAGGATGTCGGGGCGGCGGACGGTGAGCTTCTCGCCGGGGACGATGTCGTAGATGAGGTGGGAGTAGACGGGCGCGGTGACCTCGTCCTTGCCCGCCTTGATGTCGGCGACGAAACGGGTGAGGGCGCGGCGGTCGTACGACTCGGGGAAGCCCTTCCGCGACATCAGGCCGCGGGCCTGGAGCTCCCGGGTGGGCAGCAGGAAGCCGTCCGTGGTGACGAGTTCCACGCGCGGGTGCTCCGGCCAGCGGGAGAGCAGGGCCTGCAGCAGCCGGGCGACGGTGGACTTGCCGACGGCCACCGAGCCGGCGACGCCTATGACGAACGGGGTGCCGGACTGGGAGCCCTTCTCCCCGAGGAACGTGTTCAGGGCCCCTCTGAGCCCGTCCGTGGCGCCGACGTAGAGGTTGAGGAGCCGGGAGAGCGGGAGGTAGACGTCCCGCACCTCGTCCAGGTCGATCACGTCGCCCAGGCCGCGCAGCTTCTCCACCTCCTCGGCGGTGAGCGGCAGCGGCGTCTTGTCACGCAGCGCGCTCCACTCGGCGCGGGTGAGGTCGACGTAGGGAGTCGCCTCCGGCCTGTGCCGGTGGACGCTCCGGGGCATCGAGGAGACCGGTGAGATCACATCTCATTGTGAACGGAGTTTGAACGACACGGCGGGTGGGCTCCGTCACGCCCGGCGAGACGGCACGGGCGGCACGGAGCGTGATGTCCGCTGCTGGTCCGGCCGGTGCCGATGCCGGTACCGATGGCGGTTCGGGCGCGGGGTGGGCTTCGTACGACGGTGGGAATTTCCGATTTCGGGCAGACGGCGGCCAGTTCGGGCCGTTCTCGCGCCGTAGGCTGCCGCCCATGTGCGGAATCGTTGGATACGTAGGGTCACAGTCGGCGCTCGAGGTCGTGATGGCCGGGCTGAAGCGGCTGGAGTACCGGGGTTACGACTCGGCGGGCGTCGCCGTACTGGCGGACGGCGGGCTGGCCGCGGCGAAGAGGGCCGGGAAACTGGTCAACCTGGAGAAGGAGCTGGTCGACCGGCCGCTGCCGACCGGCTCGACGGGCATCGGCCACACCCGCTGGGCCACGCACGGCGCGCCGACCGACGCCAATGCCCATCCGCATCTCGACAACGCGGGCCGGGTCGCCGTCGTCCACAACGGCATCATCGAGAACTTCGCGGTGCTGCGGGCCGAACTCGCCGAGCGCGGCCACGAACTGGCGTCCGAGACGGACACCGAGGTCGTCGCGCATCTGCTGGCCGAGGAGTTCTCCTCCTGCGCGGACCTCGCGGAGGCCATGCGGCTGGTGTGCCGGCGGCTGGAGGGCGCGTTCACGCTGGTCGCGGTGCACGCCGACGAGCCGGACGTGGTCGTCGGAGCGCGCCGGAACTCGCCGCTGGTGGTCGGCGTCGGCGAGGGCGAGGCGTTCCTGGCCTCGGACGTGGCCGCGTTCATCGCCCACACGCGCTCCGCGATCGAGCTGGGCCAGGACCAGGTGGTGGAGCTGCGCCGCGACGGCGTGACGGTGACCGGATTCGACGGTCAGCCGGCCGAGGTCCGCTCCTACAACGTCGACTGGGACGCGGCCGCCGCCGAGAAGGGCGGCTACGACTACTTCATGCTCAAGGAGATCGCCGAGCAGCCCCGGGCGGTCGCCGACACCCTGCTGGGCCGTATCGACCCGTCGGGCTCGCTGACCCTGGACGAGGTCCGGATCTCGCCCTCGGAGCTGCGGGAGATCGACAAGGTCGTCATCGTCGCGTGCGGTACGGCCTTCCACGCCGGGCTGATCGCCAAGTACGCCATCGAGCACTGGACGCGCATCCCGTGCGAGGTGGAGCTGGCCAGCGAGTTCCGGTACCGGGACCCGATCCTGGACGGCCGCTCCCTGGTCATCGCCATCTCCCAGTCCGGCGAGACCATGGACACCCTGATGGCGCTCCGGCACGCCCGCGAGCAGGGCTCCAAGGTGCTGGCGATCTGCAACACCAACGGCTCCACGATCCCGCGCGAGTCGGACGCGGTGCTCTACACGCACGCCGGCCCGGAGGTCGCCGTCGCCTCGACCAAGGCGTTCCTGACCCAGCTGGTCGCCTGCTACCTGGTGGCGCTGTACCTGGGCCAGGTGCGCGGCACCAAGTGGGGCGACGAGATCCAGGTCGTGATCAGGGACCTGTCCCGGATCTCGGTCGAGGTGGAGCGTGTCCTGGAGACCATGGAGCCGGTGCGGGCGCTGGCCCGGACGCTGGCGTCGAAGAACACCGTGCTGTTCCTGGGCCGGCACGTGGGCTATCCGGTGGCGCTGGAAGGCGCGCTCAAGCTCAAGGAACTCGCCTACATGCACGCCGAGGGCTTCGCGGCGGGCGAGCTGAAGCACGGCCCGATCGCGCTGATCGAGGAGGACCTGCCGGTGGTGGTCGTGGTGCCCTCCCCGCGCGGCCGCTCGGTGCTGCACGACAAGATCGTCTCCAACATCCAGGAGATCCGGGCCCGCGGGGCGCGCACGATCGTGATCGCGGAGGAGGGCGACGACGCGGTGGTCCCCTACGCCGACCACCTGATCCGCATCCCGGCCACGCCGACGCTGCTGCAGCCGCTGGTGGCGACGGTGCCGTTGCAGGTCTTCGCGTGCGAGCTGGCCACAGCCCGCGGCAACGAGGTGGACCAGCCGCGGAACCTGGCGAAGTCGGTGACGGTGGAGTAGGGGAGCCCGCCACCGGCTCAGTGCACCGAGAAGCCGCCGTCCACGAAGAGGGACTGGCCCGTGACGTAGGCGGAGGCGCGGCTCGCGAGGAAGACGGCCGCGCCCTCGAAGTCCTCGGCGAGGCCGTTGCGGCCGGTCATCGTGCGGGCGGCGAGGGCGGCCACCTTCTCGGGGTCGGACGACAGCCGGGCGTTCAGCGGCGTCATCACGAAGCCCGGCACGAGGGTGTTGACGGTGACGCCGTACGGTGACCAGGCCTCGGCCTGGGAGCGGGCCAGCGACTCCAGCGCGCCCTTGGAGACGCCGTACGCGCCGCTCTGCACGAAGGCGCGGTGGGCCTGCTGGGAGGTGATGTGGATGATCCGGCCGAAGCCGCGCTCGGCCATGCCGGGCCCGAACCGCTGCCCCAGCAGGAAGGGCGCCCGGAGGTTCACGGCCATGGTGGCGTCCCAGACGTCCTCGCCCAGCTCGCCCATCGGCGGACGCAGGTTGATCCCGGCGGAGTTGACGAGGATGTCGGGCTCGCCGAAGACACCGGCCGCCTCCTCGGCCGCCGCGAGCACGCCGTCGCGGCTGCCCAGATCGGCCGCGACCCAGCCGGCCCGGCCGCCGTCGGCCGTCAACTCCTGTGCAGTCCGCTCCAGTTGCTCTTTGGTGCGGGCCACGACCACGACGCTCGCGCCCGCCCGGGCGAGCGCTCCGGCGATGGCCCGGCCGATGCCGGAGGTGCCTCCGGTCACCACGGCGACACGGCCGTCGAGCGAGAACAGTTCGGAGAGGTAGGCCTGGGACGTCATGCGCGGAGCGTAGACGGCGTCCGCGCGGCCCGGCGGGGGATTCCAGCAGGCGGGACCGGTACTGACCGTAGGCTGCGGGCCATGAGCATCATCGGAGTGGGGATCGACGTCGCCGAGATCGACCGGTTCCGCGCGTCGCTGGAGCGGACCCCGGGGCTGGCCGAGAGGCTGTTCCTGGAGCGGGAGTTGCTGCTGCCCGGCGGCGGGCGGCGCGGGATCGCCTCGCTCGCGGCGCGGTTCGCCGCCAAGGAGGCGCTGGCGAAGGCGCTCGGCGCCCCGCCCGGCCTGCACTGGACCGACGCCGAGGTGTACGTCGAGGACAGCGGGCAGCCCCGGCTGCGGGTGACCGGCACCGTGGCCGCCCGCGCCGCCGAGCTGGGCGTCCGGTCCTGGCACGTGTCCCTCAGCCATGACGCGGGCGTCGCCTCGGCCGTGGTGGTCGCCGAGGGCTGAGCGGCCCGGCCCCGGGTGTGGGAGAGGGCGGTTCCGGGGCAGACTCGGTGCCATGCGGAGTGCGTACGGCGTGGAGACGGTGCGGGCGGCCGAACGGGCCCTGATGGCGCGGCTGCCGGAGGGCGCGCTGATGCAGCGGGCGGCGGCCGGGCTGGCAGCGGCCTGCGCCGGGATGCTCGGGCGGGTGTACGGCAGCCGGGTGGTGCTGCTGGTCGGCAGCGGTGACAACGGTGGCGACGCGTTGTACGCGGGGGCGCGGCTGGCCCGGCGCGGGGCCGGGGTCACGGCGGTGCTCCTCGCGCCCGAGCGGGCGCACGCCGGGGGACTCGCGGCGCTGCGCGCGGCCGGGGGATCGGCCGCCGGGACGGCCGGCGCCGAGGGGCTGATCGAGCGGGCCGATCTCGTCGTGGACGGGATCGTGGGGATCGGCGGCAAGGGCGGGCTGCGGCCCGACGCCGAGGCCCTCGCGAGGGCCGTCGAGCGGTCCCGGGCCGCCGTGGTGGCCGTGGACCTGCCCAGCGGGGTGGACGCCGACACCGGCGAGGTGCGCGGGGCCGCGCTGCGGGCCGACCTCACCGTCACCTTCGGCACCCACAAACCGGGGCTGCTGATCGATCCGGCGCGGGAGTACGCCGGGGTGGTGCGGCTCGTCGACATCGGTCTCGAACTGCCCGCCGAGCCCGAGCTCGTGGCCCTGCAACACGCCGACGTGGCACGGCTGTTGCCGGCGCCGGCCGCGGAGAGCGACAAGTACCGGCGCGGGGTCGTCGGGATCGCCGCCGGGTCCGCGCGCTATCCGGGCGCCGCCGTGCTCGCCGTCTCCGGGGCGCTGCGCGGCGGTGCCGGGGCCGTGCGGTACGTCGGGCCCGCCGGGGACGCGGTGATCGCCCGCTTCCCGGAGACGCTGGTGTCCGACCGGGGCCCGGCCAAGGCGGGGCGCGTCCAGGCCTGGGTGGTCGGGCCGGGCGCCGGGGACGACGCGGCGACCGTGGCCGAGGTGCTCGCCGCGGACGTGCCCGTGCTGCTCGACGCGGACGGGCTGCGGCTGGCCGAGCGGGACACGGTGCGCGGCCGCACGGCGCCCACGCTCATGACCCCGCACGCCGGTGAGGCGGCCGCGCTGCTGGGCGTGCGCCGCGAGGAGGTCGAGGAGGCCCGGCTGGCCGCGGTGCGGGAGCTGGCGGCGGCCTACCGGGCGACGGTGCTGCTGAAGGGCTCCACCACGCTCGTCGCCGACGCCGGGGGCGGTGCCGTACGGGTGAACCCCACCGGGACGCCCTGGCTGGCCACGGCCGGCAGCGGTGACGTGCTGTCAGGGCTCGGCGGCTCCCTGCTGGCGGCGGGCCTGGCGGCGCCGGACGCGGGCAGCGCGGCGGCCTATCTGCACGGCCTGGCGGGCCGGTTCGCCTCGGACGGGGCGCCGGTGGGCGCGCACGACGTGGCGGACCGCATCCCGCAGGCGTGGCGGGACGTGCGGCACTGACCCGGACAACACCGGCAAAAGGTGCACCCGGTGCGCCCCTGCGCCCCGCCGCCGCACCCGTACGCGCCGGCGCGGCGTCGCGCGACCGGTGCCCGGGTCTGCGGCCGGAGTCCGCACGGCCCTGATGAGACACTGGGGCGCGATGAGTGAGACTGCCACTGTGCCGACCGCCCCGTTGCGTGCCCGCGCCGAGATCGACCTGGGCGCCCTGCGGGCCAATGTGCGTGCCCTGCGCGCCCGGACGCCCGGTGCGGCCGTGATGGCCGTCGTCAAGTCCGACGCCTACGGCCACGGCGCGGTGCCGTGCGCCCGCGCGGCCCTGGAGGCGGGCGCGACCTGGCTCGGCACGGCCACGCCCGAGGAGGCCCTCGCGCTGCGCGCGGCCGGGCTGCCGGGCCGCATCCTGTGCTGGCTGTGGGTGCCGGGCGGCCCCTGGCGGCAGGCGATCGAGGCCGGCATCGACGTGTCGGTGAGCGGCATGTGGGCGCTGCGGGAGGCCGCCCGGGCGGCCCGCGAGGCCGGTCGTACCGCGCGCGTGCAGCTCAAGGCCGACACCGGGCTGGGCCGCAACGGCTGCCAGCCGGGGGCGGACTGGGAGGAACTGGTCGCCGAGTCGCTGCGCGCCGAGGCCGAGGGGCTGGTGAAGGTCACTGGGCTGTGGTCGCACTTCGCCTGCGCCGACGAGCCGGGGCATCCCTCCATCGCCGCCCAGCTCGACGTCTTCCGCCGGATGCTGGCGTACGCCGAGGAGCAGGGCGTGCGCCCCGAGGTGCGGCACATCGCCAACTCGCCGGCCGCGCTCACCCTGCCCGAGAGCCACTTCGACCTGGTGCGCACCGGCATCGCGACGTACGGCATCTCGCCCAGCCCGGAGCTGGGCACTCCGGCCGACTTCGGACTGCGCCCGGTGATGACGCTGTCCGCCTCGCTGGCCCTGGTCAAGCACGTCCCCGGCGGGCACGGCATCAGCTACGGCCACCACTACGTCACGCCCGGCGAGACCACCCTCGGCCTGGTCCCCGTCGGCTACGCGGACGGCATTCCCCGGCACGCCTCCGGCACCGGTCCGGTGCTGGTCGCCGGCAAGTGGCGCACGGTAGCCGGGCGGGTGGCCATGGACCAGTTCGTGGTGGACCTCGGCGGCGACGAGCCCCCGGTGGGCAGCGAGGCCGTGCTGTTCGGCCCCGGCGACCGCGGTGAGCCCACCGCCGAGGACTGGGCGCAGGCCTGCGGCACGATCGCCTACGAAATCGTCACACGCATCGGCACGCGGGTTCCCCGCGTCTATGTGAACGGGCAAGAACCCGGGTAACCGAGTACTCGGGCAACCGTTCGCCGAACGCGAGCCGTATCACGTGTAACACCGGTCATACCCGTTGCGGCGGCGTCAGCGGCACCATCGGTCGCACCGATGACCGAACTGGAGTACGTCGAAGAGGAGCGGTACGTGAGCGAGAGCAGCGCGGAGGCCGTGGCCGAAGCCGTCGCCTCGGCGGCCGCCGCCTCCGCCGCGGGGGCGGCCGGAAGCTGGCGCAGGGCGACCGGTCTCGCCGGCACCGCGATAGGCGTGCTCGCCGCGGGCGCCGCGGCCGGTGTCGCCCTGGAGCGGATGACGGTGGGCCGCGGCATGCGCAGGAAGGCCCGGCTGGCGCTGGACGCCGCGGGCCCCTACGGCACCCTGCGCGGCACCCCCGGCCACGCGGTCGCCGACGACGGCACCGAGCTGTACTACGAGGTCGACGACGCCGATCCCGATCCGGGGCCGAACGTCTCCCCGCGCCGGCGCCGCCTCTTCGGCCGCAAGGCGCCGGCGCCCGTGACCGTCGTCTTCTGCCACGGCTACTGCCTCAGCCAGGACTCCTGGCACTTCCAGCGCGCCGCCCTGCGCGGCGTCGTCCGCACCGTGCACTGGGACCAGCGCAGCCACGGCCGCTCCGGGCGGGGCGTGGCGCAGATCCGGGACCGGGTGCCGGTCAGCATCGACCAGCTCGGCCGCGATCTGAAGGCCGTCCTCGACGCCGCCGTCCCGGAGGGGCCGATCGTGCTGGTCGGCCACTCGATGGGCGGCATGACCATCATGGCGCTGGCCGCCCAGTACCCCGAGCTGATCCGGGACCGGGTCGTCGCCACCGCCTTCGTCGGCACCTCCTCCGGCCGGCTCGGCGAGGTCAACTTCGGGCTGCCGCTGGCCGGCGTCAACGCGGTGCGCCGGATCCTGCCCGGGGTGCTGAAGGCGCTCGGGCAGCAGGCGGAGCTGGTGGAGAAGGGGCGCCGGGCCACCGCCGACCTGTTCGCCGGGGTCATCAAGCGGTACTCCTTCGCCGGGCGCGACGTCGACCCGGCCGTCGAACGGTTCGCCGAGCGGATGATCGAGTCCACGCCGATCGACGTGGTCGCCGAGTTCTACCCGGCCTTCACCGACCACGACAAGACCGAGGCGCTCGCCTGCTTCCGGGACATACCGGTGCTGGTGCTGGCCGGCGTGCAGGACCTGGTCACGCCCAGCGGGCACAGCGAGGCGATAGCCGACCTGCTCCCGGACGCGGAACTGGTCCTCGTCCCGGACGCCGGACACCTGGTGATGCTGGAGCACCCCGAAGCGGTCACCGACCGCCTCGCCGACCTGCTCACGCGCGCGGGTGCGGTGCCCGCAGGAGCTACGGTTGTGGGCTATGGACGCACCAGCAGCACCGCAGAACCCCGCTGAGACCCGGCTGACGATCACCTCGCCCGAGCAGATGCGGGAACTGGGCCGCAGGCTGGCCAAGCTGCTGCGCGCGGGCGACCTGGTGATGCTCAGCGGCGAGCTCGGCGCGGGGAAGACCACGCTGACCCGGGGGCTCGGCGAGGGGCTCGGCGTGCGCGGCGCGGTCACCTCCCCGACCTTCGTGATCGCCCGGGTGCATCCCTCCCTCGGCGATGGGCCGCCCCTGGTCCACGTGGACGCCTACCGGCTCGGCGGCGGCCTGGACGAGATGGAGGACCTCGACCTCGACGTCAGCCTGCCGGACTCGGTGGTCGTCGTGGAGTGGGGCGAGGGCAAGGTCGAGGAGCTGACCGAGGACCGGCTCCAGGTCGTCATCCACCGCGCGGTCGGGACCGCGACATTTCCGGGGGACACCCCCGGACCCCCGGGCCAGGACGAGGTACGGCACGTCACCCTGACGGGTGTGGGACAGCGCTGGACGGACGCGGGCCTGGAGACGCTCACGGCCTGAGCCCCAGGATTCCGACAAGGCGTCGGCAAGGTGTTGCGCGGCAGGCGGCGAGCGTGGTCACATGGGGTCCAGCCAGTGGTGAGGTCTGCCTAACCGCGCCCGGCTCCGCACCGCAGGAGGCGTCCATGCCCGAGCCCCGTGTCCCTGAGGTGTCGGTGCGCGACCTGCTGGCGGCGTGCGCGGCGGCGGACGCGGTGTCCCGGCCGCCGCAGCCCCCCGAGGCTTCGGGCGAGGGCAGCGCGCACACGGTCACCGCAGCGAACCCGGGGCCGGACGAGACCCCCGCGCCGCACCCCCGTGCCGCCTAGCGGATCACCACCACTTTCACCCCGGCCGTCGCGAAGGCCCACATCGCGTCGCCGTCGGCCCGTGTCTCCCGGATGCCCCCGGTCCGCGCGGCGGAGCCGGCCGTCGTGCGCGGACCGGTCGCCGCGCTGAACCCGATCACCACCCCGCCCACGCTGGTGAACCTCACGACGTGCTCGACCGGCACCCCGTCCGTGCCGAGGACCGCGCTGGAGCGGGACGTCACCCAGTAGGCGCCCGGCGGCGGATCGACCGTGCCGGGGGTGACCCGGAAGCTGCGCTGCACCAGATCCCCGCGCCGGACCAGCCAGACCCGGTCGTCGTCGAGCGAGTACACCACCCGGTCACCCGTGCCGGTCCCGGCCGGCGCCGCGCCCGGGCTGTGCCGCTCCCGGGCTGCCGCCGAGGCGGACGCGCCGGGGCCGGGCCGGCCCAGGCCCGGCGGCACATGCGCCTGGGCCTGGTAAGCGAGGAAACCGACCGCTCCCAGGGCCGCCGCGGTGAGGGCGGCCACGATCCCCGAGCTGGTCCCTGCCACGTGCGCCACCTCTGCCCTGCGCTCAGTCCTGTGCGATATGTCGTACTTCGTACCGACCGTAGCAGCCGGTGACCGAACCACCGGGACGGCGCTGCCCGGGGCGCGAGCGCCGTAGGCTGTTCGCGTGCTCTTGCTCGCTCTGGATACCGCAACACCCGCCGTCACCGTCGCGCTGCACGACGGCACGGACGTCGTCGCCTCGTCGAGCCAGGTGGACGCGCGCCGGCACGGAGAGCTGCTGCTGCCGGCCGTGGACCGTGTGCTCGCCGAGGCCGGGCTCCGGCTGGACGCCGTCACCGGCATCGTCGTCGGCATCGGCCCCGGCCCTTACACCGGGCTGCGCGTCGGCCTGATGACCGCCGACACCTTCGGCCTCGCGCTCGGCGTGCCCGTGCACGGCCTGTGCACGCTGGACGGCCTGGCCTACGCCGCCGACATCGAGAAGGGCCCCTTCGTGGTGGCCACCGACGCCCGGCGCAAGGAGGTCTACTGGGCGACGTACGCCGACTCCCGCACCCGGCTGACCGACCCGGCCGTGGACCGGCCCGCGGACATCGCCGAGCGGGTCGCGGGCCTGCCCGCGGTCGGCGCGGGCGCGCTGTTCTACCCGGACACGTTCCCGAGCGCGCACGAGCCCGAGCACGTCTCCGCAGCCGCCCTCGCCTCGCTCGCCGCCGAGCGGCTGGCCGCCGGCGAGGAGCTGCCCGCACCCCGGCCGCTGTACCTGCGCCGGCCGGACGCCCAGGTCCCCAAGAACTACAAGGTGGTCACCCCGAAGTGACCGTACGACTGCGCGAGATGCGCTGGTGGGACATCGACCCGGTCCTGGAGCTGGAGAAGGACCTGTTCCCCGAGGACGCCTGGTCCCGGGGCATGTTCTGGTCGGAGCTGGCCCACGCCAGGGGCGCCGAGGCGACCCGGCGCTACGTCGTGGCCGAGACCGGCGGCCGGATCGTCGGCTACGCCGGGCTGGCCGCCGCCGGCGAGCTGGGCGACGTCCAGACCATCGCCGTGGCCCGCGACCATCAGGGGACCGGGCTCGGCGCCCGGCTGCTGGCCGAGCTGCTGCGCGCGGCGACCGCGTTCGAGTGCCACGAGGTGATGCTCGAGTGCCGGGTGGACAACGTCCGCGCCCAGAAGCTGTACGAGCGCTTCGGCTTCGAACCGATCGGCTTCCGGCGCGGCTACTACCAGCCGGGCAATGTGGACGCCCTGGTCATGCGTCTGACCGACCCCGCCTCATCTGTACAAGGAACCGAGATCAATGGCTGACGAACCGCTCGTCCTCGGCATCGAGACCTCCTGCGACGAGACCGGCGTCGGCATCGTCCGCGGCACCACCCTGCTGGCGGACGCCGTCGCCTCCAGCGTCGACGAGCACGCCCGCTTCGGCGGCGTCGTCCCGGAGGTGGCCTCCCGCGCGCACCTGGAGGCGATGGTCCCCACCATCGACCGCGCGCTGAAGGAGGCCGGCGTCTCGGCGAGGGACCTCGACGGCATCGCGGTCACCGCGGGCCCCGGCCTCGCGGGCGCCCTGCTCGTCGGCGTCTCGGCGGCCAAGGCGTACGCCTACGCCCTGGGCAAGCCCCTGTACGGCGTCAACCACCTGGCCTCGCACATCTGCGTCGACCAGCTGGAACACGGCCCGCTGCCGGAGCCGACGATGGCCCTGCTGGTCTCCGGCGGCCACTCCTCCCTGCTGCTGTCCGAGGACATCACCTCCGACGTACGGCCGATGGGCTCCACCATCGACGACGCGGCCGGCGAGGCCTTCGACAAGATCGCCCGCGTGCTGAACCTGGGCTTCCCGGGCGGCCCGGTCATCGACCGGTACGCGCGCGAGGGCGACCCGGAGGCGATCGCCTTCCCGCGCGGCCTGACCGGCCCCCGCGACCCCGCCTACGACTTCTCCTTCTCCGGTCTGAAGACGGCCGTGGCCCGCTGGATCGAGGCCAGGCGCGCGGCCGGCGAGGAGGTGCCCGTCCGGGACGTGGCCGCCTCCTTCCAGGAGGCCGTGGTCGACGTGCTGACCCGCAAGGCCGTGCGCGCCTGCAAGGACGAGGGCGTCGACCACCTGATGATCGGCGGCGGCGTCGCGGCCAACTCCCGGCTGCGCTCGCTGGCCCAGGAGCGCTGCGAGAAGGCCGGCATCCGGCTGCGCGTGCCGCGCCCCAAGCTGTGCACCGACAACGGCGCGATGGTGGCCGCGCTCGGCGCCGAGATGGTCGCCCGGAACCGGGCCGCCTCCGGCTGGGACCTGTCGGCCGACTCCTCCCTGCCGGTCACCGACCCGCATGTGCCCGCCGACCACGACCATCTGCACGAAGCCGGCAAGGAGAACCTGTACTCGTGACCGTCGCTCTGATGTGGGAGGCGCGGGCGGCCGGGGGCCGGGGCGCCGAACTGCTCGCCTGGGTGCGCGAACAGCCCCTGAACCCCGAGCCGTTGCGCCGCGAGACCTTCCGCGCCCCGCAGGACCGGGTGCTGGTCATCACCTGGTGGGACGCGCCGTACGACGCCGGGATCCCCGAGCTGCCCGAGCCCGCCCCGGAATTGGTGACCCGGCCGGTGCACCGGTGGCGGTTCGAGGCGGTGGCCGACGGCACGGGTTGAGGTCTGCGGCCCGACTGGGCTATGATCATCACACAGCGAACGGCCGGGACCCGGACCTCGGGAAACGGAACCGGACGCAGTGCGTTGGTGGTCCAAGGAAAGACGCCCCGCTTCCTGCGGGGAGATGCAGGTGCAAGGCCTGCCCGGCGCTCCACACGAAAACCCCGCCCAGGGACCTCCCTGGGCGGGGTTTTTCACGTCACCGTCGGCGCGTCACCGGCGCGCCTCCTCCCGCGCCCCGGCCGTCTCCGCCCCGGACCCGGCGAACTCCGGCGCCGCCGCCCGCCGTTCCTTCAGGTGCGCGTACCCCATCAGGCCGAACAGCACCGTGAGCAGCACCGCCGACGAACCGGCCGTACCCAGGTCCAGACCGCCCTTGGCGGTCGGCTTGGTCAGCAGGTCGCCGGCGGTGGCGCCGAGCGGGCGGGTCAGCACGAACGCGGTCCAGAACAGCAGGACGTTCGGCACCGCCGGGACCCTCGTCAGGGCGAGCAGGACCAGCAGCGCGCCGGACACCAGGGCCGCGCCGCCCAGGTAGCCCAGGCCCGAGCTGTCGGAGAGGAAGTCGCCCATCGAGGTGCCGAGGGTGTTGGAGACCAGGATCGCCGACCAGAACAGGGCCTCGCCGCGGAAGGTGACGATCTCGGTGATCCGGAAGGTCATCCCGCTCAGCTTCCAGCCGAGGAAGATCAGCAGCAGGACCGAGAGCAGGATCGCCGCGCCCTCCGGGTAGCCGAGCCCGAGCCCCTGCGGGCCCCAGCCCAGCCGTGTCGCGCCGCCCGAGAGGTACTGGGCGCCGGCGTCCCGGTTCATGAAGTCGGACAGGGTGGTGCCGGCCATGGAGGTCGACAGGATCACGGTCCAGTAGAAGAACGGGTTGTAGCGCGCGGAGCGCAGCTGGACCACCAGCGTCACCACGAAGACCAGGAACAGGGCGACGGTGGTGAGGAAGTAGCCGATCTTCAGGGTCTGGGAGAACAGGTCGCCCGCGGTCTCGCCCAGGGTCGTCGCCGCGATCTTCATGATCCAGAACGCGAGGGTGACCTCGGGCAGCTTCTTCGTCACGGGCTTCGTCGTCTTCGTCGTCGAGAGCGTCGTCAAGGGTGCTCCTGTGTGGGGGACGGCAGGGCACGACCCTCCCAGGGGCCACCGGGACGCGGCCCGGACGCGCGCCGCACCGGGGATGCTTTTTGCCGTTTCTTCGCGGAGCGCCGAGGAAGCCGCGGAAATCGTTCGAACATTTCGGGTCTACAGCCGAATGTTCCGGAATCGATGTGGGCGGCCGACGCCTTCGCTGCGAGGGTCGGTGGGGATACGATCGCGGGCATGAAGCCTTCGAAGTCCGCAGAGACGCAGACCGCGACCCTCGCCGAGATCGCCCGTGCGGCCGGGGTGTCGGCTCCGACTGTTTCGAAGGTGCTCAACGGCCGCGCCGACGTCGCCCCCGCGACCCGCACCCGGGTCGAGGGGCTGCTGCGCGTCCACGGCTACCGGCGCCGGCGCGCCGAGGCCTCCCGGTCCCCGCTGATCGACCTGATCTTCCACGAGCTGGAGAGCGCCTGGGCGCTGGAGGTCATCCGGGGCGTGGAGAACGTGGCCCGCGACGCCGGGCTGAGCGTGGTGCTGTCCGAGTCGGCCGGCCGGCTCTCCCCGGGCCGCACCTGGGCCGACCAGGTGGCCGCGCGCCGCCCGCACGGCGTGGTGCTGGTGCTGTCCGAACTCGACGAGTCCCAGCGGGCGTTGCTGACCAGCCGCTCCATCCCGTTCGTGGTGATGGACCCGGCCGGCGACCCGGGCCCCGACGTGCCCTCCATCGGCGCCACCAACTGGCAGGGCGGCCTCGCCGCCACCCGCCATCTGGTGGAACTCGGCCACACCCGGATCGGCGCGATCAGCGGCCCGTCGCGGATGATGTGCGCCCGCGCCCGCGTCGACGGCTACCGCGCCGCGCTGGAGACGGCCGGCCTGCCCGTGGACCCCTCGCTGATCGTGGCCGGCGACTTCCATCACGACGCCGGCTACCGCCTGGGCCTGACGCTGCTGCGCCGCCCGGACCGGCCGACGGCCGTGTTCGCGGGCAACGACCTCCAGGCGCTCGGCCTGTACGAGGCCGCCCGCGAGCTGGGCCTGCGCATCCCGGAGGACCTCAGCGTGGTGGGCTTCGACGACCTGCCCGTGGCCCGCTGGGTCGGCCCGCCGCTGACGACCGTACGGCAGCCGCTGACCGAGATGGCCGAGGCCGCCGCCCGGCTGGTGCTGGAGCTGGGGCGCGAGCCGGAGGAGCGCGCCGCGACCCGCATGGAGCTGGCGACCAGCCTGGTGGTGCGGTCCAGCACGGTGGCGCCCGCGAGCGCGTGACGCCGGTGGCCGGAAGTTGACGTATTGACGGGTGGGGTGGACGCCCCCACACTCCTCCGAAGTCAGTCGGTTACCAAACCGAAACTTTCGGAGGCCCGCCATGAGATCTCTCAGACTCGGCTTACCCCTCGCGTCCCTGCTGACCGGTGTCGCGCTGCTGTTCACGGCGTCCGCAGCACACGCCGCCGACACTCCGCTGCGCGACCTCGCCGCCGCCAAGGGCAAGGTCGTCGGCACCGCCGTCACCGGCTCCAAGCTCACCGGCACCTACGGCGACATCACCGGCGCCCAGTTCAGCTCGCTGACCCCCGGCAACGCCATGAAGTGGGAGACCGTCGAGCCCAGCCGGGGCACCTTCAACTGGACCGAGGCCGACCAGATCGTGGCCTTCGCCCAGGCCCACCACCAGCAGGTGCGCGGCCACACCCTGGTCTGGCACAGCCAGAACCCGAGCTGGCTGACGAACGGCAGCTGGACCTCCGCCCAGCTCGGCAGCCTGCTGCAGAACCACATCAGCACCGAGGTCGGCCGCTACAAGGGCAAGATCACCGCCTGGGACGTGGTCAACGAGCCCTTCAACGAGGACGGCAGCTACCGCTCCTCGATCTGGTACAACGGCCTCGGCTCCGGCTATATCGCCAGCGCCCTGACCTGGGCGCACGCCGCCGACCCCGACGCCAAGCTGTACATCAACGACTACAACGTCGAGGGCGTGAACGCGAAGTCGGACGCCCTGTACAACCTGGTCAAGTCCCTCAAGGCGCAGGGTGTCCCGATCGACGGCGTCGGCCTCCAGGCCCATCTGATCCTCGGCCAGGTGCCGAGCACCCTGCAGCAGAACATCCAGCGCTTCGCCGACCTCGGCGTGGACGTGGCGATCACCGAGCTGGACGTCCGCATGCAGCTGCCCGCCGACGCCGCCAAGCTCGCCCAGCAGAAGGCCGACTTCAAGTCCGTCGTGGCCGCCTGCGCTGCCGTGACCCGCTGCGTGAACGTCACCGTGTGGGGCTTCACCGACGCCGACTCCTGGGTGCCGAGCACCTTCCCCGGCTACGGCGCGGCGACCCCGTACGACGAGAACTACCAGCCGAAACCGGCGTACTACGGCATCGCTGAGGCGCTCGGCGGCAGTGGCAGCGGCGGCACCACCCCGCCCCCGAGCGGCGCCTGCACCGCCGCCTACGGGGTGAGCAGCCAGTGGGACACCGGCTTCACCGGCCAGGTCACCATCTCCTGCTCCGGCGCCTCGCTGTCGTCGTGGAAGGTGAACTGGACGTTCGGCGCCGGCCAGCGGATCACCCAGGCCTGGAACGCCACCTGCACCCAGTCCGGCACGGCGGTGTCCTGCGCCAACGCCTCGTACAACGGGACGGTGCCGGACGGCGGTTCGGTGACCTTCGGCTTCAACGGTTCCTGGAGCGGCAGCAATCCGGTGCCCACAGTGACACTCGGATGAGAATTTCCCAAGAAGTCCGGCGTTCGGAAGTTCTGCTAACAGTCCCCTAATAATTCGGACTTACGTTCCTCGCGTGACGCGACACATGGAGCACGACGAGGAGCAGGGCGAAGCGGGCAGACGGGTGGGCCGGCGGTCGGGAGCGCTGCGGATCGTCGGCCTCACCCTGGCGGGCGCCCTGGTGCTGGGCACTGCCGTGGTGGGCTGGGCGTACTGGCATCTCAACCACAACATCAAAAGCGTCGACATCGACAGCGCGCTCGGCGGCGACCGGCCCGCGCGCGCGGAGACCACCCCCTCCGCGAGCGCCCCGGCCGCCGCCCCGCTCCCGGCCGGCTCCCTGAACATCCTGGTCCTCGGCTCGGACTCGCGCAGCGGCAAGGCCAACAAGGAACTGGGCGGCGGCGACAGCTCCGGCGCCCGCTCGGACACGGCGATGGTCGTGCATCTCGACGCCGGCCGGACGAAGGCCACCGTGGTCAGCATCCCGCGCGACACCCTCGTCACCCGCCCGTCCTGCCCGCTCGCCTCCGGCGGCTCGACCGCGGTGGCGTACGGCGCGATGTTCAACAGCGCCTACGCGGTGGGCGGTCCGGTGTGCGCGGTGAAGACCGTCGAGTCGATCACGCACCTGCGCATGGACCACTACCTCGAGATCGACTTCTCCGGCTTCGCGAAGCTGGTCGACGCGCTCGGCGGGGTCGACGTCACCGTCCCGCAGGACATCGACGACGACCAGAGCCATCTGCACGTGAAGGCGGGTCCCCACCACCTCGACGGCAAGCAGGCCCTCGCGCTCGCCCGCACCCGGCACGGCATAGGCGACGGCAGCGACCTCGGCCGCATAGGGCTGCAGCAGATGCTGGTGAAGGACCTGCTGGAGCAGATGAGCAGCACCCGGCTGCTCACCGACCCGGCCCGGCTGTACCGGGTCGCCGACGCGGTCACCTCCGGGCTCACCACGGACACCGGCCTGGACTCGCTGAGCGAGCTGATGCGGCTCGGGCAGAGCCTGAAGGGCCTGAGCGCCGACCGGGTGCGGACGGTGATGATGCCGGTCGTCACCGCCCCGTCCGACCACAACCGGGTGATCGCCGAGGAGCCGGCGGCGCGCGAGCTGTGGGCGTCCCTGGCCGCATAGGACGGCGGCAGAGCGGAAGGCGGAAAAAAACCGGTGACCGTGTCGATCCGGGGCCCGGTCCGTTCGACGCATGGGTGAGCGGCGGGGACAGGCCCCGCCGCCCGGCCGAAGGAGTCACCATGCCCCGTTACCTGTCGATCGTGCGCGTCGACGAGACCACCACGCCGCCCGAGGGCCCCAGCCCCGAGCTGATGGAGCGCATGGGCGCGCTCATCGAGGAGATCACCAAGGCCGGCGTCATGCTCGACACCGCCGGGCTCACCCCGCACACCCAGGGCAAGCGGGTGCGCTGGGAGGGCGGCGACCTCACCGTCACGGACGGGCCGTTCACCGAGTCCAAGGAGGTCATCGGCGGCTACGCCCTGATGCAGTGCAAGGACATGGACGAGGCCCTGGAGTGGACCAAGCGGTTCCTCAGGACCCACGAGGAGTACTGGACCGTGACCTGTGAGGTGCGCGAGATCGCCGAGGGCTGAGATGCCTGGCGCTGTGCCGTACGGGGGTGTTGCATGGTGGGCTGTGGAACAGCAGCCCCCAGCAGCACGGCACAGCGCACCCCCGGCCCGCGGGACACGGGAGGCCGCGACGGCCCGCGGTTCCGCGCACGCCCCGGCGGCCCCCGGGTCCGCCCAGGCCGAGGCACCCGCCGGGACCGGCCCCGGGTCCGCCGCCGCCCATGCCATCGAGACCGTGTTCCGGCTGGAGTCACCCCGGGTCATCGCCGGGGTCGCCCGGATCGTGCGGGACGTCGGGATCGCCGAGGAACTGGCCCAGGACGCGCTGGTCGCCGCCCTGGAGCGGTGGCCGCGCGACGGGGTGCCCGACAACCCCGGCGCCTGGCTCATGGCCACCGCCCGGCACCGCGCCGTCGACCTGGTCCGGCGCCGCGAGACGTACGCCCGCAAGCTCGCCGAGATCGGCCGGGACCTGGAGACGGCGGCGCCGCCGGAGGTTCCCGCCGACCCGGACGACATCGACGACGACCTGCTCCGGCTGGTGTTCACCGCCTGCCACCCGGTGCTGTCCCGCGAGGCCCGCACCGCGCTCACCCTGCGGCTGCTCGGCGGCCTGACCACGGCCGAGATCGCCCGCGCCCACCTGGTCCCGGAGCCCACGGTCGCCCAGCGCATCGTGCGCGCCAAACGCACCCTGGCGAAGAAGAACGTCGCCTTCGAGGTGCCCTACGGCCCCGACCGCGAGGCCCGCCTCGGCTCCGTCCTGGACGTCATCTACCTGATCTTCAACGAGGGGTACGCGGCGACCGCCGGCGACGATCTGCTCCGCCCCGGCCTGTGCGAGGACGCGCTGCGGCTGGCCCGCGTCCTGTCCGCGCTGATGCCGAAGGAGCCGGAGGTGCACGCCCTGACCGCGCTGCTGGAGTTCCAGGCCTCCCGCGCGGCCGCCCGCACCGGCCCGCACGGCGAGCCGGTCCTGCTGAGGGACCAGAACCGCCGCCGCTGGAACCGCCTGCTCATCGCCCGCGGCGTGCGGGCACTGGAACGCGCCGGCGCCACCGCGACCGGCGCCCCCGGCCCCTACGCCCTCCAGGCGGCCATCGCCGCCTGCCACGCGCGCGCGTACACGTACGAGGAGACCGACTGGCGCACCATCGCCACCCTCTACGGCCTGCTGGCCGCCCGCGCCCCCTCGCCCGTGGTCGAGCTGAACCGCGCGGTCGCCGTGTCCATGGCCGACGGCCCCGCCGAGGGCCTGAAACTGGTCGACGCCCTCGCCGCCGAACCCGCCCTGCGCGGCTACCACCTGCTGCCCAGCGTCCGCGGCGACCTCCTCGCCCGCCTGGGCCGCACGGCCGAGGCACGCACGGAGTTCACCCGCGCCGCCGCCCTGGCCCGCAACGGCCCGGAGCGCGACCTGCTGCTGCGTCGCGCGGCCGAGCCCGCACCCGGGCCCTAGACCGGCCGCCCCACGAGCATCGCCGGTGCCCCCGCCACCCGGGTCAGGAACACGGTCGCCGCGTTCGGGCCCTGCGGCTTGACCTTCCGGCGCAGTTCCTCCGGCTCGACGGCCGAACCGCGCTTCTTCACGGTCAGCGTGCCGACCTCCCGCTCCCGCAGCAGCGCCTTCAGCTTCTTGACGTTGAAGGGCAGGTGGTCGGTGATCTCGTAGGCGGAGGCGTACGGCGTCGGGCGCAGCTCGTCGGCGGTGACGTAGGCGATGGTGGGGTCGATCAGCCCGCCGTCCAGTTGCTCGGCCACCTCGGCGACCAGATGGGCGCGGATGACGGCGCCGTCGGGCTCGTACAGATAGCGGCCCACCGGCCGTACCCCGGGATCGGGCAGCCCGGTGCCGCGCAGTGCGCGCGGGCCGGGCAGCAGGGTGGCGCGCACCGCGCCCGGCTCGGTGCCGAACCACAGCACCGCCTCCTTCACGTCCCCGCCGTCCGACACCCACTCGGCCTCGGCGTCGGCGGGCACGGCCTCGTGCGGGATGCCGGGCGCGACCTTCAGCGCGGCACGGGGTGCCCTGCGGGCGGCCCCGACTGCCCAGGACAGGGGAGGGGAGTAGGCCTCGGGGTCGAAGACGCGCCCGCCCGTCGCCCGACCACCACCTCTCACCGACGCGCTGCGCGCGGCCCCTCCGGATCGCCCGCCGCGCCGCGACGGGTCGACGAACACCGCGTCGTACCCGCCCGTCTCCACCTCGGTGACGTCCGCCTCCCGCACCTCGATCAGTTCGGCGAGCCCCAGCGCCTCGGCGTTCGCCCGTGCCGTCGCGGCCGTCAGCGGGTCCCGGTCCACGGCGAGCACCCGGATCCCCGCCCGGGCGAACGCGATCGCGTCCCCGCCGATCCCGCAGCACAGGTCGGCCACCGAGGCCACGCCGAGGCCCGCCAGCCGCTCCGCGCGGTACGCCGCCACGCTCGCCCGCGTCGACTGCTCGACCCCGTTCGGCGTGAAGAACATCCGCCCCGCGTCCGCCGCCCCGAACTTCGCCGCCGCCCGCTGCCGCAGCCGGGCCTGGCCGAGCGCCGCCGACACCAGGGCGGCCGGGTGGTCGCGGCGCAGCCGGGTGGCGACGGCGAGTTCGTCGGCCGGGGCGGTGTCGCGGACCTCGTCGAGGAGGGCACGGCCTTCGGGGGTGAGGAGGAGAGCGAGGTCGTTCACCCGGTCATTGTCGGCCAGTCGGTGGACGGTCCGCCGCCGGCGGCGGTGTCGCCGCGGGTTCCGGGGCGGCGCCTGCGAAGATCCGGCACCATGCGAGCCGTCGTACAAAACGATAAGAACCGGACGCATCTCACGCATCTGGTCCTGGTCTGCGGGGCCGTCGCGCTGGCGGGTTCCGCGCTCCTGTCGGGCTGTACCGGCTCCGGCGCGCCGCGCGTCGAGCCCCGTCCCGCGCCCGGTCAGGGCGGTCCCGCTCACTCCCCGAGCCCCCGGCCCCGGAAAGACGCCGAGAGCGCCCGCCGGGCCGCCGAGCACGCCCGGCTGGTCGCCGCCGCCCGGCGCTGGGGGCTCGACGAGGTCCCGCTGACCCCGCCCCCGCCGCCCGTGCGCAAGCCGCTGATCACCGCGCGCGCCGGGTTCGAGGTGAGCCACCAGGAGGACTGGGACCTGCCCCCGGTCTTCACCAGCGTCCCCACCCGGCAGAAGATCGTCTTCCTCACGATCGACGACGGCTCGGAGAAGGACCCCGACTTCCTGCGGATGATGGAGGACCTGCGGATCCCGTACACCGCGTTCCTCAGCAACTACCTGATCAAGGACGACTACGGCTACTTCCGCAGGATGCAGTCCTACGGCCACACCCTGAACAACCACACCCTGCACCACCCGTACCTGCCGGGCCTGTCCTACGAGCAGCAGAGGACCGAGATCTGCGCCATGCAGGACATCATGGAGCGGCAGTTCGGCAGGCGCCCGACGCTCTTCCGGCCGCCGTACGGCAACTACAACCAGGACACCCTGCGCGCCGCCAAGTCCTGCGGCATCAGGTACGCGCCGATCTGGAACGAGGAGGTCTTCGTCGACCACTGGGAGTACCGCGAGGAGGACCAGCGGATCCACCGCGGCGACATCGTCCTCACCCACTTCCGCGGCCGCTCCGACTGGAACGGCACGATGACCGACGACATGCGCCGCTTCCTGAACAAGGTCACACGCGAGGGCTACGCCGTGGCCCGCCTGGAGGACTACCTGTGAGGCCGGGAGCACGAGACAGGAGGGCCCGTTCCGGCACCGCCCGGCGCGCCCTCGCGCTGCTCGCCTCGGTCCTCCTCCTCGCCGGCTGCGCCCAGTCCGTCGACCCCATCGAGCGGCTCGGCCGGAAGGCCGCCGAGGGGGTACGGCCGCACGGCGCCGCCCCGGACGGGAGTTACCGCCGCTGGGGCCTGGCCGAGCCCCTCGCCCGCCCGCCGCGGCCCGACGCCCGCGCCCTCCTTCTGCCCCCGGATACGGCCGGCCGGTCCCTGCCCCGCGTCGTCGACCACATCCCCACCCAGGACCGGGTCGTCTTCCTCACCTACGACGACGGCGCCGACCGGGACCCCCGCTTCGTCGACATGGTCCGCGAACTCGGCCTGCCGGTCAGCATGTTCCTCACCGACAGCATCGCCGGCCCCGGCTACGGCCACTTCGCCCGCCTGCGCCGGCTGGGCGCCGGCATCGAGAACCACACCGTCGACCACCGCGCGCTGGCCGGGCTGCCGTACCCCGGCCAGCGGAGCGAGATCTGCGGGCAGCAGGACCGGCTCGCCGCCCGCCTCGGCGTACGCCCCCGTCTCTTCCGTCCGCCCTACGGCTCGTACGACGCCACCACCCTGCACGCCGCGTCCGACTGCGGCATCTCCGCGCTCGTCCTGTGGCGCGCCGCGATGACCCCGGCCGACCTCGTCTACCTCCACGGCGAGCACCGCCTGCGCCCCGGCGACATCATCCTGGTCGGCCCCGACGAGACGACGGGCCCGAGCCTGCGCGAGCGCACGGCCCGGCTGCTGCGCAGGGTGCAGCAGCGGGGGCTGACGGTGGGACGGCTGGAGGACTACCTGAACTGACCGGCACGGGGCACACCGGCGCACGAAAAACACCCGGCGCGATCCGGAATTCCGCCGACGCGCCGCACGGCATTGGCACTCCGCTTGACCGAGTGCTAATCGCGGTCATAGTCTCGGCTCTGGCACTCCCCCAGGGAGAGTGCCAACAACGCGACGGGCAGGTCCGGCACCCGCGACGACGGATCGACCTGGTCGCCACCTCAGACAGTTAACCCCGTGAGATCTCCGAAGGGGGAGGTCGGATCGTGACGACCACCAGCTCCAAGGTTGCCATCAAGCCGCTCGAGGACCGCATCGTGGTCCAGCCGCTGGATGCGGAGCAGACCACCGCCTCTGGCCTGGTCATCCCGGACACCGCGAAGGAGAAGCCCCAGGAGGGCGCCGTCCTCGCCGTGGGCCCGGGCCGTTTCGAGAACGGCGAGCGCCTTCCGCTCGACGTCAAGGTCGGCGACGTCGTCCTCTACAGCAAGTACGGCGGCACCGAGGTGAAGTACAACGGCGAGGAGTACCTCGTCCTCTCGGCCCGCGACGTGCTCGCGGTCATCGAGAAGTGATCACCTCGAGCACCTTCTGCTCTTGAGCTGCGCCCCTGGCCCCCGCGACCGATAACGAAGCCGGGCGCCCGGGGCGCAGTTGTCTTACCACCCACAGATTTCCGAGAGGGCTCCCGCTGTCATGGCGAAGATCCTGAAGTTCGACGAGGACGCCCGTCGCGCCCTCGAGCGCGGCGTCAACAAGCTGGCCGACACGGTGAAGGTGACGATCGGCCCGAAGGGCCGCAACGTCGTCATCGACAAGAAGTTCGGCGCCCCCACCATCACCAACGACGGTGTCACGATCGCCCGCGAGGTCGAGATCGAGGACCCGTACGAGAACCTCGGCGCGCAGCTGGTGAAGGAGGTGGCGACCAAGACCAACGACATCGCGGGTGACGGCACCACCACCGCCACCGTGCTCGCCCAGGCGCTGGTCCGCGAGGGCCTGAAGAACGTCGCCGCCGGCGCCTCCCCGGCCGCTCTGAAGAAGGGCATCGACGCCGCGGTCAAGGCCGTCTCCGACGAGCTGCTCGCCTCGGCCCGTCCGATCGACGAGAAGTCCGACATCGCCGCCGTCGCCGCGCTGTCCGCCCAGGACCAGCAGGTCGGCGAGCTGATCGCCGAGGCGATGGACAAGGTCGGCAAGGACGGCGTCATCACCGTCGAGGAGTCCAACACCTTCGGTCTGGAGCTGGACTTCACCGAGGGCATGGCCTTCGACAAGGGCTACCTGTCGCCGTACTTCGTCACGGACCAGGAGCGCATGGAGGCCGTCCTCGACGACCCGTACATCCTGATCCACCAGGGCAAGATCTCCGCCATCGCGGACCTGCTGCCGCTGCTGGAGAAGGTCATCCAGGCCGGCTCCTCCAAGCCGCTGCTGATCATCGCCGAGGACGTCGAGGGCGAGGCCCTGTCGACCCTGGTCGTCAACAAGATCCGCGGCACCTTCAACGCCGTCGCGGTGAAGGCCCCCGGCTTCGGCGACCGCCGCAAGGCGATGCTGCAGGACATGGCCGTCCTCACCGGCGCCACCGTCATCTCCGAGGAGGTCGGCCTCAAGCTCGACCAGGTCGGCCTGGACGTGCTGGGCTCCGCCCGCCGCGTGACGGTCACCAAGGACGACACCACGATCGTCGACGGCGCCGGCAAGTCCGAGGACGTGCAGGGCCGCGTCGCGCAGATCAAGGCCGAGATCGAGAACACCGACTCCGACTGGGACCGCGAGAAGCTCCAGGAGCGCCTTGCGAAGCTGGCCGGCGGCGTGTGCGTGATCAAGGTCGGCGCCGCCACCGAGGTGGAGCTGAAGGAGAAGAAGCACCGCCTGGAGGACGCCATCTCCGCGACCCGCGCCGCGGTCGAGGAGGGCATCGTCTCCGGTGGTGGCTCCGCCCTGGTGCACGCCTCCAAGGTCCTCGACGGCAACCTCGGCAAGGCCGGCGACGAGGCCACCGGTGTCTCGG
Organism: Streptomyces sp. NPDC048192; assembly: GCF_043202415.1. Taxonomy (NCBI): domain Bacteria; kingdom Bacillati; phylum Actinomycetota; class Actinomycetes; order Kitasatosporales; family Streptomycetaceae; genus Streptomyces; species Streptomyces sp. NPDC048192. Next base: position 119,662 of record NZ_JBIDAL010000014.1, read on the forward strand.
TCGTCCGCAACGCCGTGGTCGAGCCGCTGCGCTGGATCGGCGAGAACGCCGGCCAGGAGGGCTACGTCATCGTCTCCAAGGTCAAGGACCTGGAGAAGGGCCAGGGGTACAACGCCGCCACCGGCGAGTACGGCGACCTGATCAAGGCCGGCGTCATCGACCCGGTCAAGGTCACCCGCTCCGCCCTGGAGAACGCCGCCTCCATCGCCTCCCTGCTGCTCACGACCGAGACCCTGGTCGTAGAGAAGAAGGAAGAGGAAGAGCCGGCCGCCGCGGGCCACGGCCACGGCCACGCCCACTGAGCGCCGCGCTGAACTCCGGCTGACCTGAGCCGACGGTGCCCGGCCCCCTGCGGGGGGCCGGGCACTGGCGCGTTCGAACCCGCTTTCCGTGCCTTGCCGGGCCGGTCCGCGCCGGCGACGGAAAGCCCCTACGGCCTGCCCGGCCGGCTACTGCTCCAACTCGTCCAGCGCGCCGAGCTGTTGCATCAGCCCCAGCTGGTCGTCCTGCCACCACATCTCCGCGATCTTGCCGTCGGCGGTGAACCGGAACAGCGTCATCCCGGTCATGGCGACCTGCCTGCCGGTGGGCGGGATGCCGAGGAAGTCGCCCTTGTGCGTGGCGTTCCAGGTCCAGCGCGCGCACACCCGGTCGCCCTGGGCGAGCAGGTCGTCGACCGTGAACGTGAAGTCGAAGCCGCCCCGCCACATCCGGAACTCGCTGCGGGCGTTGTCCAGCCCGATGGTGTCCTGCGGGTTCACCGGGTCGTGGCTGTGGACGTCCTCGTCCAGCAGGTCGTTGAGCGGCGGCAGTTCGCCGGGGTCCGCGAGCGCCGCGTAGAACCGGCGCACCGTGTCCTCGGCCGGTGTCTCCCGCAGTACGACGTCCAGATCGATGAACGTCGGCGTCTCGTCGCACAGGGCGGCCATCTGATGGAAGATTCTGTCGGTCTCCGGGAGGCGGGAGTTCCGCAGCGCCTCCTCGTAGGACGGGAACTCCACCACTTCCACGATGTGCGACGCGTCCGACCGGTCCTTGCCGACCAGCGCGTGCGTCGCCGTCCGCTTTCCCCTGGTCTGCGCGACCCAGTCGTCGATGAGCCGGTTCATCTCGTCCAGCCGGCTCGTCCGGCACTCGATGAGCTGCACGAAGGTCATGACGCCGCCTCCCGGACCGGCAGAGAACGCCAACCCAGTTTATTCGCGTACGGCTCGTATGTCCCTTTCAGGGAAGCGCCCGGGAACTCCTACTGCGGCCCGTACTTCCGACCCGTCTTCGACGTGATCCCGCCCAGCAGTCCGCGCGGGGTCACCTTCACCAGGCCCATCAGCGCCTTGTAGCGCGGGTCGGGGATCGACAGGGTCTTGCCGCGGGCCAGGTCGGCCAGGGCCGCCGCGACCAGCTTGTCGGCGTCCAGCCACATCCAGCCCGGGATGTTGTCCGTGCCCATCCCGGCCCGCTGGTGGAACTCGGTGCGCACGAAGCCGGGGCACAGCGCCATCAGCCGGACGCCGCTGCCCGCCAGGTCCTTGGCCGCGCCCTGGGTGAACTGCACGACCCACGCCTTGGACGCGCCGTAGGTGCCGCGCGGCACGAACGCGGCCACGGAGGCGACGTTGACGACTCCGCCCCGGCCGCGCTCGCACATCGCCCCGGCCGCCGCAGAGGTCAGCCGGAGCACCGCCTCGCAGTGCACCTTGAGCATCCTCAGCTCGTCGGCCATGGATACGTCGAGATAGCGGCCCTTGTTGCCGAAGCCGGCGTTGTTGACCAGCAGGTCGACCGGGTTCTTCCGGTCGCCGAGGCGGTCGGCGACCGTGTCGATGCCCTTGTCCTCGGCGAGGTCGGCGGTCAGCACCTCCACCTCGATGCCGTGCCGGTCGTGCAGTTCGGTCGCCTGCTCCCGCAGCCGTTTGGTGTCTCGCGCGACCAGGACCAGGTCGTGCCCGTCAGCCGCCAGCCGCCGCGCGAACGCGGCACCGATTCCCGCGGTCGATCCCGTAATCAGAGCCGTTGTCATGACCCAAGGTTAGTGACCCGGAGCCACCGCGTCCGCCGGCCTCGGCCTGCGGGGGCGACGCGTGCGCGAGCGTGGGTGCGGTCCCGTCCGCGGGTGCCCAGGTCGCCCCCACCCGGCCCTCGCCGCCCCTCGGCTGACGCACCGTCAGTGGGCCTGCTGAGCCACGTACTTGCGTGCCGCCGCCAGGGACTCCGGATGCAGCGCCTCGCCCGCCGCGAGCAGCCGTGGCAGCAGCTCCCGCTCGGTGGTGACCGCGCGGAACTCCAGCGTCGCCGTCACCCCGTGGTCCGGCCGGTGCACGATCTCGATCGGGTCGCCCGCCCGTATCTCGCCCGGCTCGATCACCCGGAGGTAGGCACCGGTTGCGCCCTTCCGTGTGAACCTCCTGACCCAGCCGCGCTCGCCCATGTGGCCCTGGAACGTGCGGCACGGGATACGGCCCGAGGTCACCTCGAGGACCACCTCGGAGCCGATCCGCCAGCGCTCGCCGATCAGGGCGCCGGAGACCTCCAGGCCGTCCGTCGTCAGGTTCTCCCCGAAGCAGCCGTTGGCCAGCGACCGGCCCAGTTCGCGCTCCCAGTCGTCGAGGTCCTCGCGCGCGTAGGCGTACACCGCCTGGTCGTCCCCGCCGTGATGCCGCAGTTCGCACACCGCGTCCCCGGCCAGCCCGCTCCCGCCGACCCCCTTGGGTCCCGGGGCCGCTACCCGCACCGGACCGTCGGCCGGCCTCTTGTCGATGCCCGTCACGCCCTGCCGCTGTTCGGTGTACGGCACCGGCTGCGGGCGGCCCAGATTGACCGAGAGAAGCTTCATGGCCGTGAAGGTACGGGACCGAACCTCAAAGCGTCGAGCGAATATCGCACACCGCCCCCAAGAGTCCCTTATGCTCGAAGGGTGATCGAGGCCCGTCATCTCCGCGTCCTGCGCGCCGTCGCCACCACCGGTTCCTTCTCGGCGGCGGGGCGCGAGCTGGGCTGCACCCAGCCCGCCGTCAGCCAGCAGATGAAGGCCCTGGAAACCTCGGTCGGCACCCCGCTGCTGGTCCGTAGCGGCCGCGAGATGCGCCTGACCCAGGCCGGCGAGGCCCTGGTCAGACACGCCTCCGGCATCCTCGCCGGGCTCACCGCCGCCGAGGAGGAGATCGCCGCCATCGCGGGCCTGAGGGCCGGCCGGGTCCGGCTGGTCTCGTTCCCCAGCGGAAGCTCCACCCTGGTCCCCACCGCCCTGGCCGCCCTGCGCGCCGCCCACCCCGGCACCCGCGTCTCCCTGGAGGAGGCCGAGCCGCCGAGGTCCGTGGAGCTGCTGCGCGACGGCGACTGCGACCTGGCCGTGGCCTTCCGTTACGAGGGCGCGGCCGTCGCCGAGGACTGGGACGACCTGGTCGTACGGCCGCTGCTGATGGACCGCCTGGTGGCCCTGGTGCCGGAGCGGCACCGGCTCGGCCGGGCGGAGAGCGTCGCGATCGGGGAGCTGGCGGGGGAGCCCTGGATCGCGGGCTGCCCGCGCTGCCGCGGCCAGCTGGTCGAGGTGTGCGAGGGTGCGGGCTTCACCCCGCGCATCGACTTCGCCACGGACGACTATCCCGCGGTGGTCGGCCTGGTCGGCGCGGGCCTGGGCGTCGCCGTACTGCCCCAGCTGGCCGTGGAGTCGGTACGGCCCAGGGGCGTGCGCACGGTACGGCTGGAACCGGCGGTACGGCGCGAGATCGTCGCCCTCACCCTGCCCGACCTGGCCCGGGTGCCGGCCGTCGCGGCCACGCTGGAGCAGCTGGCGCGGGCGGCGGGTCGTCCGTCGTAGCGGATCCGGGCGCGGGGCCGGCGCGGGGATCCGGACGCGGGCGCCGGCAGGGGAGCCGGAGGCGGGGTCCGGGCCGCCGGCGCAGCGGGCCCGGGAGCCGAGGCCGGGTGGGGGATCACAGGGCGGGCCCGGGCGTCCGGAAGCGGGGTCGGGCTTCCGAAGCGGGCCGGAGGATCCGGAGGCAGAGTCGAGGGCACGCACGTGACGACGTGACGTGCCCTGGGGGAGGCAAGCGCACCCGGTGATCCACGGGTGCAGAATCGTTCCTTCAGTGATTCCGGGCCGCGTCCGTGCCGGTGGCCGAGGCGGTCACCAGGCGGTTGCGCGCGCGCCCCATCAACTCCTCACGCTCGTCCTCGGTCAGGCCGCCCCAGACGCCGTACGGCTCGCGCACCGCCAGCGCATGCGCCGCGCACTCCGCGCGGACAGGGCACCTCATGCAGACCTCCTTGGCCGAGTTCTCGCGAGCGCTCCGAGCCGCCCCGCGCTCGCCCTCGGGGTGGAAGAAGAGCGAGCTGTCCACGCCGCGGCAGGCAGCCAGCAGCTGCCAGTCCCACAGGTCCGCGTTCGGTCCGGGAAGGCGGGAGAAATCTGCCATTACGTGACCCCTTGTAGCCGTTCTGAGCGGATACGGTGCCATCGACCGTACATCTCCGGTCTAAGGAGATGAAAATATGACTCATTGCGAATCTAGCCGCGGACACCGCGAAACGGGAAGAAATGGATCCAAACGGGGCATAGTTGTGATGAAAAGTTGAGGGTCTGCCGTCCATGTCTGCGCCGTGTCGGAACCCTCACGTAGAGTGCCGAAGACGGCATGTAGCCCCGTAACTCTTTCGAGTGACCGTCGTTGAGAGTGCGGAGGCGGTTGAAAACACAAGCGCTCGGGCAGGCGTCCGAGACGGTCGACCGCACAGGTGAGATTCCGTACCAGCCTGGAGGCTCAAGGTGACGCGCATCAGCTGCGGAGGGCGGTCATGACATCCGTCCTCGTCTGCGACGACTCCCCGCTTGCCCGAGAAGCGCTCCGTCGCGCGGTCGCGACCGTGCCCGGCGTCGAGCGCGTGACGACGGCGGCCAACGGCGAGGAAGTCCTCCGCCGCTGGGGCGCCGACCGCTCCGACCTCATCCTGATGGACGTGCGCATGCCCGGCCTGGGCGGCGTGGAGACCGTGCGCCGGCTGCTGTCCGCCGACCCCGGCGCGCGCATCATCATGCTCACCGTCGCCGAGGACCTGGACGGCGTGGCCCTCGCGGTCGCCGCCGGCGCCCGGGGCTATCTGCACAAGGACGCCTCGCGCGCCGAGCTGCGGGCCACGGTGACGCAGGCCCTCGCCGACCCCACCTGGCGGCTGGCCCCGCGCCGGCTGCGCTCGGCCGAGATGGGCGCCGCGCCCACGCTCACCGCGCGTGAGATCCAGGTGCTGGAAGGCATGAGCCACGGCCGCTCCAACGCCGAGATCGGCCGCGAGCTGTTCCTCTCCGAGGACACCGTCAAGACGCACGCGCGCCGCCTGTTCAAGAAGCTCGGCGCCTCGGACCGGGCCCACGCGGTGGCGCTCGGCTTCCGCTGGGGACTGGTCCGGTAGACAGTGCCCAGCCCTGCGGGGCAGGCGGGACCGCCCGGCACCGGGCGCGCGTCCGCCTCCCCGGCAGCAGCGCATCCGGGCGCGGACCCGTCCGCCGGCGCGACCACGAGGGCGTTACGGCACCGTGCCGGGCGCCCGGGGTGCGCGGGCGTACGCGCCGGGCCCTGGCCGGATGCGGCTGGGCGGACGCACGCGCTCCACGCTTCCGGTGGGCGTCCCGGTGGATCCGGGGCGTGTCCCACGGTGGGCCGACACGCTCGGCAGCGGCGCGGCGGCCCCGATGACGCCCCGAGCCGGCGGCGGCCTCGGCGCCGGTGGCGTGCCGGGGTGTCCCGGACGGGCGGGAGACGGCTGCCCGTCCCGCGGCTCCATGCCCCTGTCGGCCGGTCCCGGGTCTGCGCGGCTCGGGCGGAAGCATGCCCCGCACGGGCGAAGCACGGCCCGGCCAGGGGGCCGTACCGCCACGCGTTCGGGGCACGCGCGCGCCGCGCTTTCTCATGTCCCCCCGCTCCGCCGGCGCACGGGCGCGCTGCGCTCGCGTGCGGCGGCGGGCCGATGACCCCGACGACGGCGCCCTCGTTCCCGGCGGGCGCCGGTGAAATGCCGTACCGGGTGTCGCGGTTGCCCTCGGACGCGCCCGTGAGGCGTCCACGAGGGGCGGACCCGGAGATGGTCCCCGTCACATCCGCGGAACCGCGCGGCAGAGCGCGCGCCGGGCGCGGCGACGGACGCGCGCGCCGTGAACACCCGTGGTCGGCGTGGCCCGGCGGCGGGCCGGGAGGCACAGGGCGGGGCCGTCCGTGCCACCGGCGTGAAAGGGCGCGGGACGCCTCGGCGGGCGCCGCGCAAGGAGGCCCGCCGGACGGGCGCTGCTCGTTTCCGCGCGGATGCCGCATCCTTGAGATGTGGAGTCTCTCGGGGACGAGTCGGTCGAGCGGAAGGGGAGGGCGCAGGGAATGAGTGCCGGCGCACCTGCTCATAACGCTTCGGTGCACAACCACGAGCACAATGCGACGGACCGGACGGCCGCAAGGCACCATGGACCGATGCGCGACGACGAGGCGGGCACGGCCCACGGGGCGATCGGTGCGCTCGTCCATCGCGCCGTCCACGGGGACGAGCAGGCCACGCACGATCTGCTCGCCCACGTCCACCCGCTGGCGCTGCGCTATTGCCGCACCCGGCTGTCCCGGCTCCCGGGCGACGCGCGTCACTTCGTCGAGGACCTCGCCCAGGAGGTCTGTGTCGCCGTCCTGCTCGCGCTGCCCCGCTACCGCGACACCGGCCGCCCCTTCGAGGCGTTCGTCTTCGCCATCGCCTCCCACAAGGTGGCCGACCTGCAGCGCGCCGCCATGCGCCACCCGGGCTCCACGGCCGTCCCCTCCGACGAGATGCCGGAGCGTCCCGACGACTCCCTCGGACCCGAGGAGCGCGCCCTGCTCAGCAGCGACGCCGAGTGGGCCAAGAAGCTGCTGGCCAGCCTCCCCGAGAACCAGCGCGAACTGCTCCTGCTGCGCATCGCCGTGGGCTTGACCGCGGAGGAGACGGGGCAGATGTTGGGAATGTCACCCGGCGCGGTCCGGGTCGCCCAGCACCGGGCGCTGAGCCGTCTGCGCGCGCTCGCCGAGCAGTGACGCCCGTGCGTGGAGCCTGAGCGGCTCCCCTTGTTGAACAGGCCTGCCGTCCGTTTCCGTACGAACATACGAAGCCTGAAGTTACCCCGTACCGTGGAATGTGCTGACGATGCTTCCCGTTAGCATGGACATCCGCACCGATCAAGGCCATTTGGGGAAGGTGTCATGACTGCCAACGTCGACGGAGTGCCCGAGAAATTCGCGACACTCGGGCTGACCTACGACGACGTGCTGCTGTTGCCGGGCGCATCCGAGGTGCTCCCGAGCGCGGTCGACACCTCGTCCCGTATCTCGCGCAACGTCCGCGTCAACATCCCGCTGCTGTCGGCGGCGATGGACAAGGTGACCGAGTCCCGGATGGCGATCGCGATGGCCCGCCTCGGCGGTGTCGGCGTGCTGCACCGCAACCTGTCCATCGAGGACCAGGTCAACCAGGTCGACCTGGTCAAGCGGTCGGAGTCCGGCATGGTCACCGACCCGATCACGGTGCACCCGGACGCGACGCTCGCCGAGGCGGACGCGCTGTGCGCGAAGTTCCGCATCAGCGGCGTCCCGGTCACCGACCCGGCCGGCAAGCTGCTGGGCATCGTGACCAACCGCGACATGGCCTTCGAGAGCGACCGCACCCGCCGGGTGCACGAGGTCATGACCCCGATGCCGCTGGTCACCGGCAAGGTCGGCATCTCCGGCCCGGACGCCATGGAGCTGCTGCGCAAGCACAAGATCGAGAAGCTGCCGCTGGTCGACGACGAGGGTGTCCTGAAGGGCCTGATCACGGTCAAGGACTTCGTCAAGGCCGAGCAGTACCCCAACGCCGCGAAGGACGCCGAGGGCCGGCTGCTCGTCGGCGCCGCGGTCGGCGCCAGCCCCGAGGCGCTGGAGCGCGCCCAGGCGCTCGCCGACGCCGGTGTGGACTTCCTGGTCGTGGACACCTCGCACGGCCACAACAGCAACGCGCTGAGCTGGATGTCCAAGATCAAGTCCAGTGTGTCCGTCGACGTGATCGGCGGCAACGTCGCCACCCGTGACGGCGCCCAGGCGCTGATCGACGCGGGTGTGGACGGCATCAAGGTGGGCGTGGGCCCGGGCTCCATCTGCACCACCCGGGTGGTCGCCGGCATCGGCGTCCCCCAGGTCACCGCCATCTACGAGGCCTCCCTCGCCGCCCGGCCCGCCGGCATCCCGCTGATCGGCGACGGCGGCCTGCAGTACTCCGGCGACATCGGCAAGGCGCTGGCCGCCGGCGCCGACACGGTGATGCTGGGCAGCCTCCTCGCCGGCTGCGAGGAGTCCCCGGGCGAGCTGCTGTTCATCAACGGCAAGCAGTTCAAGTCCTACCGGGGCATGGGCTCGCTCGGCGCCATGCAGTCCCGCGGCCAGGGCAGGTCGTACTCCAAGGACCGCTACTTCCAGGCCGAGGTCGCCTCCGACGACAAGCTCGTCCCCGAGGGCGTCGAGGGCCAGGTGCCCTACCGCGGCCCGCTGGCCAACGTGCTGCACCAGCTCGTCGGCGGCCTGCGCCAGACCATGGGCTACGTCGGCGCCGCCACCATCGCGGAGATGGAGTCCAAGGGCCGCTTCGTGCGGATCACCTCGGCGGGCCTGAAGGAGAGCCACCCGCACGACATCCAGATGACGGTCGAGGCGCCGAACTACAGCAGCAAGGGCTGAGACGGCGTCCCCACGCGCGCGTGACGGGCATCGACGGCGGCTTCCGGAGCATCCGGGGCCGCCGTTGTCGTACCCGTCGGCGATACTGGGAGGCGCTGCAACGCATCAGGGAAAGGCCACAGACGTGACTGAGATCGAGATCGGGCGCGGCAAGCGCGGCCGCCGGGCGTACGCCTTCGACGACATCGCCGTCGTCCCCAGCCGCCGTACGCGGGACCCGAAGGAGGTCTCGATCGCCTGGCAGATCGACGCCTACCGCTTCGAGCTGCCCTTCCTGGCCGCCCCCATGGACTCGGTCGTCTCCCCGGCCACCGCCATCCGCATCGGTGAGCTGGGCGGCCTCGGCGTGCTCAACCTCGAGGGCCTGTGGACGCGGTACGAGGACCCGCAGCCGCTGCTGGACGAGATCGCCGAGCTGCCCGCCGAGCAGGCCACCCGCCGTCTGCAGGAGATCTACGCGGCGCCCATCAAGGAGGAGCTGATCGGCGCGCGCATCAAGGAGGTGCGCGACTCCGGCGTGGTCACCGCCGCCGCGCTCTCCCCGCAGCGCACCGCCCAGTTCTCCAAGGCGGTCGTGGACGCGGGCGTGGACATCTTCGTCATCCGCGGTACGACGGTCTCCGCGGAGCACGTCTCGTCCTCGCACGAGCCGCTGAACCTGAAGCAGTTCATCTACGAGCTGGACGTCCCGGTGATCGTCGGCGGCTGCGCCACCTACACGGCGGCCCTGCACCTGATGCGCACGGGCGCCGCGGGCGTGCTCGTGGGCTTCGGCGGCGGCGCCGCCCACACCACGCGCAACGTCCTCGGCATCCAGGTCCCGATGGCCACGGCCGTCGCCGACGTGGCGGCCGCCCGCCGTGACTACATGGACGAGTCCGGCGGCCGGTACGTGCACGTGATCGCGGACGGCGGCGTCGGCTGGTCCGGCGACCTGCCCAAGGCGATCGCCTGCGGCGCCGACGCGGTGATGATGGGCTCCCCGCTGGCCCGCGCCACGGACGGCCCCGGCAAGGGCAACCACTGGGGCATGGAGGCGGTCAACGAGGAGCTGCCCCGCGGCAAGAAGGTCGACCTGGGTACGGTCGGCACCATCGAGGAGATCCTCACCGGCCCGTCCCACACCCCCGACGGCTCGATGAACTTCTTCGGCGCCCTGCGCCGTGCGATGGCCACCACCGGCTACAGCGAGCTGAAGGAGTTCCAGCGGGTCGAGGTGACGGTCGCCGACAGCCAGCACCGCCGCTGACGCACACGACGCACAGGGGCCCGGTCACCGAGGAGGTGGCCGGGCCCCTGTCGTGTGCGGGCAGGCGTCGCATGCGGGCAGGCGTTACGCGGCGGCCTTCTTGGCGCCGGAGAACGCGGCGAACGCGGCGATGGCGAAGAACAGGAAGGTCAGCGGATCGGCGTCTTCCTTCCACACCTTCTGGACCACGTCGATGTGCTGGAAGAACAGCTCACCGAAGCTCACGTGCAGCTGGTCGGCGCCGATCATGGCTTCGCCCACCAGCTGGCCGACGTACACCGAGCCGAGCGCCAGGATCGCGCTGACGACGGGCAGGACCGGGTTGCGGCCGCCCGCCTTGCCGGCCGCGAGACCGACGACGAAACCGACGCCGACGGCCGCGTAGCCGATCTCGTGCTTGGTGGCGCCGATGACGAGGCCGTAGAGCGCGGCGGTGACCACGGCGGCGATGACCGCGGCGACGATGCCGAGAACGGCGTTGTTCCGGGCCGGGGCGGCCGGCGCCGGCGGGGCGAAGGCGCCCGGCTGGGCGGCGTGGGCGCCGGGCTGCGGCGGGTACGGCGCGCCGGCCGGGGCCTGCTGGGCGTACGGGCTGGCGTCGACCGGACCCGGCTGCGGCGGCTGCGCAGGCGGAACTGACTGGCTCATGACAGAAATCCCCCCGATGTGGATCCGATACGGATCACGACTGACCAAGGAAAACGACGAAACCCCGGCACGCGCGTGTGCCGCGGGTCCGGGGGAGACTAACAGCCGGGGACGACAACGCCCCCGGCCGTTTTCCGTTCGTGACCGGGCGGGGCCCGGCGGCGCGGGGCTCAGAGCCGGTGCGCCGCCCCCGTGGGCGTGGCCCCGCGGGTGTCCAGCAGCAGCTGGGCCTTCACCGACAGCCCCTGCAGGTCGTACGTCCGGTGCTGCTGGAGCAGGATCGTCAGGTCGGCCTCGGCGGCGGCCTCGTAGAACGAGTCCGCGCGCGGGACCGGACGGTCCAGGACGGTCCAGGAGGCCACGTACGGGTCGTGGTAGCTCACCGAGGCGCCCAGCTCCATCAGCCGGACCGCGATCTCCCGGGCCGGAGTGCCCTGCAGGTCGGCGAGGTCGGGCTTGTAGGTGACGCCGAGCAGCAGCACGCGCGCGCCGCGGGCGGACTTGCCGTGCTCGTTGAGCAGGGTGGCGGCGCGCTGCACGACGTACCGGGGCATCCGGCTGTTGACCTGCTGGGCCAGTTCCACCATGCGCAGGGTGCGGGTGGCGTGGCCGGTCAGGTCCTGCGGGACGCCGTGCCCGCCGACGCCGGGTCCGGGGCGGAACGCCTGGAAACCGAAGGGCTTGGTCTCGGCGCACCGGATGACGTCCCACAGGTCGACGCCCAGCTCGTGGCAGAGCACGGCCATCTCGTTGACGAGCGCGATGTTGACGTGCCGGAAGTTGGTCTCCAGCAGCTGGACGGTCTCCGCCTCGCGCAGTCCGCGCGCGCGGACCACCTTGTCGGTGAGCCGGCCGTAGAAGGCGGCGGCCGACTCGGTGCACGCGGGCGTGAGGCCGCCGATGACCTTGGGCGTGCCGGCGGGGGTGTGGTCGCGGTTGCCGGGGTCGACCCGGCTGGGCGAGTAGGCGAGGTGGAAGTCGCGGCCGGCGCGCAGCCCCGAGCCCTTCTCCAGCAGGGGGCGCAGGAAGTCCTCCGTGGTGCCGGGGAGCACCGGCGACTCCAGGATGACCGTCGTGTGCGGGCGCAGCCGCTCGGCGAGGGCGCGGGCGGCCGCCTCCACCTGGCCGAGGTCGAGTCCGCCGTCGGCGTCGCGCGGGGTCGGCGCGCAGATCACCGCGGTGCGCACCCGCCCGAGCTGGGCGGGGTCGGTGCCGGGCCGGAAGCCGCCCGAGTGCATCCGGCGCAGCTCGGCGGGGCTGAGCGAGCCCGTCTCGGGTCCGGTGGCGTAGCCGATGGTGGAGATGCCTGCGGCGACTGCGGCCTGGGCGAGCGGCAAGCCGTAGGGGCCGAGTCCGATGACGGCGAGGTCTGCGGGCATGGCGTGGGCCGTCCTTCCCGATAGCCGAAGCGGGACAGTTGCGCAACCGCTGTGGACGAGATGAGCGCGTGCGATGCCAGGCTAGATACACATATGACTGTTATGTGTGATTGTGTTCGTGTGTCTTCCGAAGGGTTGTGCGCGAGTTGCGTTGGAGTTGTCCACAGGTTCGGCTGCCGTGGTGGCTGAAGTCGGGCAACACGGTCAGAATTTGGGCATGAGGAGGGGATGAACCGGGCTTCGCCCACCGGGTGCGGCCGACGCGAGCGAGTCTGCGACAGCGGGAGGCAGCGTGAGGACAGCGACTCTGGGCCCGGCACAGCGCGCCGAGGCACTGGCGGCGATGGCGGAGCGGGAGCTGGACGTGCTGGTGATCGGCGCGGGAGTCGTCGGCGCCGGCACCGCGCTGGACGCCGTCACCCGCGGTCTGTCCACCGGCCTGGTGGAGGCCCGCGACTGGGCGTCCGGCACCTCCAGCCGGTCCAGCAAGCTGATCCACGGCGGTCTGCGCTATCTGGAGATGCTGGACTTCGCGCTCGTCCGCGAGGCCCTGAAGGAGCGCGGTCTGCTCCTGGAGCGGCTCGCCCCGCACCTGGTCAAGCCGGTGCCGTTCCTGTACCCGCTGCAGCACAAGGGCTGGGAGCGGCTGTACGCGGGCTCGGGCGTCGCCCTGTACGACGCGATGTCCATGGCGCGCGGACACGGCCGGGGCCTGCCCATGCACCGCCATCTGACCCACCGCCAGGCCCTCCGGGTCGCCCCCTGCCTGAAGAAGGACGCCCTGGTCGGAGCCCTGCAGTACTACGACGCCCAGATGGACGACGCCCGTTTCACGGCCACCCTGGTGCGCACGGCGGCGTCGTACGGCGCGAAGGCGGCCAACCGGGCGCGCGTGACCGGATTCCTGCGCGAGGGCGAGCGCGTGGTCGGCGCCCGGGTGCGGGACGTGGAGGGCGGCGGGGAGTACGAGATCCGCGCCAAGCAGGTCGTCAACGCCACCGGCGTGTGGACCGACGACACCCAGGCCATGGTGGGCGAGCGCGGCCAGTTCCACGTCCGCGCGTCCAAGGGCATCCACCTGGTCGTGCCCAAGGACCGCATCCACTCCACGACCGGTCTGATCCTGCGCACAGAGAAGTCCGTCCTCTTCGTGATCCCCTGGGGCCGGCACTGGATCATCGGCACCACCGACACCGACTGGAACCTGGACAAAGCCCACCCGGCCGCGTCCAGCGCCGACATCGACTACCTGCTGGAGCACGTCAACTCGGTGCTCGCGGTGCCCCTCACCCGCGACGACGTCCAGGGTGTGTACGCGGGGCTGCGCCCGCTGCTCGCCGGCGAGTCCGACGCCACCAGCAAGCTGTCCCGCGAGCACACGGTCGCCCACCCGGTGCCGGGACTCGTGGTCGTGGCGGGCGGCAAGTACACCACCTACCGGGTGATGGCCAAGGACGCGGTCGACGAGGCGGTGCACGGCCTGGACATGCGGGTCGCCGACTGCGTGACGGAGGAGACCCCGCTGCTGGGCGCGGAGGGCTACCACGCGCTGTGGAACGCGCGCGCCCGGATAGCCGCCCGCGCCGGACTGCACGTGGCCCGCGTGGAACACCTGCTGAACCGGTACGGCTCCCTGGCCGAGGAGGTCCTGGCCCTCATCGCCGCCGACCCCGCCCTCGGCGAACCACTGCAGGCCGCCGACGACTATCTGCGCGCCGAAGTGGTCTACGCCGCCTCGCACGAGGGCGCCCGGCACCTGGACGACGTCCTCACCCGCCGCACCCGCATCTCCATCGAGACCTTCGACCGGGGCACCCGCAGCGCCCGCGAGGCGGCCGAGCTGATGGCGCCGGTCCTCGGCTGGGACAAGGACCAGACGGAGCGCGAGATCCAGCACTACGAGAAACGGGTCGAGGCCGAGCGCGAGTCCCAGCGCCAGCCCGACGACCTCACGGCGGACGCGGCGCGGCTGGGTGCCCCCGACATCGTGCCGCTGTAGCCGCACCGGGCCGGGCGGGACCCTCGCGGCCCGGCCCCGGCGAAGAGCGCCTGATCCGGCGTCAACCCGCCGATTCCTCCGCTCTTGCAACCCCTCGTCCCGGTAGGCGGAACGGCCGCTTCCGGAGGGTTGCCCGTGCGCGGGGCCGGGGCCGCGATCAGGGGCACCCTGGGCGTTCGGCACTTGGCGGGTGAGAGACAATGGAGGCTCTGTCAGGGCGGGTTGTATGAGGGGACGCATGTCGGAGGCGGAGCGGGCGGGTACATCTCGTCAGGGGACTCGTCAGGACAAGAGCGAGCGCCGTCTTCTCGCCGGGCGGTACCGGCTGGGAGACGTGCTCGGCCGGGGCGGGATGGGCACGGTCTGGCGCGCCGAGGACGAGACCCTGGGCCGGACGGTCGCCGTCAAGGAGCTGCGGTTCCCGTCGAACATCGACGAGGAGGAGAAGCGGCGCCTGATCACGCGCACCCTGCGCGAGGCCAAGGCGATCGCCCGGATCCGCAACAACAGCGCGGTGACGGTGTTCGACGTGGTCGACGAGGACGACCGGCCGTGGATCGTCATGGAGTTGGTGGAGGGCAAGTCCCTCGCCGAGGTCATCCGCGAGGACGGCGTGCTGGAGCCGAAGCGCGCCGCCGAGGTGGGGCTCGCCATCCTGGACGTGCTGCGCTCGGCGCACCGTCAGGGCATCCTGCACCGGGACGTGAAGCCGTCCAACGTGCTCATCGCCGAGGACGGCCGGGTCGTGCTCACCGACTTCGGCATCGCGCAGGTCGAGGGCGACCCCTCCATCACCTCCACCGGCATGCTCGTCGGCGCCCCGTCCTACATCTCCCCCGAGCGCGCCCGCGGCCACAAGCCGGGCCCCGCGGCCGACCTGTGGTCGCTGGGCGGCCTGCTGTACGCGGCGGTCGAGGGCGCCCCGCCGTACGACAAGGGCTCGGCGATCGCCACGCTCACCGCCGTGATGACCGAGCCCCTGGAGGAGCCGAAGAACGCGGGCCCGCTCAGGGACGTCATCTACGGCCTGCTCACCAAGGACCCGGCCAAGCGGCTCGACGACGCCGGGGCCCGGGCGATGCTCAACGCGGTGATCCACGCGCCCGTGCCGGAGCCGCTGGACGCCACGCGGGTGGTTCCGCTGCCGGCGCAGCCCGGGCCGGCCGAGGACGGCCGGGGCGGGGCCGAGCGGGGCGAGGAACCCGCGGAGAAGCTGCGCGGCGCGCTGCGCGCGGTCCGCAAGGCGGCCGGTGCGGCCGGCGCGGCGGCGTCGGCCCGGACGAAGAGCGGCGCGGACCCGGCCGCGGCGCGCGCCGGTGCCGCGGCGGGTCCGGGCGGCGTGGCCGCCGGGGCACGACCGGGCGCCCCGGGCGGGACGCGGCCGGCCTCCTCCGGCAGCCCCGGTGCCGCCGCTGGTGCCGCCGGCCGGCAGGGCGGCCCGGCCTCCGGTGCCGCCGCCGTGCCGAACTCCAGCGCGAACAAGCCCAGTTCGGGCTGGCCGGTGGTGCCGCCGCCGGACCTCGACCTGCCGCCGCGCCCGGTGCCCAGAGCGCCGCTGACCGACGTGGTGCCCCGGCGCACCCTGGTGATCATCGCCGTGCTGATCGTCCTCGCCGTGCTCGGCACCGTCCTGGCCTTCGCCCTCAGCGGCGACGACAAGGCCGGCAAGAACGGCGGGGCCAAGGCGGCGGCGAGCATCAGCGCGTCCACCGAGCGGGACACGAGCGACAAGGCGACGGGCGGCGCGGCCCGCACGGGCGGGGCGAGCCCGTCGGCGGACGGCACCGGTTCCGCGCCGGGCACCGCCGTCGACGCCAGCGCGTCCACCGGCGCCACCGCCTCGGCCGGCGCCTCCGGTTCCCGGGGCGGCACCAGCGCGCCGGTGGTGTCGACCCGCAAGGCCGGCCAGGGGTACTCGATCGGACTGCCCAAGGGATGGTCGTACCGGTCCACGGACAGCGCGGGCGACCGCTACGCGGGCCCCGACGGACAGAAGCTGCTCGTCGGCTGGACCGGCAGCCCCAAGAGCGACCCGGTGGCGGACTGGGAGAACCAGGAGCACGCCATGGTGCGCGCCCAGTACCACCGCATCCGCATCGAGAAGGTGGACTACCGCGGCTGGAACACGGCCGACTGGGAGTTCACCTATGTCGACGGCGGCACCAAGTACCGCACCATCGACCGCGGGTTCGTGGTGAACGGCCGTCTCGGCTACGGACTGATGTACACCGCGAAGGCGGCGGACTGGGACAGCACGCTGCGCAAGGACACCTGGAAGACGCTCACCGGCTCCTTCAAGCCCAAGTCCTAGACGGCCGACGCGTGTTTGCGGCGTGAGAATCCGTCATCCACTCCGTGCGGGTTGCCTCCGGCACGTATCGTGAATGGTTGCGGACCGTACGCAGCCGGAAGCGTGTGCGAAACGGGCCGCGAGGCGAACGGATGTGACCGACCGGGCGGCCGGGGGAGGCAACGTGGAGGACTACGCGGGCCGAGTGC
Organism: Streptomyces sp. NPDC048192; assembly: GCF_043202415.1. Taxonomy (NCBI): domain Bacteria; kingdom Bacillati; phylum Actinomycetota; class Actinomycetes; order Kitasatosporales; family Streptomycetaceae; genus Streptomyces; species Streptomyces sp. NPDC048192. Next base: position 136,147 of record NZ_JBIDAL010000014.1, read on the forward strand.
TCGCCGACCGCTACCGCCTGCCGTTGCCGCCCTCCGACGAGTACGAACTCACCGAGACCCGCGCCTTCGACACCTACAGCGGCCAGGAAGTGCTGGTTCGTCAGGTGCCGTTGCCGGAGGTCGTCGAGGCGGAGGTGCTGGACGCCGAGGGGCTGCCCGAGGGCTTCACCTTCACCGCGCGTGAGCGCGGAGCCGGCACCGGGGCAGGGGCTCGGGGGCGGACGGCGGAGGCCCGGACGGCCACCCGGCGGCCCGCCGACCCGGCCGTGCGGCGCGCCGTCGAGGCCGCGCAGGCGGCGGCCCGCATCCCCGACCATCCGCGCCTCGACCAGGTCTTCGACGTGTTCGCCGAGGGCGGGTCGCTGTGGATCGTCAGCGAGCTGGTGTCCGCGCGTCCGCTGGCCGCGCTGCTCGCCGAGCAGCCGCTGTCGCCGTACCGGGCGGCGGAGGTCGCCGCCGACGTGCTCATGGCGCTGCGGGTCCTGCACGCCCACGGCTGGGTGCACCGCAACATCACGCCGCGCACGGTGCTGGTCTGCGACGACGGCCGGGTGATGCTGACCGGCCTCGCCGTCGGCGCCGCGGAGGAGGCGCTGTGCGGGTACGACCCGGTGCCGGACGAGGACGGTACGGCGGACGGCACGACCGGCGCGGACGCGGTGGCCGCGGGACCGGGGCCCGCGCCGCAGGGCATCCGCTCCGGCTCGGGCGGCCGCGGGGAGGCCCCTGACCCGGAGGGTCGGCCGGGCGGTCTGACCGGCGGGGCGAGCGGAGTGCCTTCGGAGGCCCCGACGGCGATCCCTGCCCAAGCCCCCGCCGCAGTCCAGGCCCAGGTCCCTTCCGCGGACGTCGATCCCGAGGCGGCTCGGCGCGCCGCGATCCAGGCGAGGGCGGCCGGCGGGCTGCCGGTGCCGGGGGCCGACGGCGTGTCCGGCCCGGCGGGGCAGGGACAGCCGGCGCACGGCGCGGACATCCGTGCGGCCCGTGCCGGGGCCATCGCCGCGTACCGCGCGGGCGCGCGTGCCGCCGCGCGGGTGCAGGAGGCCCGGCAGAACGGGCGCGCCGCCCTGCCCGGCGCCCGGCCGCCCGCCGAGGGCGACACCGGAGCCGAGGGCACGGCGCGGGCACCGTACCCCGGCCGGACAGACAACCCCGGCCTGCCGGACACCGCCACCCCGCCCGGCCGGATCGCCGACCCCTACGGAGTGCGGGGCGCCCCCTGGCACGGCGCCTCACCGCGCCCCGGTACAGCCGACGCCTCCTCGTGCCCCGGCACCCCCGAGGCGTCCTCGCGCCCTGGCGCGGAGGTCTTCCCGCGTCCGGGTGCCGAGCCTTCGCCGTACCCCGGTGCCGACCCCTCGCCGTACCCCGATGCCAGCGCCTCCCCGCGTCCCGGTGCCGACGCCTACCCGGTACTCCCCGGCGGTCTCCAGCGCTCTCTCGGTGCCCTTGAGCGTGGTGGCCTTCCCGGTGAGGCCCAGGATTTGGGGCCCGGGCATGTGTCCCTCCCCGGTCGGTCCCCGGCGGTGGAGCCCGCGCACGGCCACTGGAACGGCGCCGGAGCCCCCGTGGGCGGTGCCCGGCGTGGTGGTGGGACGGCGCTGGCGGCCGAGCGGGCGCGGCAGGTGCGGATGACCGTGGTGGGCCCGGTGACCGAGCGGTGGGCGCCGGAGCAGGCCGGACCGGTGCACGAGAACTGGCAGTTGGCGGCGCCGGTCGGACCCGCGACCGACCTGTGGGCGCTCGGCGCGCTGCTGTTCCGGGCGGTGCAGGGACACGCGCCGTACCCGGAGGAGTCGACGGCCGAGCTGGTGCAGCTGGTGTGCGCCGAGCCGCCCGCGTTCGCCGAGGAGTGCGGCCCGCTCCGGCCGGTCGTGGAGTCGCTGCTGCGCCAGGACCCCACCGAACGCCCGGACTTCGAGGAGCTGAGCGGCTGGCTGCGCTCGCTGGTGCGCTCCGCGCCCGAGCCGGACGCCGGCGCCCACGTCGTACCGGTGCCGCCCGCCGACCCGAGCCGGCTGCCGGTCGTCCGGCGCCGCGGTGAGCTGGTGCGGTTGCGGCGGAGGCGCGCGCGGCTGCCCGAGGCCCACCCGTCGCACGGCCGGCACAAGCGGGCCCCGGAACGCGCCGGGCGGGAGGCCCGCTCACCGCGCAGTCTCGGCCGGACCCTGCTCGTGCTGATCCTGCTGTTGCTGGCCGGCGCGATCGCGTACGCGCTGCTGTTCATGCCCAAGCAGGGCGAGAGCGGGGCCGCGGGCAGCGACCGTACCGGCAGCGCCGGCGAGGCGGGCCCCGTGCCCTCGGCCACGCACGGGCCCTCCCCGCAGCAGGACGGCACCCCCTCAGCCTCCGCCCCCGCCACCGAACCGCAGACCGGCGGCGACCCGTCCGCCGCCGACGGGTTCACCCTGCGCAAGGACCCCGAGGGCTTCACGGTCGCCGTCGCCAAGGGCTGGGCCCGCACTCCGAAGAACGGCAGCGGCGAAGTCGTCTACGCGCACGGGGACTTCGAGCTGCTCGTCGTCCCCGGACGGGACGGCGCGTCCGCCTACGGCAGCGACCCGATGGCCTATCAGCGCGACAAGGAGCGCGAACTCCAGCCGTACCGCGACTCCAGCTGGGCCACGGCCACCGGACTGCGCACCATCGAGGTGGGCGGACGGACCATGGCCGAGGGGCAGTTCACGTGGACCGACGGCCAGGGACGCGACCTGTTCGTGCGGAACATGGCGATCCTGCTGAACGGCCGCTACCACGTCATCCAGGTGCGCGGCCCGGAGGCCCAGCGGGACCAGGTGACCCGGCTGTACGAGCAGGCGACGGCGACGTACCGCTACACCGGTTGAGCGCCGCGTATACCGGTGGTCCGGTCTCGGCCGGTTCGTGCGGCGACAAGCGTCACAGTGCTGTCACCTTGGCACCCCGCTGGTTCCCAGCGGGTGGGCCGGTCCTTAGTCTGACCCTGTCAAAAGCATTGCGGGGCAACGTGAATCAGATGCAGGGCCTGCTGATAGCGGGCCGCTACCGGCTCGCCGATTCCATCGGCAGCGGCGGCATGGGCCGGGTGTGGCGCGCCCACGACGAGGTGCTGCACCGGACGGTCGCCGTCAAGGAGCTGACCGCCGCGCTGTACGTCTCCGACAGCGACCGGGCCGTGCTGCTCGCCCGCACCCGGGCGGAGGCCCGCGCCGCGGCGCGCATCAACCACTCCGCCGTCGTCACGGTGCACGACGTCCTCGAGCACGACGGCCGCCCGTGGATCGTCATGGAGCTGGTCGAGGGCCACTCGCTGGCCGACGCCGTCAAGGAGCGGGGCCGCATCGAGCCGCAGGAGGCGGCGCGCATCGGGCTGTGGGTGCTGCGGGCGCTGCGCGCCGCGCACGCCGCCGGCGTGCTGCACCGGGACGTCAAGCCCGGCAACGTGCTGCTCGGCCGCGACGGCCGGGTGCTGCTCACCGACTTCGGCATCGCCCAGATCGAGGGCGACTCCACCATCACCCGCACCGGAGAGGTCGTCGGCTCGGTCGACTACCTCGCCCCCGAGCGGGTGCGCGGCCACGACCCCGGGCCGGCCTCGGACTTGTGGGCGCTCGGCGCCACGCTCTACACGGCGGTCGAGGGCCGGTCGCCGTTCCGCCGCACCTCACCGCTGAGCACCATGCAGGCGGTCGTCGAGGAGGAGGCCGACGAGCCGCGCCACGCCGGTGCGCTCGGCCCCGTCATAGCCGCCCTGCTGCGCAAGGAACCGGAGCGCAGGCCGAGCGTGGAGGAGGCGGAGCAGATGCTCGCCGAGGCGGCGGAGGGCCGCCGCCCGCACACGGCCCAGGCGTTCATCCCGACCCAGGGCTCGGGCCTGCACGCAGCGGGCGCCGGTCACCCGTCCGCCCCGGGCTACGGCACCACCCCCGGTGCCGCGTTCCACACCGGCCCAGCCGTCCAGCCGCCCGGCTACCCGCCCGCCGCGAGCGTCTCGGGCCACGGTCCGGGAGCGGCCGAGCCGGGCCGCTCCACGACCGGACCGACGGCCGTGGCACCCGCCCCGCACCACCCGGCCCCGGTACGGCGCCGGCGCCGGCTGCGCACCCTCGCCCTCGTCGTCGCGTTCGCGGCCGTCCTCGGCGGTGGCGCGGCGGTGGCCTTCCAGGAGTGGGGCGGCGCGCGGCAGCACAGCGGGACGGGCGGCGACGCGAGTCCGGCCACCACCTCGCCCTCGGCGAGCGGCAGCGCCACGCCGGGCGGTGATCAGGGAACGCTTCCGGCGGGGTGGGAGCGGCGCGACGACCCGGTGGGCTTCAGCATCCCTTTGCCCAAAGGGTGGAAGCGGTCCGTCTCCATCGACCAGGACGGCCTCCGGCAGGTCGACTACTCGCCCGACAAGGGCAAGCACCTTGTGCGGGTCGCCGTCGACACCGCGCCGGACTTCAGCACCGCGTACGAGCACATGGTCGACCTGGACCAGCGGGTCTCACGGCGCCTGCAGAACTACCAGCGGCTGAGCCTCAGGAAGGCGCTCTTCCGCGACCTGCCGGGCGTCCGCTGGGAGTACACCTGGGACGCGCTGGCCAAGGACCCGCCCCACTACTTCCCCGGGCCCTACCGGGCGATCGACGTCGCGTACATGGAAAGTGACGGCACCGAGTACGCCATCTACGCGGCCTCACCGGCCGATGACTGGCCCACCACCGCGAAGCAGTTCGACCGGATCCTGCGGGGCTTCCAGGAGCGGAACCGGCCGGGAGCCTCGTGAACTGCCCGGCCGGCGAGCCGCGGCGAGGACGACCTCACGCATAGTCCGTGCAGGAACGGACGACCGTACTCCCCTCGATGACCGCCACCTCGGCGCCGATGTAGTCGAGGTGGTCAGCGGTGGGTGACGCGTACGTGGCGAAGGAGAGCGTCGATCCGTTTCCGTCGTAGTCGGAATGCCACGGCCACTCCGTCACCCAGCCGGTGGATTCGTCTATGGAGACGAGCCGGATGGCCACGTGGTGACCGTCGGCGGCGGTGTCCTTGACCCAGCCGCTGATGTCGACGTGCGTGGCCGACCAGTTGGTGAACGTGAGACTTCCCGAGGCGCCGGTCACCGAGCACGCGGCTCCGCCGCTCGCCGCGCTGGCGTTGGTCACCGTGGGCGCGGCGAATATCGCCACCGCCGCGACACCCGTCACGGCAAGACGCTTCCCTGCGTTTTTCGTGAGGAGAAGGTAAGGGTTTCATGATTCGCGGGACAGCATGATTCAAGCCACCCGTTTTACTCGGATGTGGGAGATTTGCTCGGCGATTTGCCGCACTTTGTATTCCTCTCAAAGCGGGTTGTGGCTGAAAACAATCGCCTCGGGTTGAACGGACCGGTTGGTCACGCCGGGTGAGCGTCGGGTCTTCCGGGTGGCGCCATACTTGGCCGACCGCCGTCCCGGAAGGGGTGCGTCCGATGCGGCAAGATGAGGCGCATGGGGACCGAGGGCGCCGACTTCCGGATGATCGCGGGCCGTTACCGTCTGGAGGCACGCATCGGGCGCGGCGGCATGGGCGTCGTGTGGCGGGCGGTCGACCAGGTGCTGGGCCGGCGCGTCGCGGTCAAGGAACTGCTTCCGGACGACTCCCTCGCCGAGGAGGACGCGCGGCGCCGCCGGGACCGCACCTTTCGTGAGGCGCGGGCCGTGGCCCAGCTGCGGCATCCGCACATCATCGTCGTGCACGACGTGGTGGAGCAGGACGAACGGCCGTACCTCGTCATGGAGTTGATCGAGGGCACCTCGCTCGCCGACCGGATCGCCCGGGACGGCCCCGTCGACGCCGCCGAGGCCGCGCGGATCGGCATCGCCCTGCTCAGCGCGGTGCGCACCGCCCACGAGGCGGGGGTGCTGCACCGGGACATCAAACCCGCGAACGTCCTCATCGAGTCCGACACCGGCCGGGTCGTGCTCACCGACTTCGGCATCGCGCAGGTCGCGGGCGCCACCACGCTCACCGAGACCGGCTCCTTCGTCGGCTCGCCCGAATACACCGCGCCGGAGCGGATGTCGGGGCTGCGCACCGGCCCGGAGTCCGACCTGTGGTCGGTGGGCGCGCTGCTGTGCACGGTGCTCAGCGGCGAGTCGCCGTTCCGGCGCGACTCGCTCGGCGGCATCCTGCACGCCGTGGTCACCGCCGAGATCCGGCCACCCGCCGAGGCCGAGCCGCTGCTGCCGGTCGTACGGGGGCTGCTGGAACGCGACCCCGACCGGCGGCTCGGCGCGGCACAGGCCGAGCGGATGCTGCGCACCTACCTGGAGACGGGCCGGACCCCTCCGGCGGGGCCGTCGCCCGGCGCCGCCACCGCCTCCGGCCTGATGCACCGGATCGGCGGCGGTCTCACCCCGAGGTCCGCGGCGGCGAGCCGGGCGCAGAGCGCCGGTACGCCGTACTCGCCGACCCAGCAGGACGTTCCGCACGGTACGGCGCAGCCGCCGGCCGGCCCCGGCACGGCCGCGCAGCCCGCCCCGGCCCGCACCCCTGCCACGCGCGGGGTGCTGATCGCGGCCCTGCTGATCGCCGCGCTCGCCGGGGCCGGCGTGTCGGCGGCGACCCTGCTGCTGCACCGGGACGGCGGCGGGCGCGGCGGCACCCCGGGCGGCACGCCGGCCTCCCCGACGGCGGCCACGGCGACCGGAACCGGGACGAGCGCCACCGCGCCCACGTCACCCGCCGCCTCCGGCCCGGCGTCCACCCCGGCACGCCCGACCGCCACCGGCCCCGGCCGAACCGGCTCGCCGGCCGCGCCCTCCGGTTACCGCACGGCCCGCGACCCGGCCGGCTTCTCCCTGGCCGTACCGGACGACTTCACCCGCAGCCCGCAGGGCGAGCGCGTCTTCTATCTCTCACCGGGCAGCACCTTCCGGCTCGGCGTCAGGGTCACCGACCCCCAGCCCGGCGGTCCGCGGGCCGTGATGGAGCGCTCGGCCGCGGCCGGCCCGTCCACCAACCCGGGCTACCACGACGGCCAGGTCACCCGCACCACCCACGGCGGACACCCCGCCGCCCTCTGGGAGTTCACCTGGAACGGCTTCAGCGCCGCCGAGGGCCCGCGCCACACCTACGACCTGTGCTGGGAGGAGGCCGGGCGGATGTACGACCTGTGGGTGTCGGCGCCGGTGGGCAAGGTCCGCGAGGCGAAGGAGTACTTCGACGTGGCCGTCGACACCTTCCGGGCCGGTTCCTGAACGGCCGCTCGGTCACGGGTCTGTGACCGGTTCGCCTTCCCTGTGGCTGCGGCGGCCGATGGCGCGATATGGATGAATCATGAGCAGTGACGGGGGAGTCGGCCACGGGACCGACGACACGACGAGTTTTGTTCTGCAACCGCCGCAGCCGCGCACGCACCCGATCCCGCCGCCGATCCCGCAGCCGGCTCCGGAGCCGCACCCGGCCGGGGAACCCGGCGCCGGACGGCTCATCGCCGGGCGGTACCGGCTGCTCGGCAGGCTGGGCCACGGCGGGATGGGGACCGTGTGGCGGGCCAAGGACGAGGTGGTGGACCGTGAGGTCGCCGTCAAGGAGCCCCGCATCCCCGACGACCTTCCCGAACAGGAACGCGCCAACGCCTTCGAGCGCATGCGCCGCGAGGCCCGCGCGGCGGCCCGGCTCGACCACCCGGCGGTGGTGAACGTCCACGACGTCGCGGTCGTCGACGGCCGGCCCTGGATCGTGATGGAGCTGGTGCACGGCCGCACCCTCGGCGACGTCCTGCGCGAGGGCACCCTCGACGCGCGGGAGGCCGCCCGGATCGGCCTGAAGGTGCTCGGCGCGCTCCAGGCGGCGCACGCCGCGGGCGTCCTGCACCGGGACGTCAAGCCCGACAACGTCCTGCTCGGCCGGCACGACCGGGTCGTCCTCACCGACTTCGGGATCGCCCAAATCGAGGGCGACACCCGGCTCACGGACACCGGCGGGTTCGTCGGCTCCCCCGAGTACATCGCGCCGGAGCGGGTGCTGGGCAGGCGGCCCGGACCGGCGAGCGACCTGTGGTCCCTGGGCGTGCTGCTCTACACGGCCACCGAGGGCGTCTCCCCGTTCCGCCGCAGCAACACCCCGGCCACCCTCCAGTCGGTCCTCAACTCCACCCCGGCGCCGCCCGCCGCCTCCGGCCCCCTGGCCGAGGTCATCGACGGACTGCTCCGCAAGGATCCCGAGCACCGGCCGGCGGCGGACCGGGTGAAGGCGCTGCTGGAGGAGGCGGCGAGACCCCCGGCGCCGCCGGTGCCGACCCTCGCCGTCCCGGCGGCCGCTCCCGCCGTCCGGCCCCGGCGCCTCGGGCCCAGGGCGTGGCTGGGCGTGGGCGCGGCACTGGTCGCCGCCGCGGTGGCGGCGTACCTGGTGCTCGCCGACCCGTTCGCGGGCCCGCTGCCCGACGGCTGGACGCGGCACCAGGTGACGAGGCTCGGCGCCACCGTCGCCGCGCCCGCGAGCTACCAGGAGATCAGGCCCGCGAAGAACGACTCCGACCAGAACTGGGTGACGTACGAGGACTTCAGCGGCGCCGTGTGGATCACGCTGGAGCTGGCCAGGAAGTCGCAGGACGCCCTGGGCGAGATCAAGAACACCGCGCGGTCCCAGATGTACGACGACGACGAGAAGTTCCGCGGCGACGGCGCGTACGACCTCGACATGCCGGGCGGCGCGAAGACCCACCCGGACGACACCGCGACGTACCACGGCAGGGAGGCCGCGAAGAACACCGTCGTGTACAGGACCAGCAACGGCGACCGCCCCAGCCCGCGCGAACTGCAGATCTTCTACCACCGCACGAGCGGCGGAGACCTGTACAAGCTCACCGTCGGCTATCCGAACAAGGGCGACGTCACGGCGCGCGGCCGGCAGGTGGCCGACGCGGCGATCGCGAACCTGGACATCGACAGGCGGTGACCCGCTGCGGCCGGACGTGGCGGGTCGGCCGTGTCCCCCTTCGACAAGGGCATGGTGCTCACGGTACTCATGTGACATGAGTGGAGACGGCGAACACCCGCCCGACGCACGACTGATCGGGGGCCGCTACCGGCTGGCCGAATGCATCGGCTCCGGTCCCACCGGAACGGTCTGGCGGGGCCGGGACGTACAGCACGAAAACGTCCACGTCGCCCTCAAGGAGCCATCGCTGCCCGGCGATCCGGCCGACGACGAGGACAGCCGCCGTATCGCGCACCGCCTGTACCGCGAGGCCCGCGCCGCCGCCCGGGTGCGCCATCCCTGCGCCGTCACGGTGTACGACGTCGTCACCGAGGGCCAAGTCCCGTGGATCGTCATGGAGTTGGTGGCGGGGGAGTCGCTGCGGGAGGTCCTGCGGCGCGGCCCGCTCCCGGTCCCGGAGGCCGCCCGGATCGGGCTCGCCGTCCTCGGTGCGCTGCGCGCCGCCCACGCGGTCGGGATCGTGCACCGGGACGTCAAACCGGCCAACGTGCTGCTGGAGTCCGGCACCGGGCGGGTCGTCGTCACCGACTTCGGCACCGGCGACGGGCACCCGGGAGACGTGCCAGCCGGTTTCGTCGCCCCCGAGCGGGCGGCCGGGCCTGGCGCCGGACCCCCCTCCGACCTGTGGTCCCTCGGCGCCCTGCTGCGCGCCGCCCTCGCGGACACGGACCCCGGCCCGCTGGGCCCCCTGCTGGACCGGCTCCAGGCCGACGAGCCCGAGGCTCGGCCGGGAGCGGAGGAGGTGACGGCGGCGCTGCGGGCGTACCTGGACGGCACCCCCGACGACCCGCCGGACGCGACGCCCACAGCAGCAGTCCCGACACCCGCTCCACCCGGCACAGCGCTTCCCACCCCCGACCACCGACCGGCCCACCCACCGACCTCCGCGTCTGGCCACTCACCGGCCCCCGCGCCGACCCTCGCCCCCGGTCACCCGTCGGCAGCCCCTTCCGCCCCCGCCCACCCATCGACCGCCCCTCCCACCCCCGGCGACCCGCCCGCCGCCCCTCCCGACCCCGGTCCGGATGTCTCGCGGGTGCCCGCGTCCGCCCCAGCCCCGCCGTCCGCGCCTCGCCGCCGTACCCCCCTTGCCGCGCTCGGGATGCTCCTGGCGAGAAAAGCCGGGCTCGACTGATCCTTCTGCTCGTCGCCGCGTCAACGCGCTGATCAGCACATTCGCCGCCAGTGATCACTGGCAGCATGTGAGTACTCGGTGAATCCCCGTTACCGACGGGTACACAAAGGCGGTGACGCGGCATACCCTGCGCGTCATGACGGACACGCAGGCCCCGGACAGCACCGGCACCAACCCGCTCGCGCCCGCCCCCGAAGGCGTGCGCACCGCCGCCGACGTGGTCACCCCGGAACTGGTGGCCCAGCTCACCAAGGGCGTCACCGGCTCCGGCCGGACCGCCAACCACACCCCGTTCACCGGCGAGAAGCTGGCCGACCTGCCCGAGTCCACCCCCGAGGACGTACAGAAGGCCTTCGAGGCCGCCCGCGCCGCCCAGACCGTGTGGGAGAAGACCCCGGTACGGCAGCGGGCCGCCGTCCTGCTGCGCTTCCACGACCTGGTGCTCGAGCGGCAGGCCGAGGTGCTCGACCTGATCCAGCTGGAGACCGGCAAGGCCCGGCTGCACGCCCACGAGGAGGTGCAGGCCGTCGCCGTCGCGGCCCGCCACTACGGCCGCAAGGCCCCCGCCTACCTGCGGCCCAAGCGGCACACCGGCGCCGTCCCCACGCTCACGAAGGTCACCGAGATCCGCCACCCGCGCGGCGTCGTGGGCCAGATCGCCCCCTGGAACTACCCGCTGGAGCTGTCCGTCGGCGACGCGCTGCCCGCGTTCGTGGCCGGCAACGCGGTCGTGATGAAGCCGGACACCGAGACCTGCCTGACCGCGCTGTGGGCGCGCGACCTGCTGATCGAGGCCGGGCTGCCCGAGGGCGTCTTCCAGGTGGTGCTCGGCGACGGCCCGGTCGTCGGGCCCGAGGTCGTCAGGCACGCCGACTACGTCTCCTTCACCGGCTCCACCCGCACGGGGCGCGAGGTCGCGCAGGGTGCGGCGGCCCGTCTGGTCGGCGTGTCCCTCGAACTCGGCGGCAAGAACGCCATGCTGGTCCTCAACGACGCCGACATCGAGAAGGCCGCCGCCGGCGCCGTACGCGCCTGCTTCTCCTCCGCCGGACAGCTCTGCATCTCCATCGAGCGGCTCTACGTCCACGAGTCGGTCGCCGACGCCTTCCTGGAGCGCTTCGCCGCCCGCACGAAGGCCATGCGGCTCGGCAACTCCCTCGCCTACGGCGCCGACATGGGCTCACTGGTCGGCGAGCGCCAGCTGAAGACGGTCCAGCGGCATGTCGAGGAGGCCGTCGCCAAGGGCGCGAAGGTGATCGCGGGCGGGGTGGCCCGGCCGGACATCGGCCCGTACTTCTTCGAGCCGACCATCCTGGACGGCGTCGAGAGCTCCATGTCCGTGTGCGAGGAGGAGACCTTCGGACCGGTCGTCTCCGTCTACCGCTTCAAGAGCGACGACGAGGCGGTCGAGCGCGCCAACGCCACGCCGTACGGCCTCAACGCCTCCGTCTGGACGAAGAACGCCCGGCGCGGCCGGGAGGTCGCCGCCCGGCTGCGCACCGGCACGGTCAACGTCAACGAGGGCTACGCGCCCGCCTACGGCAGCGTGCAGTCCCCGATGGGCGGCATGAAGGACTCCGGCCTCGGCCGCCGCCACGGCTCCGAGGGCATCCTCAAGTACACGGAGGCGCAGACGGTGGCCCAGCAGCGGCTGCTGCCGATGGCGCCCTCCCTGGGCATGACGGACGAGGGCTACGCCCGCTTCATGAGCACGAGTCTGCGGCTGATGAAGGCGTTCCGCTTCCGCTAGAAGCCCGTCGGAAGCGCTGTTTCCCCGGTCCGCCTACCCGTTCGGAAAACCCCCCGTTCTCAACGAGGAGAGCACGTGTCGCAGGAGAAGTCTGTCCAGACCCGGGACGAGGACGGGTACGACTACGACGTCATCGTGGTCGGTTCGGGGTTCGGCGGTTCGGTGTCCGCCCTGCGCCTGACCGAGAAGGGATACCGGGTCGGCGTGCTCGAAGCGGGCCGCCGTTTCACCCGCGACTCCCTGCCGAAGAACTCGTGGGACCTGAAGAACTACCTGTGGGCCCCGAAGCTCGGCATGTTCGGCATCCAGCGCATCCATCTGCTGGGCAACGTGATGGTGCTGGCCGGCGCGGGCGTCGGCGGCGGCTCGCTCAACTACGCCAACACCCTCTACGTCCCGCCGAAGGCCTTCTTCGACGACCCCCAGTGGCGCGGCATCACCGACTGGCAGGAGGAGCTGAAGCCGTACTACGACCAGGCCCAGCGCATGCTCGGGGTCCGGATCAACCCGACGATGACACCCTCCGACGTGCATCTGAAGGCGGCGGCCGAGCGGATGGGCGTCGGCGACACCTTCCATCTCGCCCCGGTCGGCGTCTTCTTCGGCGACGGCAAGGACGCGGACGGCAAGGCGAAGGCCCGGCCCGGCGAGCAGGTGAACGACCCGTACTTCGGCGGCGCGGGCCCGGCCCGCAACGCCTGCACCGAGTGCGGCGAGTGCATGACCGGCTGCCGGCACGGCGCGAAGAACACCCTGAACGAGAACTACCTCTACCTCGCCGAGAAGGCGGGCGCGGTGGTCCACCCCATGACGACGGTGGTGTCCGTCACGGACGACTCGCGGGGCGGGTACGCGGTGGCGACCCTGCCGACGGACCGGAAGAAGAAGGGCGAGGGCCGGCTCTTCACCGCCCGCCGGGTCGTCCTCGCGGCCGGCACCTACGGCACGCAGACCCTGCTGCACCGGATGAAGGCGGGCGGCCAGCTGCCGTACCTGTCCCCGCGGCTCGGCGACCTGACCCGCACCAACTCCGAGGCGCTGGTCGGCGCGCAGACCGACAACCGCCGCTACCGCAAGGCGACCGGCGAGCCGCGGGCCGACTTCACGCGCGGCGTCGCGATCACGTCGTCCATCCACCCCGACGAGAACACCCACATCGAGCCGGTCCGCTACGGCAAGGGCTCGAACTCCATGGGCGGTCTGTCGATCCTCCAGGTGCCCTACGCCGAGGGCTCCTCCCGCGCGCTGGCCTGGCTGGCGAACGCGGCCCGGCACCCGATGCTGGTCCTGCGCTCGCTGTCCAACCGGCGCTGGTCCGAGCGGACCATCATCGGCCTGGTCATGCAGTCGCTGGACAACTCCCTCACGACGTACCTGAAGCCGGCCGGCGTCGGCAAGGGCCTGCTGACCGCCCGCCAGGGCCACGGCGCCCCGAACCCCAAGCAGATCAAGGCCGCGACCGAGGCCGCCTCCGCGCTGGCCGCCGAGATCAACGGCTTCGCCGGCAGCAACGTCGGCGAGCTGATGGGCACCCCGCTCACCGCGCACTTCCTCGGCGGCTGCCCCATCGGCGACTCCCCGGAGACCGGCGTGATCGACCCGTACCACCGGCTGTACGGCCACCCCGGCATCTCCGTCGTGGACGGCGCCGCCGTCTCGGCGAACCTGGGCGTGAACCCGTCGCTGACGATCACCGCGCAGGCCGAGCGCGCGATGTCCTTCTGGCCGAACAAGGGGGAGGAGGACCCGCGGCCGGTGCAGGGCGCGGCGTACGAGCGGCTGAAGCCGGTGGAGCCGCAGGCCCCGGCGGTTCCCGCGGAGGCGTTCGGCGCGCTGCGGCTGCCGTTCCTGGGGATGCCGGCCGTACCGCCGAAGAAGTGAGGAGCCGCATCACCGAAGAAGTGAAGCGGTGACGAGGAGCGCAGAAGAGGCAGAAGAGGCAGAAGAGGCAGAGGGACCTGCATCCCCCTCCGAAAGCAGGTCCCTCTCGCCGGTCTGTCGATCCGGCCCGGTCTCGCTCGGGATCCGGCCGAATTGTTGATTCGGCAGGTTTGATCGGCGAGGGCCGCCAAGGGTTGCCCCGGCGCACGGAATATTCGTGTGGCGTGAGTCACAGGCACACGGGTCGACCGCCGGCCCGGCATGACGAAGGGCCCCGCGGGACGGAGAGACCGCGGGGCCCTTCTGTTGGTCAGCACCGGCGTCAGGGCAGCGCCGGTGCCTCGGGGAGCGGCGCCGGGGGGAAGCGCCGCTGGTTCATTGGTCCCGCCCCCGGGGAGGCGGACGGTGCAGCAGTGCCGTGGCCGGCGCGGGGACCCGGCGGGTGACCCGGTACTGGTGCGTCTGTGCGGTTTTCCGCCGGCCGGCCCCGGGCGTCCCCGGAGCCGGCCGTTCTCTGGGTGACCGGGCTGCTGTCCCCTGCCGTCCGGTCACTTCCCTGGAGCGAGGTCCCACGGCGTACGGCACGACCCGTACGCCTCATCGCTCCAGCGAGCCACGCGTGGTTCTGTCGGGCCCGCCCCTGGCTGGCACGGACACCCCGCTCAACGAAGCGCCGCGGGGGCCGGTCACGCGCCGTACGGGTGAGGCGGCGCTCGAACTCGGGTACGACCCGGATGCGGCTGCGATGCGGCGGCGATGCCGCCCGGACGCGGCGGCGGCCCGGTTCAGACGCGGCCCCGGCACAGCTCCAGCAGAGTCATGGCGAGGGTCGTGCCCGGCTTGCCCAGGGCCTCCCGGTAGCGGCCGAGGATCTCCATCTCGCGGGAGAGGTTCACCCGGCGTCCGCCGGCGGCGATGCGGGTCTGCTGGACGACGGCGGAGACGGCCATCCGCTCCTGGATGAGGCCGATGATCCGGTCGTCGAGCACGTCGATGCGCTCACGGGCGCCGGCGATGGTCTGCTCCGGAGTGGTGGTCTCTTCCGGGGTCGTGGTGGTCATGTCGGGGCTCCTGGTGAAGGTGGCGGGGACGCCCCGGAACGGCAGGACCCGGAAACGACAGGCGCCCCGGGCCTTGTCGGCCCGGGGCGCCTGGGAAGTCGCTCGGCTGTTCGCTCAAGCAGCACGACCATGGCAGCCGGCGGGCCGGTTGCCATAGGTAAAGACGAAGGTCGTGTGCTGAAGCATGGGCCCAGTATGCCACGGCGATGTCCGGGCCGGTGCCGTGGCCCTGGCGGCGCGCTCCGGGCTTCCGGGCCGGTGCCGTGGCCCGCACCCCCGGCGTCCGGGCCGGTGCCAAGTCCAGGGAAAGGCTTCCCCGGCCACCCCGCTAAACTCGTTAGCACAGACCCCCGCCCGACCACCAGAAGGCACCCCGTGTCATCAGCGACTCCCACTGCCGCCACCCCGGACACCGTCCTGGTCGTCGACTTCGGCGCGCAGTACGCCCAGCTCATCGCCCGTCGCGTCCGCGAGGCGCGGGTCTACAGCGAGATCGTGCCGAGCACCATGCCGGTGAAGGAGATGCTCGCCAGGAAGCCCGCGGCGATCATCCTCTCCGGCGGCCCCTCGTCCGTGTACGAGGAGGGCGCCCCCCGCCTCGACCGCGAGCTCTTCGAGGCCGGCGTCCCCGTGTTCGGCATGTGCTACGGCTTCCAGCTGATGGCGCAGGTCCTCGGCGGCACGGTCGACAACACCGGGGCCCGCGAGTACGGCCGTACCGACCTGCACGTCTCCAAGACGTCCTCCACCCTCTTCGAGGGCACCCCGGACGAGCAGCACGTGTGGATGTCGCACGGCGACGCCTGCTCCGCCGCCCCCGGGGGCTTCACCGTCACCGCGTCCACGGACGTCGTCCCGGTCGCCGCCTTCGAGAACGACGAGAAGAAGCTGTACGGCGTCCAGTACCACCCCGAGGTCATGCACTCCACGCACGGCCAGCAGGTGCTGGAGCACTTCCTGTACCGCGGCGCGGGCCTGAAGCCGACCTGGACCACCGGCAACGTGATCGAGGAGCAGGTCGAGGCCATCCGCGCGCAGGTCGGCGACAAGCGCGCGATCTGCGGCCTGTCCGGCGGCGTGGACTCCGCCGTGGCCGCCGCGCTCGTGGCGCGCGCCATCGGCGACCAGCTGACCTGCGTGTACGTCGACCACGGCCTGATGCGCAAGGGCGAGACCGAGCAGGTCGAGAAGGACTTCGTGGCCGCGACCGGCGTCAAGCTGGTCGTCGTGGATGCCGAGGAGCGCTTCCTGACCGCCCTCAAGGGCGTCTCGGACCCCGAGGAGAAGCGCAAGATCATCGGCCGTGAGTTCATCCGCGTCTTCGAGCAGGCGCAGGCGGACATCATCGCCGACGAGGGGCCGGCCGTGGAGTTCCTGGTCCAGGGCACCCTCTACCCGGACGTGGTCGAGTCCGGCGGCGGCACCGGCACCGCCAACATCAAGTCGCACCACAACGTCGGCGGCCTGCCCGAGGACCTCGAGTTCAAGCTGATCGAGCCGCTGCGCAAGCTGTTCAAGGACGAGGTCCGGATGGTCGGCCAGGAGCTGGGCCTGCCGGAGGAGATCGTCCAGCGCCAGCCGTTCCCGGGCCCGGGTCTCGGCATCCGCATCGTCGGCGAGGTCACCAAGGAGCGCCTGGACCTGCTGCGGGAGGCCGACGCGATCGCCCGCGAGGAGCTGACCGCGGCCGGCCTCGACCGGGACATCTGGCAGTGCCCGGTGGTCCTGCTCGCCGACGTCCGCTCGGTCGGAGTCCAGGGCGACGGCCGTACCTACGGCCACCCGATCGTGCTGCGCCCGGTGTCCTCCGAGGACGCCATGACCGCCGACTGGTCCCGGCTGCCGTACGACGTCCTGGCCCGCATCTCGACCCGGATCACCAACGAGGTCCGGGACGTCAACCGCGTCGTCCTCGACGTGACCTCCAAGCCGCCGGGGACCATCGAGTGGGAGTAGGCCCCGGGCGCGTGTGATCAGGTGCGCCTGATCGTGCGCAGGGGCTCGCCGGGCGTCCAGACCTGGACGACCAGATACCGGTCGTCCTCGACGCGGGTCCGCACGACCTCCGTCAGCTCGGCACGGAAGAGGTGGAACGGCTCCGGCGGTTCCACCTCTTTCGCGTAACGGGACTTCCGCTCGCCCTCGACCTCGTGCACCCGCCCCGCGATGCGCACGTCACCGCCGCCCATGTCGGTGCCCTCGCCCGGATTCGCCTGCAGTGCGAAGCGCGGATCGCGGCGCAGGTCGAGGGCCTTGAGCGAGTCCGGCATCATGCCGAGCCACAGCTCGCCGTCGCGGAAGTCGGCCTCGAGGCCGCTGGTGCGCGGCGAGCCGTCCTTGCGGAGGGTGGCGAGGACATGGTGGCGGAACGCGCGGAAGCGCTGCTCGACGAGCGTGGCCAGCTCGGGTTCGGCGGTGGTGAAGAACGCCCAGTTCGCAGGAATCATGGGAGCAGTGTCCACAGCAAACCGGACATCCTCTGTCGTGTATTCGTCGCGTACGTCATCTTTACAAAAGAGACCTGCCCTTTCGCGCTGACCGACGGTAACTTCCGGCGCGTACAGCAATCCCAGCGCTGGAGGACCTATGCACGGGCCCAACCCGCCCCTGCCGCTGCCCACCGACCAGCTGCGGTTCGCCATGCCGCCGATGTTCGAGTCGGTCGAGGACGAGCGACGGCACCGCAAGGAGCGGCTCGCCGGCGCCCTGCGGATCTTCGGGCGCGCCGGGCTCGAGGACGGGGTCTCCGGGCACATCACCGCCCGCGACCCGGAGTTCTCCGACTGCTTCTGGGTCAACCCGTTCGGCATGCCGTTCCGGCACGTCACCGTCAGCGATCTCGTCCTCGCCAACCAGGACGGGCAGGTCGTCGAGGGCCGCTACCACATCAACCAGGCCGCCTTCACCGTGCACGCCCAGGTGCACGCCGCACGCCCGGACGTCGTCGCCGTCGCCCACTGCCACTCCGTGCACGGCCGCGCCCTCGCCGCCCTCGGCGAGCTGATCGACCCCATCACCCAGGAGAGCTGCGCCTTCTACGAGGACGTGGCCCTCTACGACGCCTACTCCGGCGTCACCGTCGACGTCGAGGAGGGCCGCCGGATCGCCGGGGCGCTCGGCTCGCGCAAGGCGCTCGTGCTGCGCAACCACGGGCTGCTCACCGTCGGCGACTCGGTGGACGCCGCCGCCTGGTGGTTCCTGTCCATGGAGCGCTCCTGCCAGGTCCAGCTGACGGCGAAGGCGGCCGGCCGCCCCGTCCTCATCGACCACAGGCTGGCCGTCGCCACCCGGGAACAACTCGGCGGCGACCTGGTGGCCTGGATCAACTACCAGCCCCTGTGGCAGGACATCAGCCGCAGCGAACCGGACCTGCTCAGCTGAACCCCGCCGGCCCGCACCCGGGAGCCGTCGAGGGTCCGTGCGTCGAAGGCCCGTGCCCCGTCCGGCTGGATGATCTCGGCAGTACCGGAAGTTCTCGCAGCCGGGTCAACACCGCGGCCCGCACTTCACCCGCCGTGACCCGGCCCGGACGCCGTGGGCGCCCCGCCGTAGGGCACAATGCGCTCTCAGCGCAGGGGAGTCGCACGGGCGGCTGGACCCTCCACCGAGGGGCCGCCGGCCGTGCCGGACGGTTGTGGGGAAGGCGGGCGCCGGTCGTGGCGGTGCAGGACGCGAGACAGGGCATGGACACCGAGGGTGTCCACGAGGGCGGCTGCACCTGCGGGGACTGTCCGCACGGCGTCCGTGAGGGACATCGGCGGGCCGTCGCCGCGTTCCTGCGCCGACGCGACGAGTTCGCAGCCGGGCAGGGCCTGCCCGCGGCGGTGGCGCACTCGGCCTCGGCATCCCGCCAGTGGGTCTCCGAGGAACTGACCCAGCGCGCGGAGACCGTCGCCGAACGCGGCCGCGCCCAGGGCGAGGCCTGGCTCGCCCGGCTGTGGCTGCGCACGGTGTACGTCGTGTGGGGAGCCGTTCTCGCGCTGCTGCTCGGCGAGGTGCTCACCGCGGCCGGCGCCGGCTGGTCGGGTGCCCGCACCGCGGCTCTGGCCGCCGCGCTCGTCGTCGCCTGTGTGCTCACTGCCGCCTCCTGGTTCCACCGGGCCCGTGGCGGGGCGCTGGCCCCGGTGATCGGCGAGGACAACCGCATGTCCACCTCCCGTACCGTCGCCGCCTGCTGGGTGCTGTTCGTCGGCTACGCCGTCCTGCTCCTGGCCGCCCGGCTGGCCGCCGCCTCCGGCCACGCCGAACGCGACGCGCTGATCGCGGGCCTCGGCCTCGCGCGCGGCGCGGGCGTCGTGACCGTCCTCGCCGTGGTGTGCGGCATCGCCGTCGTGGTCCGCCGGGTGGTCGGCCTGCGCATCCAGGCCCAGCGGCTGCAGAAGCTCCCGGCACACCGGCCGCGCGCCGCCGACCTGCTCACCGACGACTCCGGCCGGGGCGCCTTCACCGACATCCAGTACGTCGCGATCAGCGCCGTCGCCCTGCTGTTCGCCGCCGTACGGCTGGCCCGCCGCCCCGACCAGCTGCCCGACCTGCCCTGGGGGCCGGCCGTGGTGATGCTGATCTCGGCCGCGACCTATCTGGCCGGCAAGTACGCCGAGGGCGGCCGCCCGGTCGTCCTCTCCGTCGTGCGCGCCCGCGAACCCGGCGACCTGGACGGGCCCATCCGCACCGGCGACGACATCGAGATCCGCGGCGCCGGTTTCGTGCCGCCCGGCGCCCACACCGCCGACCGGCTCTCCCGCATGGTGGTCCGCATCGGCACCGTCGACGTCCATGTCCCCCTGGTCCCCGTCACCGGCGGCTTCCGCAATCCCACCGACACCGTCCTCACCGTCCCCGTCCCCGCCGAGGTCGAACCGGGCGCCGTGGAGGTACAGGTCGTCACGGCGGCGGGGGTGGCCAGCAATCGGTGCGTCGTCCAGGTGACGGAGTGAGGGGTGACCGGGGCGACCGCCGGGGTGACGGGGTGACCGGGGTGACGAGGTGACCGGAGTGATGGAGTGAGCGGGGCGGCTGGGTGACGGAAGCGGTGTCCGCTGCCTCCCTTCTCCGTTCGGCGCCTCCTCTGAGGAGCCGATATCCGGAAAAACGCCTGGGTTCGGATTGAACTGCGCCGCGTCGTCGTACGTATCGTCAAAGAAGGGGCGGCACGGCGGGCGAGAGGCGGCGGGCGACGATGACTCACGGTATGCGGACGGACACCGACATGGACCGGCTGAACGGCCGCGGTGTGCGGGACACGGCCACCCACTACGCGCTGCTTCCGCTGCGGATCTTCCTCGGCGTCACCTTCATCTACGCCAGTCTGGACAAACTCACCAGCAGCTCCTTCCTGCAGTCCGGCGGCGCCGGATCCATCGGCGACACCATGCGCTCGGCCCGTGACTCCGCCGCCATCCCGGCCCTGGTCGACCTGGCCCTGAAGGCCCCGGTCGGCTTCGGGTACGCCATCGCCCTCGGTGAACTGGCTGTCGGCATCGGCACGCTGCTCGGTCTGCTCGGCCGGCTGTCGGCGCTCGGCGGAGCGCTGATCTCGTTCAGCCTGTGGATGACGGTCAGCTGGGCGACGACCCCCTACTACTACGGCAACGACCTCGCCTATTTCATGGCCTGGATCCCTCTGATCCTCGCCGGTGCCCCCTATCTCTCGGTGGACGCGGCCCTGCGCGCCCGCCGCCGGCGGCATCTGGGCGGCTACTGACAGCCGACGGCCTGCCGACCCGGCCCCGTCGCCCCCGCACCGGACACGCCGCCCGCTCCTCACGACGCCGGGCCCATGGCCCGCTCGCCGGTGCCGGCCGCCGGAGCGGACCCGTGCGGCAGGGGGCGCGGCGCCGCCCTGAGCCGCACCTCGCTACCTCGCCGCGGCGGCGGCCGCATGCCGCCGTGCGCCTGCGCTCCGGGGCGCTCGCCGTCACGGTGCCCCCGTCACGGCCCGGCGCCCTGCACCGCCGCCGACCTCGCACCCCGGGCCGAGCGCCTACCCGCTCTCGGTGTCGCCCCGTCTGCGTATGCCCCGGGCCACCGCCGCTGTCGCACCGGCGAGGAACAGGCCGCCCACGACCAGCGGAACCCCCGCGAACCACGGCGTCTCCCACAGACCGCCCGCGTCCCCCGCGTAGAGCACGCCGGTGGCGGTGAGGAAGAGCCCGGCGACCAGCTTCCCGGGCTGGAACTCATGACGCAGCACGGCTGACCTCCACCTGTCCCAGACCGACCTTGAGCGTCAGGTCCAGCGTGCCGGTGTCCTTGGCGCCCTTGGCCGGCGTCAGCGTCACGTTCCTGAGCCTGCGCGGCTGCACGTCCACGTCCTTCCTGTTGTCCCCCGGCAACCGGATGTCGCCGACACCCACCTCGATGCTCATCCGCACGGTCACGTCCGCCGGGACGACCACCTTCAACTGCCCGGCGCCCACATGGGCGTCCGTCGCGACCGTCCGGTCCCGGCCCGGACGCACCCGGCTCAGGTCCAGCGTCCCGCGGCCGGTGCCGAGGTCGTACGCCGGCCGTACCTGTGCCGCCGCGGAGGGAGTCCAGGAGGTGTCTCTCCAGTGGGTGGTGATGTCCTTCGGCAGGGCGGCCGTCCCGGCGAGCAGGGCCGCCGTGACGATCGCCAGGAACACCGTCCCGGCTCCCGTACGCCCCAGGAACGCGCTGACCACGAGGCCCAGGCCGAACACCGCCAGCGCGCAGGCCAGGCCGGTCTGCAGACTGGTGCCCAGCGGGTGCGTGTCCCAGGTCAGCCCGGTGCCCAGGCCGCCCGCCACCAGGGCGAGCAGGAACACCCAGCCGCCTATCCAGCGCGGTCCGCGCGGTCTCGGGGGCGCCGGGGGCCTCGGCTGTACGGGGCCCTGGTGGCCGTGGTGCGTCCAAGGGGTGGCGATGCCGACGTCGAGCACCGAGGTGACATCCCGGGCGCGGGCGTCGTCGGGTCCCCACAGATATCCGGTGCCGCCGACATGCGTGCCGTCCTTGACGATCGGGTCCCGCCACCAGGAGGGATAGATGTCGACGACCGGCGGCGGTGCCTGCGCCTCCGGCGGGGCGTCGGCGGCGGCCTGGGCGGCGAGCGGATCGGGGTCGGGGGCGCCGCGGCGCCGCGACCAGTACCCGGCGGCCGCCAGCAGCAGGGAGAGCACCACGGCGAAGGCCAGCACCCCGCCGTTTCTCAGCATGGTCAGGAAGATTCCGCAGCCGACCAGGGCGAACAGCACGGCGGCGAGGGCCTGGCCGTCGACCCGGCCGGTCAGCAGCTTGCGGACCTCGTTCTCCTCCTCGTCCTCGTACGGCACCAGCAGCCAGGCGAAGCCGTAGAAGATGAGGCCGATGCCGCCGGTCGCGGACAGCACGGCCAGAGTGATCCGGAAGATCACCGGGTCCATGTCCGTGTGCCGGCCGAGACCCGCGCACACGCCCGCGATCATCTTGTGCCGGCGGTCGCGCCGGAACCGCCCGGGGGCGTCGGCGGCGGTCCGCTCCTGCCTCGCGCCCGTGCCCGTTCCCTTGTCCTCGTCGTTGTTGTTCTCGTCCTGGTTGTTCCTGTCCTGCTGCGGTGCGTCGGTGCGCGGGCCGGCGCCGGCCGCTCCCGATGTCCTCGTCGCGGCGGACGCGGCATCCGTCGGCCCGGTGCCCGGGTCCGGGCGCGGGCCGGAGCCGGGTCCCGGACCCGTCGCGGCGTGCTCGTGATCCGTCATGCGTCCATGGTGACGGGCCGGGCGCCGCCGCGGCAGTCGGGACGACCCTGGGCGAACCCTGAAATCGGCCCCGAGACGGTCAGGGGAACCGTTCGAGCAGCGCCGGCCGCCCCGGCGGACGTGCCCCGGCCCGCCCCCGAGGAAGATCAGGGGCGTCTAGGGGCCGACCCTGATGCCTGGCCCAGCCGGGCATGTGACCATCGTTGGCATGCCGGAAGCCGCAAGCCTCCCAGTCGACGACCCGCGGCCACCGCGCAAGCTCTACCGCAGCAGCGACGGACGCTGGCTCGGCGGAGTGGCGCGGGGCCTCGCCGGGCATCTCGGACTGCCCGTGATCTGGGTGCGGCTCGCCTTCGTCGGCCTGTTCATGGCCAACGGTCTGGGCGCGTTGCTGTACGCGGCGTTCTGGTTCTTCGTCCCGCTCGGCATCGGCGGCGTCGGCGCCCACAAGCCGCCGGCAGCCGCGGAGACCGTGCCCGGCGGACGGCGCAGACTCGTGGCCCGCAAGCCGGACCGCGGGCAGATCGTCGCGCTGCTCCTCATGGTCATCGTGTCCGTCGTGTTCGTGGGCAGCGTGAACCTGACCAGCGCGGCCAAGGCGTATCTGCTGCCCGCCGTCCTCGTGGCGGCCGGTGTCGCCCTCGTCTGGCGTCAGGCGGACAACGCCCGCCGGGCGCGCTGGGTCGAGGTCGGCCGCCGGCGGCGCACCCTCACCCTGGTGCGCGCGGCCGCCGGCGTCGTCCTCGTCACGGCCGGCGTCTCCGCCGTGTTCTGGCTCCAGGGCTCGGCCGCCCACCTCGGCGCCGTGCTCCAGGCCGCACTCGCCGTCCTCGTCGGCATCACCCTGCTCGCCGGCCCCTATCTGGTCCGGATGACACAGGACCTCTCCGAGGAACGCCTGATGCGCATCCGCGCCCAGGAGCGCGCGGAGGTCGCCGCGCATGTGCACGACTCGGTGCTGCACACCCTGACCCTGATACAGCGCAACGCCGACAACGCGAACGAGGTGCGCCGTCTCGCCCGCGCCCAGGAGCGTGATCTGCGCACCTGGCTGTACAAGCCGGAGGGCACCGGCAAGGACGAGGCCGACGAGCCGGACACGGTCGCCGAGGCGGTGCGGCGCAACGCCGCCGAGGTGGAGGACAAGCACGGCGTGCCCATCGAGGTCGTCGTGGTCGGCGACTGCCCGCTGGACGAGAGGACCGGCGCGCAGATGCAGGCGGCGCGCGAGGCGATGGTGAACGCCGCCAAGTACGGTGGCGAGGGCGGCGCCGTACAGGTGTATGCCGAAGTCGAGGGGAGGACGGTCTTCGTGTCCGTGCGCGACCGGGGTCCCGGCTTCGACCTCGACTCGATACCCGCCGACCGCATGGGCGTCAGAGAATCGATCATCGGCCGCATGGAGCGCAACGGCGGCACGGCCCGGCTGCGGCCGGTGCCGGGCGGCGGCACGGAGGTCGAGCTGGAGATGGAGAGGGCGGAGAAGACGTCATGAGCGACGCGACCGAGGCGAACGGCACGGCAGGAGCCCCCGAGGCCCCCGGGACCGCCGACGGCGGCGCGGGAGGACGGCGTGTGCGGGTGGTGCTGGTGGACGACCACCGGATGTTCCGCACCGGCGTCCAGGCCGAGATCGGGCAGACCGCCGAGACCGGCGTCGAGGTGGTCGGAGAGGCCGCGGACGTCGACCAGGCGGTCACGGTCATCACCGCGACCCGGCCCGAGGTGGTTCTCCTCGACGTCCATCTGCCGGGTGGCGGCGGCGTCGAAGTGCTGCGCCGGTGCGCGCCGTTGATGGCCGACCCGGAGCGGCCGGTGCGCTTCCTCGCGCTGTCGGTGTCGGACGCGGCGGAGGACGTGATCGGGGTGATCCGCGGCGGCGCCCGCGGCTATGTCACCAAGACCATCACCGGCACCGACCTGGTCGACTCCATCTTCCGGGTGCAGGAGGGCGACGCCGTCTTCTCCCCGCGGCTGGCCGGGTTCGTCCTGGACGCCTTCGCCTCCACCGACGCCCCGCCCGTGGACGAGGACCTGGACCGCCTCACCCAGCGAGAGCGGGAGGTGCTGCGGCTGATCGCCCGCGGCTACGCCTACAAGGAGATCGCCAAGCAGCTGTTCATCTCGGTGAAGACGGTCGAGTCCCATGTCTCGGCGGTGCTGCGCAAGCTCCAGCTGTCCAACCGGCACGAGCTGACCCGCTGGGCGACGGCCCGCCGGCTGGTCTGACCTCGCCGGGCCCCTACGGGGTCGCCCTCAGGCCACCCGGGTCGCCCCCGCGAACGGCATCAGGTCGACCGGGGCGAGCCGGACCGGCGCCGAGGGGTTCGGGGCGTGGATGATCTGCCCGTTGCCCACGTAGATGCCGACGTGGCTGATCCCGGAGTAGTAGAACACCAGGTCTCCTGGCTGGAGTTCGGAGCGGGAGACGCGCCGGCCCGCGTTGATCTGGGCGTAGGTGGTGCGGGGCAGGGAGATGCCGGCGGAACGGTAGGCGGCCTGGACCAGGCCCGAGCAGTCGAAGGCGTTCGGGCCGGCCGCGCCCCACACATAGGGGCTGCCGAGCTTGGCGTAGGCGTAGGCGATGGCCTCGGCGGCGCGCGCGTTGGGCGCCGCGGCCGACCCGGCCCGGTCCAGTGCGTCCCGGGCGTCCGACGCCGAGCGGGAGGTACGCCCCGGTGCGGCGCCGCCCCCGCCGGTGACCTCGGTGCGCTCGCGCGGGGTGAGCCGAGCCAGCAGCCGCCGGGCCTCCGCCAGCTTGCCGGTGACGGTCTGCTTCTGCCGCCGCAGTTCGGCCTGCCGGGAGCGCAGCGACGCCAGCTCGACGCGGGCGGCGCCGCGCAACTGCTCGATCTCCCGGAGCTGTTCGCGCACCCGGGACACGGCGGCGGACTCGCGGTCACCGGCCCGCTCGGCGAACGCGGCGTTGTCCAGGTACCGGTCGGGGTCGCCGGACAGGGCCAGCTGCCAGGCCGGGGAGAATCCGCCCTCTCGGTACTGCGCCGCCGCGATCGAACCGAGCGCGTCCCGGGCCGTGTTGAGTCTCTGCTGCTTGCGCGCGGTCTCGTCGCGCAGCGCGTTCAGCCGCCGCTGCGCGGTGTCCGCCTGCTCCTTGGCGCCGTCGTACTTCTCGGTCGCGGCCTCCGCCTCCTGGTACAGCTTGTCGACCCTGGCCTTCACCTGCGCCGGCGTCAGCTGCGGCTCGGCGTGTCCGGTGCCGTCGAACCCCGTCGCGGTGGCCGCGCCGGCCAGGGCGAGGGTGGCGGCCGTCCGGGCCGTGTGGCCGCCGATCGAGCGTTGCCGGGGCTTGCGGTGCGCTGCCACCTGGACCGTCACGTCCTTCCGTACGACTCGCAGGACCGAGAGGCCGTGCGTCCGGCGGCGGCCCGTACAGGGGGAGCGGGCCACCGCCGGACCTTCTCGGCGGTGGTGGCCGACGGCCGCCCCTGGCCCGGGCGGCGGTGGGGAGTCGGTCACCTGGGGGAGGACGCTAGGCCTGTCTGTGACGAGTTGGTAACGCGGTGTACGGAACTGGCCTCGACGGATCGGGAAGCGACCGTACGTGACCGCATCGCCGTGTCACACCGGTCGCCTTCACGGAGCGTGGTGACCGAAGCGCGGAAAGCGGGACGGACGGGAGACGTGGGGTGCTATGGGGCGCATATATGCAAGATCGTTCGTGCGGCGTCCGGTCCCTCGGGCCGGGGGCCGGTGACAGGGCGCTTCCGGGCCCCTGGCTAGGCTCCGGCCCATGGACGCACTCATCCATCTCTTCGTCGGCCTGCACATCATCGGCATCGCCGCGCTGCTCGGCGGTTTTCTCACCCAGATGAAGGCGATGGGCCAGGGCACCGCCCGGTTCGTGCCCGGGATGCTGCACGGGGCGCTGACCATGCTGGTCACCGGCGTGGCGCTGGTCGGTCTCAACCAGGCCGACGACCACCACGTCAACACCATCAAGATCGGCGTCAAGCTGGCGCTGCTGATCGTGATCCTCGGCCTGGTCTATGTGAAGCGCGACGAGGAGCGGATCGACAAGGGAGCGTTCGGGCTGGTCGGCGCCCTCACCATGGCGAACGTCTTCATCGCCGTCCTGTGGACCTGACGCCCGTCCCGCCGCCGGCGCCACGGGCCGCGAGCAGCGCGCCGGCGGCGACCACGAGCCACGCCGCCACCGCGACCCACAGCAGCAACCGTCCCGGCCAGGTGAGCCAGGTGACGCCGACCGCGCTCGCCACGGACAGCACGGCCACCGCCGTCATCCCCATCGGGAACACCGTCGCCCAGCGCAGCACGTGATAGCCGCGCCGGGGCCGCACCGCCTCGGCGGCCACCAGCACGGCGTACCAGGCCACGTCCAGCACCAGCAGGATCACCGTCACGGTGCGCAGCACGTCGCGGTCGTCGGCGTTCCAGAGGTACAGGCCCGTGTCCCCGGCCATGAGCAGTCTCGCCCCGGCCAGCGCCGAGATCCCCAGTGCCCCGCCCGCGACCCAGTGGTCGCCCGCCCCCTGGAGCACCTGCCGTGTGTCGAAGCGGGTCAGCGCGACGCCGTAGAGCACCAGACCCAGCCAGAACACCACCAGCGCCGTGTGCGCCAGCCAGGCCGCGCGCTCGGCCGCGGCCAGGTCCGCGGCCAGTACGGCGAGCCCCTGCGTGGCCACACAGCACAGGAACACCGAGCCCGGCATGCGCGGCCCCCAGCGCCGTACGACCAGCAACAGCAGCACCGGGCAGAGCAGCGCGGCGAGGGCGAGCAGGGCCTCGGCGGTGGTCCTGGCGCCCGCGGCCGACGTCCGGGTGCCGAGCACCGTGGTCGCGGCGACGGAGGTGAGCGCGCCCGGACTCTCCGCCTCGGCCATCCACTGCCGCGGCTCGGCGACCAGCCGCAGCACGAAGGCGGCGGCCAGCGCGACCCAGGTGACCCAGGCCAGCGCGAACGCCGCCCGGGACAGGGTCCCGGCACCGGTCAGACCCAGGCCGATCGACAGGATGCCGGTCGCCATCACCGCGGACCCGGCCGCGGGGGACCGTTCCGCCCACCACGCACGCAGACCTGAAATGCCGGGCATGTGCCGATGCTAGGGAGGCGGCGGGCCTCTGCCCGGCAAGGGCACGCGTGCGCGGCCGAGGGAAACGCCGGCACCGCCCGCACGCGCGCGTGGACGTGAAGGCCCGCACGCGCGCGTGGCGTGAACCGGACCGGCGGAACCGGACCTGCCGGTCAGCCGGGGCGGACCACGCTGTGGATGATCGACTCGCCGCCGTAGTAGATGGACTCCTCGCGGACGTACGCGCCCGGCTTCGGGGCGTGGATCATCATGCCGTTGCCCATGTAGACGCCGACGTGGCTGATGTCGTCGTAGAAGAAGATCAGGTCACCCGGCCGCGCGTCGGCCAGCGAGACGGTGGTGCCCGCGTCGACCTGGTCGTACGTGGTGCGCGGAAGCGTGACGCCGGCGGCCTTCCAGGCGGCCTGGGTGAGGCCCGAGCAGTCGTAGGAGTCCGGGCCGGTCGCGCCCCACACATAGGGCTTGCCGATCTGCGCACGGGCGAAGGCGACGGCCTTCTCGGCCTTCGTGTCGTACGAGCTGGACTCCGTGGACCCCGCCGAGCCGGAGGCGGATGCCGTGGACGAGGACGAGTCGGCCTGCTGCCGGGCCGCCTGCTGCTTCGCCAGCTCCGCCGCCCTGCGGGCCGCCTCCTGCTGCTTCTCCCGTTCGATGGCGGCCAGCCGCGCCTTCTCCTGGGCCGTCAGCGTGGACAGCAACTCGCGCGCGGAGGCCAGTTTCCGCTGCACGGCGGCCTTGGCGGCCCGCAGGTCCTGCTGTGACGCGTCCAGCGTGCGCAGGCTCTCGGAGGCCTGCCGCCGGTCCTTCATGGCCGCGGCCTGCTCGCCGACGTAGGCGTCGACCGCGCGCTTCTCCCGCGCGGTCAGCCGGTTCATCAGCTGGCTCTGGTCGAAGTAGTCCTGCGGATTGTTCGCGAGCAGGAAGGTGGCCGTGCCGGGAGCGGCGGCGCCGGTGCGGTACTGGGCGGCCGCGAAGGAACCCAGCTCCTCGCGGGCCTTGTCGAGGCGCTCGGTGCGCCGGGCGAGCTCGTCGCGCAGGGCGTCGACGCGTCCCCGCTGTCTGCCGGTACGCTCCTTGGCCGCGTTGTACTTCTCGGTCGCCGACTCCGCCTGGCGGTACAGGTCGTCGACCTTCTTCTCGACCTCCTCCAGGCTGGGCTTGGCGTGATCGGTTCCCGGGGCGGCCTCGGCGGTCTGCGAGAACACGGCCATGGAGGTGAGGGCTGCGGTGGCGAGGGCGGGGGTGCGAAGGCCCGCGCCAGTGGTTCCGCCGGGGCGCGGCTTGCGGTGCGACGCCAAGGGAGGCGACTCCTTCCAATGGGCCGCCTACCGGGTTAGCTGTCGGGTTCGGGCGGTGGTTCGGAAGGGTTGCCCTACGGCGTCGTCCCCTCGGGAGTCGGCCGATTCACCCCGGGATCGGTTGGGTCCCCGGCTCCGCGCGCGGAGGGGCGCGCCGGACTCGGCGGAGGCCGCGCACGCGGCCTGACGGCAACCTAGCCAACTCGTGTGACTAGTGTGAAGGTTGGTGCGTGATATGTCCGATACATTTTTGTGATCTGCCACCGGGATCACCGCCCCGTCATCGGGTGATTCCGCAGCGTGAGCGGCTTGCCGTACCGCCTGTGACGGTCGTCTTTCCGGGACGGCGACCGGTTGTCGGTGGCGCGCCCTAGACTCGTAGAGCGATGAGCAGCCTCTTTGACGACAGCTTCCTGGCGGACCTCCAGACCCCTCGCGGGCACGAGGAGGAACCCCCGCCGCCGCCCGAGGACGATCACGCTCCGGAGCCGCTTCCGGACGATCTGTTCGGCGGGAAGTTCGACGTGCCGCCGGACCGGGACACCCACTACCGCGACGGCGCCCCCCGTCCCGCCCTCGACTCGGCCGCCCTGCTGGAGGGGCTGAACGACAACCAGCGCGCCGCCGTCGTCCACGCCGGCTCCCCGCTGCTCATCGTCGCCGGCGCCGGCTCCGGCAAGACCCGCGTGCTGACCCACCGCATCGCCTACCTGCTCGCCGAGCGGCACGTGCACCCGGGCCAGATCCTCGCGATCACCTTCACCAACAAGGCCGCGGGCGAGATGAAGGAGCGCGTCGAGCAGCTCGTCGGCCCGCGCGCGAACGCGATGTGGGTGATGACCTTCCACAGCGCCTGCGTGCGCATCCTGCGCCGCGAGAGCAAGAAGCTCGGTTTCACCTCCAGCTTCTCCATCTACGACGCCGCCGACAGCAAGCGCCTGATGGCCCTGGTCTGCCGCGACCTGGACCTCGACCCCAAGCGCTTCCCGCCGAAGTCGTTCAGCGCGAAGATCAGCAACCTGAAGAACGAGCTGATCGACGAGGAGGACTTCGCCGCCCAGGCCACCGACGGCTTCGAGAAGACCCTCGCCCAGGCCTACGCGCTCTACCAGTCGCGGCTGCGCGAGGCGAACGCGCTCGACTTCGACGACCTGATCATGACGACGGTCAACCTGCTGCGCGCCTTCCCGGACGTCGCCGAGCACTACCGCCGCCGATTCCGCCACGTCCTGGTCGACGAGTACCAGGACACCAACCACGCCCAGTACGCGCTCGTCCGCGAACTGGTGGGCACGGCCGAGCACGACGAGGCCACCCCGCCCGGCGAGTACGACATCCCGCCCGCCGAACTGTGCGTCGTCGGTGACGCGGACCAGTCGATCTACGCCTTCCGCGGCGCGACGATCCGCAACATCCTCCAGTTCGAGGAGGACTACCCGGACGCGACGACGATCCTGCTGGAGCAGAACTACCGCTCCACGCAGACCATCCTGTCCGCCGCCAACGCGGTCATCGAGCGCAACGAGTCCCGCCGCCCGAAGAACCTGTGGACCAACGCCGGCCAGGGCGCCCGCATCACCGGCTATGTCGCCGACAACGAGCACGACGAGGCGCAGTTCGTCGCCGACGAGATAGACCGCCTGGTCGACGCGGGCGAGGCCAAGGCCGGCGACGTCGCCGTCTTCTACCGGACCAACGCCCAGTCCCGTGTCTTCGAAGAGGTCTTCATCCGTGTCGGCCTGCCCTACAAGGTCGTCGGCGGCGTCCGCTTCTACGAGCGCAAGGAGGTCCGGGACGTCCTCGCCTACCTGCGCGTCCTCGCCAACCCCGAGGACTCGGTGCCGCTGCGCCGCATCCTGAACGTGCCCAAGCGGGGCATCGGCGAGCGCGCCGAGGCGATGATCGACGCCCTCGCCCAGCGCGAGAAGATCAGCTTCCCGCAGGCGCTCAAGCGCGTGGACGAGGCGTACGGCATGGCCGCGCGCTCCACCAACGCCGTCAAGCGGTTCAACACGCTCATGGAGGACCTGCGCACGATCGTGGAGTCCGGCGCCGGTCCCGCGACCGTCCTGGAAGCCGTCCTCGAACGCACCGGCTATCTCGCCGAGTTGCAGGCCTCCACCGACCCGCAGGACGAGACCCGCATCGAGAACCTCCAGGAACTCGCGGCCGTGGCCCTGGAGTTCGAGCAGGAGCGCGGCGAGGGAGAGGCCGGCACACTCGCCGACTTCCTGGAGCAGGTCGCCCTGGTCGCCGACTCCGACCAGATCCCGGACGGCGAGGAGGGCGAGGGCGTCATCACCCTCATGACCCTGCACACCGCCAAGGGCCTGGAGTTCCCGGTCGTCTTCCTCACCGGCATGGAGGACGGCGTCTTCCCGCACATGCGCGCCCTCGGCCAGACCAAGGAGCTGGAGGAGGAGCGCCGCCTGGCGTACGTCGGCATCACGCGCGCGCGTGAGCGGCTCTACCTCACGCGCTCGGCGATGCGCAGCGCCTGGGGGCAGCCGTCGTACAACCCGCCCTCCCGCTTCCTGGAGGAGATCCCGGCCACCCATGTGGACTGGAAGCGGACAGGAGCGGCGGCGCCGGTGTCCTCCGGCCCCGCCGCCGGGATCGCGGCCTCGCTGTCCTCGTCCCGCTCGCGTTCGTCCGCGTCGGGCGCGTCCGGGTTCGCCACCCGGCGCACCGCGGAGAAGCCGGTGGTCGCGCTGGCCGTCGGCGACCGGGTCACGCACGACCAGTTCGGGCTCGGCACGGTCGTCGCCGTGAAGGGCACGGGCGCCAACGCCGAGGCGACGATCGACTTCGGCGACGCCAAGCCCAAGCGGCTGCTGCTGCGGTACGCGCCGGTGGAGAAGCTCTAGAGACGCGTGAGCCCCGCCGGTCGGGCGGGGCTCGGCCGTGCGACCCGGGCCGGGTGGCTCAGGTCGGGTCCAGGCCGTGGCTGCGCAGCCAGGGCAGCGGGTCGATGGCCGCCCCGCCCGCGGGCCGCACCTCGAAGTGCAGGTGGGGTCCGGTGGAGTTGCCGGAGTTGCCGGAGTAGGCGATCGGCTGGCCGGCCTTGACGGACGTCCCGGCGGGGACCCGGTAGCTGGACAGGTGGCAGTACCAGGTCTGCGTGCCGTCCTTCGCCGTCACTATCATCATGTTGCCGTAGGCGCTGTTCCACTTGGTGGAGACGACGCCGTCGGTCGCGGCCATCACCGTGGTGCCGTACGAGACCGGGAAGTCGATGCCCGTGTGCACGGACATCCAGTTCACGCCGGCCTGGCCGAAGTAGGCGCTCAGCCCCTTCTGCAGGACCGGCAGCGCGAACTTGGGGCGCAGCCGCTCCTTGAGCGCGGCCGCCGCGGCCGCCTTCTTCTGCTCCAGCTCCTGCTGGTTCTTCAGGTCGATCCGCTCCTGGGTCCGGCTGGCCCGGCCGGCGAAGTCGTGGGCGCCCGCGGACAGCGTCGTCAGCTGGCTGTCCAGCCTGCTGTTGGCGACCGACGGCTTGACCGCGTGCGTGTCCGAGGCGGAGGCGGTGGTGTCGTGGCCGCCGTCGGTCAGCGCGCCGACCGAGGCGGCGGCGATCCCGGCGACCCCCATCACACAGGCCGAGGGCACGGCGACGGTCAGCAGCGCCGAGCGCTTGGCGGGTGTACGGCGGCGGGAGCGCGCGGCGCTCCGCGAGCCGCCGCGGGGCGCCGGCCGCGTACCGGCCTCCTCCTCGTCCTCCAGCAGACCGGTCGCGGCGGGCAGTTCACCGGTGGTGCCCGGCTCGTCGTCGACGGAGTGCTGTTCGCCGAACGCGGTGTCCTCGTACGACGTGTCGTCCTCGTACGGCGGCTGCGGGAAGGCCGCGGTCTCCTGCGGGTCGCCGGCCTGGCCGTAAGCGGCGGTGGCCTGCAGACCGAACGGTTCGGCAGTGTGCTCGGGCTCGGCCGGTACGGCGTGCCCGCCGGAGTTCCAGTGCGTGGCGTCGTACACGCCCGACTCGAAGGTCTGGGTGTCCCACGCCCACTGCTGGGTCGGCTCGGCGACACCGGACTGGCCGGGCTGCAGCCAGGCACTCGCGTCCCACTGGCCGCTGATGTCGTTGCCCGTGGCCTGCGCGGGCACCGTCCAGGCGGTGGTGTCGTAGCCGCCGGTGTCGTAGGCGATGTGCTGCTGGGCCGCGTACGGGTCGACGCCCAGGCCCTGGCCGGTCTGCCACTGGGTGCTGTCGTAGGCGCCGGTGGTGTGCTCGCCGGGCATGCTGCCGAACAGCGGGTCCGTGGAGAAGGTGCCGGTGCCGCCGGCAAAACCGGTGGCGTCGTACCCGCCGTACGTGGTGAAGTCGCCGTAAGGGGGCTGCTGGGTGCCGTACGGGGTGTCGTAGTGCGCGGCTGAGGCGTCGGAAGCCGGGGCCGGGGTGGTCATGGTCCCCGACGGGTGACGGTCGTTCACCAACTTCTCTTTCGCCTCGACAACAGGGGCTGCCAGAGCAGTGCGGCGACTGTACCCGCCGGTACCTGGGCGCGACAATCTTCAGCTGGTTTCGCGCCCGCCGGAAACGGGCATTCGGCGGTGTTTCGGGGGTGCCGGACACGAGTTTGGCCGAGAGTTCGATTGCTGTTCGACGTCTGGTGGCCGTTCGTCACCTGTCCGTCACGCGCCGGTCGCCGTTCGTTCCGACCGCTGCCGCGTCAGGCCGTCGCGTCACGCCACCGTCAGGCCGTCGGTGATCCGGTCCCCGGGAGCCGGGGTCTCGAGGGCTTCGCGTATCCCGGCCGCCACGGCGGGGTGCACGGGCAGGGCGAGATGCCCGATGCCGGTCACCCGGACGTTCTGCGCGTCGAGGTCGGGGTGCTCCAGGCAGGCCGTCTCCAGCGGCACCATCACGGAGTCCAGGTCGCTCCAGAAGCTGACGAACCGTGTACGGCAGCCGGGCGCGGGCCGGGCCAGCTCCTCGATGACCTGTGAACCGGGCCGCATCTGGCGGACGATCGGATGGGCGTTGGCCAACGGCGCCGCGCTGGTTCCCGAGTGCGGGGTGCCCAGCGTGACCAGGGTGCGCACCCGCAGGTCACCGCCCAGGCACTGCACGTAGTAGCGCGCGATCAGCCCGCCGAGGCTGTGTCCCACGATGTCGACCCGGTCGCTGCCGGTGCGCTCGCAGATCTCCTCGACATGCCGGCCGAGCAGTTCGGCGGCGGCGCGGATGTCGCAGGTCAGCGGGGAGTAGTTGAGCGAGATTATGCGCTGCCTGCCGTGCTGGGTGAGATTGCGGCGCAGGAACACGAACACCGAGCGGTTGTCGATGAAACCGTGCAGCAGCACCACCGGCGGACCCGAGCGGACCGGCAGCTGGGCGGTGCCGTCCTGGGCCGGCAGGGCCGGGGTGCGGCACTCCTGGGTGAGACCGGTCGGATACAGCAGGAGATGGCCGGCGAGGATCGCGGCCTCCAGGGCGGTCGCCTTCAGCAGCGCCACGGAGATTCCAGCGAGTCTGCCGGGCCACAGGCGCCGGCAGAGCGGGAGGAAGAGTGGCAGTACCCCGGTGACCTTCATGGGCCGACCTCCTGTCGGCACGCCGGGGACGGCTCTATCCCCCGTGTGCCCTCATGTCCCACCATGTGATTTCCCCCTCGCTGCGCACCGTAAAACTGCCGGTTGCGGGATGCTGGAGATAACGTTCGTTCACTTGACGACGGGTGGCGGAACGCGCCAAAAGTGCGGTACTTGTCGTTACGGACGGAAGCGATCGCTTCCGTGGTCGTTTGATGGAGGCAGTGATGGGTGTGGCAGCCGGTCCGATCCGCGTGGTGGTGGCCAAGCCGGGGCTCGACGGCCACGATCGCGGGGCCAAGGTCATCGCGCGTGCCCTGCGCGACGCCGGTATGGAGGTCATCTACACCGGGCTCCACCAGACGCCGGAGCAGATCGTGGACACCGCCATCCAGGAGGACGCCGACGCGATCGGCCTGTCCATCCTGTCCGGCGCGCACAACACGCTGTTCGCCGCGGTGATCGACCTGCTCAAGGAGCGCGACGCCGAGGACATCCTCGTCTTCGGCGGCGGCATCATCCCGGACGAGGACATCCCGCCGCTGAAGGAGAAGGGCGTCGCGGAGATCTTCACGCCGGGCGCGACGACCGCGTCGATCGTGGAGTGGGTACGGGAGAACGTACGCCAGCCGGCCGCCTCCGGCGGCTGAGAGGGCTCCTGCGGCGGCGGTTGAGCGGGTGCTCGGGGCGCTGCGCCGGGTCGCGGGGCGCCGTGCTGCGGGCAGTTCGGTGTCGGGCCCCGTCCAACGGGTGCCCCCGGTGGTCGGGCGGAGGCCCGTGGCGGCGGTTGAGCGGGTGCCCATGGCGATCGAGCGGGTGCGTCCGGCGGGTGAGCCCGTGGTTCGGTGAGCGGGGGCAGAGGTGCCCGGGGATGCCGGTCCGAGGCTCCCGTACGGCCCGTACGGCCCGGTCCTCAGCCCTCGGGCGGGTCGTCGGCGCCGACCGGCGCTAGTTCGGCGGCCATCTCCGCCCTGAGCCGCAAGGTGGTCACCAGCCGCTGGAACGCCTCCGCCCAGTAACCGCCGGCGCCCGGCGCCGCGTCCTCCCGCTCGTCGGGCATCGCCAGCAGCGCCTCCAGCCGGCCGGCCTCCGCGGGATCCAGGCAGCGTTCGGCCAGACCCATCACCCCGCTGAAGCTCCACGGGTAACTGCCCGCGTCCCGCGCGATGTTGAGCGCGTCCACGACTGCGCGGCCCAGCGGCGCGGACCAGGGCACCGCGCACACCCCGAGCAGCTGGAAGGCCTCCGACAGGCCGTGCGTGGCGATGAACCCGGCCACCCACGCGGCCCGCTCCTCCGGCTCCAGGGCCGCCAGCAGCTTCGCGCGCTCCGCCAGCGACACCGCGCCCGGCCCGCCGGCCTCCGGCGCCGACGGCGAACCCAGCAGCGCCCTCGACCACTCGGCGTCCCGCTGCCGTACCGCCGCCCGGCACCAGGCCGCGTGCAGCTCGTCCTGCCAGCCGTCCGCAACCGGCAGCGCCACGATCTCCCGCGCCGTCCGCCCGCCGAGCCGTACCGGCCATGTGCTCAGCGGCGCCGCCTCCACCAACTGCCCCAGCCACCATGACCGTTCCCCTCTGCCCGCGGGAGGTGTGGCCACCACACCGTCGCGCTCCATGCCGGAGTCGCACTCGAGCGGCGCTTCCACCGCGATCGCGGGCGACGGCCCGGTACGGTCGAGAGCCACACACGCCTGGGCCCGCACGGCCATGCGCTCGGCGAGCGCGGAAACGGGCAGCGCCGACAGCAACTCGGCCGCCGTCGCCCGCACATTGCGGCTGCGGTCGCCCAGCGCCTGCTCCAGGAACGGCTCGTCGGCGGCGGACAGGCCGGTGCGCAGCGAGTCGAGGAACATCAGCCGGTCCTCCGCCCGCTCCGTCGGCCAGGTCGAGGCCAGCAGTTCCCGGGCGAGCGCGGGCGTACGGCTGCGCAGCGCGCCCAGCAGGGCCACGCGCTCGGCGAACAGCCCCTCCTGCCACAGCCGGCGCACCCCTTCGGTGTCCTCGGGGCCGGGCAGTGCGGCGCCGCCGCCCGGTGAGGCGCGCAGTGCGAAGCGCCAGTCCGGGTTCAGCCGGGCCAGCCACAGGGCGCGGGGGCCCGCGAACGCCAGCGCGGCCGGGCGCAGGTCCGTACGGCCGCGGGCCGCGTCCAGCAGGGCGGGCAGCGCCTGCGGCGGAGCCGCGTACCCGTGCGCGTTGGCCGCCGCGAGCCACTGCGGGAGCAGCTCCACGAGGTCCGGTGTGCTGCCCCGGCGGCCGGCTGGTCCGCCGCCGGAACGGTCGGCGAGCAGCAGGGCGAGTCTGCGGGCCGCCGCGGCCGGCAGGGCCGGGCGCGGGTCCTCGGGCGCCGGTTCGGGCCGGTGCGCGGCTCGCGCGGGCCGCAGCCCGGCACGCCGCCGTACGGTCGCCACGGCGGCCGCGTCCAGCAGCGCCAGGGGCGCCTCCCGCTTCGACCCGGCGTACGCCACCGGGCGCCGGTCGGTACCCAGGAGGGCGGTGGTGACCAGGTCCTCCCAGGAGCTCGCCGGGGCCGTGGCCGCCACGTCGGCCGAGGCCGTCCTGTCCGTCCCGTGCATCTCCGTCCCGTGCATCTCGTTCCCTTCCTTGCGCGCGTCCGAGGGGAGGCGCCGGTGCCGTCGTCCGGGGGCAGAGCGGTCGCCTTCCCCGGTGTGTCCCAGGGGGCCGGTGGTGTTCGCTCGCGACGGAGCGGTCAGCACAGCGGCACCGGCTCGCCCGGGCCCTCCGGCCAGGCCGTGAGGGGGGTGAAGCCCCGGTGGCCGCACTCGCCGAAGACCTTGAGCGGGGCACCGCCGGACAGGGCGACCAGCCGCCACAGGCCGGGGCGGGAGCGGGCGGCCCGGGTCAGCGGCAGGGCGCAGTCCGTGTCGGCGTCGGCCAGTTGCCACAGGTCGCCGTCCGGGACCGGTACGACCCGGTCCAGCGTCACCGGGACCGACTCCAGCCAGGGGTCGTCGCGCAGGGCCGCGCCGTAGCGTGCCGCCGCCTCGGCCGTGCCGGTGCCCGGTGGGCGGAACGCGGCCGGTGCGGGCGGGGCGAACCGCTCACCCAGCGCGGAGCGGGACTGACCGGCGCCCGGATAGGCGGTCAGCTCGGCGTCCAGGGCCAGTCCGACCGGCAGGTGCAGCTCCGGAGCCCGGCCAACCGCGCCGTAGGAGAGCAGCAGCCGGGTGTGGCCCGAGGCAGCGCCGTGCAGCCATATGCGGCGGGTCGTCAGCTTCGCGTCCACCGTGTCGTACTGGCCGAGGACCAGCCAGCGGTCGCGCACCGGCGCACCGTCCGCCGCGGTGGGCAGGCCGAGCCG
Source organism: Streptomyces sp. NPDC048192 (assembly GCF_043202415.1). Taxonomy (NCBI): domain Bacteria; kingdom Bacillati; phylum Actinomycetota; class Actinomycetes; order Kitasatosporales; family Streptomycetaceae; genus Streptomyces; species Streptomyces sp. NPDC048192. The sequence continues at coordinate 173,840 of NZ_JBIDAL010000014.1, forward strand.
GGAGCGGACCGTGGCCGCGAGAGCGTCCGGCAGCTCCGCGCGGCGCAGCCAGCCCTGGTCGAGCAGGTGCAGCAGGGCGCACTCCTCCAGCAGCCGGCCCGGCCAGCCCGCGCCGGACGCCGGGACCGCACCCAACTCCCTCACCCGCGCGGCCAGTCCGGGCGCCTGCGCGTCGACCATGCGGGCCGCCGTCTCGTCCCACAGGCCGTACCCCGCATGCTCGGCCGCGGCCAGCCCGCCGCGCAGCAGGTCCGCGAGGCGCTGCTCCAGCTCGGTCGCGCCCCCGGTGACCCGCTCGGCCCGGCGCTCGGCCCGCCGCCGCGCCGCCTCGGGACCGGCCTGCCCGCCGCTTCCCGAACCCCCGTCGGTGCGGGCCTGCTCGGCCTCGGAGCGGCCGCGTCTGCCCGCGAGCCACTGCTGGGCCCACTCCGGCGGCTCGGCGGACGCCGGCACCATGCCGTCGCCGCCCGCCCACAGCAGAAGCAGTCCGAGCGCGTGCTTGCACGGGAACTTACGGCTCGGGCAGCTGCACCTGTACGCAGGGCCGGCCGGATCGGCGAGATCGACCACCGTCTGGTACGGCCTGCTGCCGCTTCCCTTGCACAGCCCCCACACCGTCCCCTCTCCGCTGCCCGCCTCGGACCACGGCCGGGACGTGGCCAGCTTGCCTCCCGCCGTGCGTGACGCGGCGTCAGGCGCCAGTGCCAGCACCTGCTCCGCGGTCCAGCGCACCCCCTGCTCAGTCATGTCTCCGACGGTAGGTCCCGCCACTGACAATCCGTCCGGCGTAGGCGTTTGCACAGGTCAGAGCGATTGTCAGTGGCGTGGTGCACGGTGGATGCCAGATCCGAACCGGCCGAGCTGGTAGGGGGCCTCAGCCATGACCGTGTCCATGGACGCCACGTCCGTCGAACAGCACAGTGACGCCTTGCGTCCGCACGCCGAACACGCCTTCGCCGACGAACTCGCCGCGCTCGCCGCGCAGGACGATCGTCCGCGCCCGGCGCGCTGGAAGCTGTCGCCGTGGGCCGTTGCGACGTACCTGCTCGGCGGCACCCTGCCGGACGGCACGGTGATCACACCGAAGTACGTGGGCCCGCGCCGGATCATCGAGGTCGCCGTCACCACGCTCGCCACCGACCGCGCCCTGCTCCTGCTCGGCGTGCCCGGCACCGCCAAGACCTGGGTGTCGGAGCATCTGGCGGCCGCGGTCAGCGGCGACTCCACCCTGCTGGTGCAGGGCACGGCCGGCACGCCGGAGGAGGCCATCCGCTACGGCTGGAACTACGCGCAGCTGCTGGCGCACGGACCGAGCCGGGACGCCCTGGTGCCCAGCCCCGTCATGCGCGCCATGGCGGAGGGCATGACGGCCCGCGTCGAGGAGCTGACGCGTATCCCGGCCGACGTGCAGGACACGCTGATCACGATCCTTTCCGAGAAGACCCTGCCCATTCCCGAGCTGGGCCAGGAGGTGCAGGCGGTCCGCGGGTTCAACCTGATCGCCACCGCCAACGACCGGGACAGAGGGGTCAACGATCTCTCCAGCGCCCTGCGCCGCCGCTTCAACACGGTGGTGCTGCCGCTGCCGGAGAGCGCCGACGCCGAGGTCGACATCGTCACCCGGCGGGTCGAGCAGATCGGCCGCTCCCTCGACCTGCCGGCCGCGCCCGACGGCATCGAGGAGATCCGCCGGGTCGTGACCGTCTTCCGCGAGCTGCGCGACGGCGTCACCGCCGACGGCCGCACCAAACTGAAGTCGCCCAGCGGCACGTTGTCCACGGCCGAGGCGATCTCCGTCGTCACCAACGGACTCGCCCTGTCCGCGCACTTCGGCGACGGCGTGCTGCGGCCGGGCGATGTCGCCGCCGGCATCCTCGGCGCCGTGGTGCGCGATCCGGCGGCCGACCGGGTCGTCTGGCAGGAGTACCTGGAGACCGTCGTCCGCGAGCGCGAGGGCTGGACGGACTTCTACCGCGCGTGCCGGGAGGCCGGCGCATGACCGACGACGCTCGCCGGCCCGGGATCCGCCACTCCGGGCCGCTCCTGCTGGGCGTGCGGCACCACGGACCCGGTTCCGCGCGAGCGGTGCGCGGCGCCCTGGACGCCGCCCGGCCCGCCGCCGTCCTCGTCGAGGGGCCGCCCGATGCCGACGCCCTGATCCCGCTCGCCGCCGGCCCCGGCCTGCGGCCCCCGGTCGCTCTCCTCGCCCACGCCGTGGACGAGCCGGGCCGCTCGGCGTTCTGGCCGTTCGCCGAGTTCAGCCCCGAATGGGTCGCGATCCGCTGGGCCGTGGAACACGGCGTCCCGGCCCGCTTCATCGACCTTCCGGCCACCCACACGCTGGCCTGGGGGCCGGAGGACGCCGAGGGCGGGCTCCCCGCCGACCCCGGCCCGCCCGCCGGACCCGCGGCACAGGGGACCGGCCCGCAGCCGCGGCACGCCGATGCCGGGCCGGGCGGCGAGGAGAGCGGGGAGGCCGGTGCGGAGCGGGAGGGCGACACCGACCGGGGCTCCGCGGCCGGACGGGAGGGTCATGCCGACCGGGATGCCGTGGCCGGGCGAGAGGACGGCGCCGATCCGGATACCGGCGGCGGCCGGAGCCCCGCTGAGCAGGTGCGGGTCGACCCGTTGGCCGTGCTCGCCGAGGCCGCAGGCTACGACGATCCCGAACGCTGGTGGGAGGACGTCGTCGAGCACCGGGGCCCGGCAGATCGGGACCCCTTCGCCCCCTTCGCCGCCCTGGAAGACGCCATGGGCGCGCTCCGCGAGCGGTACGGCGCCGGCGGGCACACCCGGGACCTGGTCCGCGAGGCCCACATGCGGCTCAGGCTGCGGGCCGCGCGCAAGGAGTTCGGCGGGGAGGTGGCCGTCGTCTGCGGGGCATGGCACGTGCCCGCGCTGCGCAGGAGGACCACCGTCACCGCCGACCGGGCGCTGCTGAAGGGGCTACCCAAGGTCAAGGCCGACCTGACCTGGGTGCCCTGGACCCACCGCAGGCTCGCCCGGTCCAGCGGGTACGGCGCGGGCATCGACTCGCCGGGCTGGTACGGCCATCTGTTCCACGCGCCCGACCGGCCGGTCGAGCGGTGGCTGACCAAGGTGGCGCGGCTGCTCCGGGAGGAGGACCGGATCGTGTCCTCCGCCCATGTCATCGAGGCCGTCCGGCTCGCCGGGACTCTGGCGGCGCTGCGCGGCCGGCCGTTGCCGGGGCTGAGCGAGACCACCGATGCCGTGCGCGCGGTGATGTGCGACGGCTCGGACCTGCCGCTGGCGCTGGTGCACGACCGGCTGGTGGTCGGGGACGTCCTCGGCGAGGTCCCGGAGTCGGCCCCCGCGGTGCCGCTGCAGCGCGACCTGGCCCGGCAGCAGCGTTCGCTGCGCCTCAAACCCGAGGCGCAGGAGCGGGAGTTGGAGCTGGACCTGCGCGGCGACACCGACGCCGCCCGCAGCAGGCTGCTGCACCGGCTCCGGCTGCTCGGTGTCGGCTGGGGCGAGCCCGCGCGGTCCCGGGGGAGCACGGGCACCTTCCGGGAGACCTGGCGGCTGCGCTGGGAGCCGGAGCTGTCGGTGCGGGTCGCCGAGGCGGGAGTGTGGGGGACGACCGTGCTGGGCGCGGCGCAGGCCAAGGCCGAGGCGGACGCGACGGCCGCACGTACCCTCGCGGACGTCACCGCGCTCGCCGAGCAGTGCCTGCTCGCCGGGCTGCCGGACGCCCTGCCCGTGGTCATGCGGGTCCTCGCCGACCGGGCCGCGCTCGACACCGACGTCGGCCATCTCGCCCGGGCCCTGCCCGCCCTGGTCCGCGCCCTGCGCTACGGCGACGTGCGCGGCACCGACACCGGCGCGCTGACCGGCGTCGCCGCGGGCCTCGCCGAACGGGTCTTCGTCGGCCTGCCCCCAGCCTGTACCTCGCTCGACACGGACGCGGCACAGGAGATGCGCGCCCACCTGGACGCCGTGCACACGGCGGTGAGCCTGCTGTCGGAGACGGCCGCCGGGGCACGCGGCGGTGCGGAGCAGAGCAGAGGAACAGGTGCGGGTGCCGGCGCGAGGACGGATGCCGGCTCGGGGGCGGATGCCGGTGCGGATGCTCTCTTCGGTCCCGGTGCTGGGCCGGTTGCCGGTGGTGCCGGTCGTGGTGCCGGGTGGGGGGATCTGCGGGACCGGTGGCGGGGAGTGCTGCGGACCTTGTCACTGCGCGACACCGTGCCCGGATTGCTGCGGGGACGGGCGGTGCGGTTGTTGCTGGACGACGGTGCGTTGGGGCCCGAGGAGGCGGCGCGGCTCATGGGCCTGGCGCTGTCGCCGGGGACGCCGCCCGCCGACGCGGCCGCCTGGATCGAGGGGTTCGTCGGCGGCGGGGGCGGGTTGCTGCTGGTGCACGACGAGCGGCTGCTCGGGCTGGTGGACAGCTGGCTGACCGGGGTGCCGACGGAGGCGTTCACCGACGTATTGCCGCTGCTGCGCCGCACGTTCGCGGCGTACGACCCGGGGGTGCGCAGAACGCTCGGCGAACTGGTCCGGCGCGGGCCCGGCTTCCGGGCGTCCGGCGGGGCAGCCCACGGCGCGGTCACATCCGGCTTCGCCACCGAACCGGACGCCGAACGCGCCGACGCCGTACTCCCGGTGCTGCGCCTGCTGCTCGGGCTGGAGGACCCGGCTGCGTCCGAGCCGGCGCAGCGAGACGCCGGCGAGCGCACTCGGGTCCTGCGTGACTCGGCTCTTCGTGACTCGGCTCTTCACGAAACAGGCTTGCGGGGGTGAGGGCATGACGGACGAGGTGATGGCGGTGGGCGGCGCCGATGCGGCGGTGGAGCGGCTGCGGCGGTGGCGGCTGGTGCTCGGCGGGGACCAGGCCGACGGCACCGGATGCGAGCTGTCCGGCAGGGACGCGGCGATGGACGGCGCGCTCGCCTCGCTCTACGGCAGAGGCGAGAAGCCGCAGGCGGGACGGGACCGTTCGGCGGGGCTCGGCGCCTCCGCGCCGTCCGTGGCGCGCTGGCTCGGGGACATCCGCACCTATTTCCCGTCCTCCGTGGTCCAGGTCATGCAGCGCGACGCCATCGACCGGCTCGGCCTCGCCTCCCTGTTGCTGGAACCGGAGATGCTCGAGGCGGTGGAAGCGGACGTACATCTGGTCGGCACGCTGCTGTCGCTGAACAAGGCGATGCCGGAGACGACGAGGGAGACGGCGCGCGTGGTCGTGCGCAGGGTCGTCGACGACCTGGAGAAGCGGCTCGCGAACCGCACCCGGGCCACGCTCACCGGTGCCCTCGACCGCAGCGCGCGGATCGCCCGCCCGCGCCACCACGACATCGACTGGAACCGCACCATCGCGGCCAACCTCAAGCACTACCTGCCCGAGTACCGCACGGTGGTGCCCGAACGGCTCGTCGGATACGGGCGGGCCGCGCGGTCCGTGAAGAAGGAGGTCGTGCTCTGCATCGACCAGTCGGGGTCGATGGCGGCGTCCGTGGTCCACGCGTCCGTGTTCGGCGCGGTCCTCGCCTCCATGCGGTCGATCAGCACCCGGCTGGTCGTCTTCGACACGGCGGTCGTCGACCTCACCGACCAGCTCGACGACCCTGTCGACGTCCTGTTCGGCACCCAACTGGGCGGCGGCACGGACATCAACCGGGCGCTGGCCTACTGCCAGTCGCAGATCACCCGGCCCGCCGAGACCGTGGTCGTGCTGATCAGCGACCTCTACGAGGGCGGCATCCGCGACGAGATGCTCAAGCGGGTGGCGGCGATGAAGGCGTCGGGCGTGCAGTTCGTGGCGCTGCTCGCCCTGTCGGACGAGGGCGCGCCGGCGTACGACAAGGAGCACGCGGCCGCACTCGCCGCGCTGGGCGCACCCGCCTTCGTCTGTACGCCCGACCTGTTCCCCGAGGTCATGGCGGCCGCACTGGAGAAGCGACCGCTGCCGATACCGGACACGGCGTGACTCCGGCCATGAAAGAGGAGGGAAAGGGGACATGACTACCCATCGGTAACAGGGGGCTTGCGCGGCGTCGGGCGGGCCGTGCGAGGATCGGCGGAGCCCGTGTCGTACCGAGCCAGGATGTCCAGCTCCTTGACCTTCCCAGCAGCCCTCCTCGGCACCACCGTGCGCCTGCTGCGTACGGCGGCCGGGCGGCGTGCGCTCCAGCTGGTGCTGCTGGTCGGCGGACTGTTCACGCTGGGCTTCGTCTGCGGCGAGCAGGCACACGCGGCCGACGGAAACCCGCTTCCGGCGCTGGTGACTTCGACTGCGGGACGGCCCGGGCCGGGCGGATACACGGACCCGGCGAGGGCGGCACAGGCCGTCCGTGCGGCAGACCCGCAACCGGCCTTCCATGGCGCAGGTCCGCAACAGGCCTTCCATGGCGCGGGCGAGGAACAGACCGTCCAGGGCACGGGTGCGGCGCAGGCCGTCCAGACCGTCCATGGCGCTGGTGCTGCGCAGGTCGTCCATGCCGTACCTGCGGTGCCGTCGGTGCGCGCGGTGCGGACGGTCGGCGGGCGGCTCGCCGGTCCTGTCGTCCGCGGCGTCGACGGGCGGGCAGCCATCCCCGTGCAGGTCGTCGGCTCGGTGGGTGACTCCGTGCGCGACGTGCTCACCGTCGTCTCCCGGCCCGTCCTGGAGACGGCCGGACGCGCCGTCTCCGGGCGGTCCCCGTCCACCGCGCCCCCGCTGCCCCTGCCCGACCTCGCTCCCGTCACGGACGTGCCCGTCCAGATGGTGCCGGAGCCGGCGTCCGTGCCGCCCGGCAAGCAGTGGGACGCCGGCGCGGTGGCGGCCGCTCCGACGGAGGAGAGGGAGCGGCACGCCGGTGCCGTAGGACGTGCGGTCGTCGGCGCACCGGTACCGGCCGTCGTGTACGGCCCGGACGCGGAGGTGCGGCGGTCGGTGGCGTACGCCGGCGCGTGGCACGCCGCCGCTGTCGCCGTCACCGCCGCGGGCGTCCCCGAGCGGCCCGTGCCGACCGGTGACCCGGACGGCGTGCTGGGCAAGCAGGCAGCCGACGGCAGCGCGTCCCGGCACGGGGACGCGCACGCGGTGGCCCTCGGCGACCGGGCGTCCGTGCGGCTGGCGCCCGGCGCCACCGCGGGCGTCGACGCGCCCCGCACCCGGGAACGGCACCGGGACATCCCGGTCTTCCCCGGCTAGGCAGCAGGGCCGGCCTCCCCGCCACACGCCGTGGTGCGGGACGGCGCAGGCCCGCCGGCCGTCCGGCCCACCTCGCTGATGCGGGTGATCCGTGGCCACGGCAGCCCTTCATCACGGCGCCCGTGCTCACGCCACCCGGCTCACGCCACCCGGCTCACGCCACCCGGCTCACGCCACCCGGCTCACGCCATCCGTGTTCGGGTCATGCGTGTTCCGCGCTCTGCGTCCACACCAGGCGATCAGCGCCCAGCGGGCTCCGGACGGCCCAGCCGATTCCAGCCGATTCCAGCCGTTTCCGGCGTTCTTCAAAGGACTTGACGCACGCAATGAACAAGAACATCCGCCGTTCGATCGTGATAGCCGCCGGTGTGACCGGTGCGTGGGCGCTCGGCTCGGCCGCCGCCAGCGCCGACGAACTGCCCGCCGGCTCCGTGTCCGTTCCGGATGCGGGGAGCGACTCGGTCGCCGGCACGGTCGACGGCGTCCTCACCGGCGTCCACGACACCGTCTCCGGCGTCCGGAACACCGTCGGGCAGACGGTCTCCGGCCTGACCGGCGCGTATGACACGTCCGGCGGGTCCGGTACCTCGGGCTCGGTCGCCTCCCTCGCGTCCACCGCGTCGAGCACCGCCGCCCAGGCCACGCAGCCCGCCAAGACGGCGACGCACACCGCGACCGGTGTCACCGGCACCGGCGCGCAGGCCCGCCGCTCCGCCGGCGCCGGGGTGCCGGCCGCCGCGAAGATCCGGGGCGCCGAGGCCGTCCGGGGCGCTCAGGCGGCCCGCAGGGCGCAAGCCCGGGTCCAGGCCGACGGTACGCAGGTCACGGTTCACGCCGACCGGGTCTCCGGCAACGCCGCGCAGGCCGCCTCGGGCGCGGCCCGACCGGTCCTCCGCGATGCCCAGGACGCGATCGACTATCTCTTCGGCCCGCTGTCCTCCTTCGCCCCGGAGGTGGAGGAGGCCCTGGCCGCCGCCCAGACCAAGCTCCAGGCCACGCAGGCGGCCGCCCGCCTGAAGGCGCGGGGTGTCGGGGGCGCCGTACGGACGACGGCGCAGCGGACCGTCGCGGGTGCGCAGGGCCGGACCGCCGGGGCCGCGAACACCGTCGGCGGCACCGCCACCGAGGCTGCCGGTGCGGGGGAGGCCTCGGTCGCCGGTGTGCCCGGGCGGATCACCGGTACGGCCACGGGCGTCGAGGAGCGGGTAGTCGGCACGGTGCGGGCGGTGCCCGGCGCGGTCACCCCGGTGGTGGACGCGGCGGTGGACGAGACGGCCACCGAGACTGTCCCGCCGGTGGCCGCCACGGCGGTGAACGGCGCGGTGCCGGTCGCCGGGCAGACGGTGACGGGCACGCGGGGCACGGCCGTGCACGCGGTGGCGGGCGCGCACGACGCGGCCCAGGGCGCCGTCTCCGGCGTGCGCGCGGTGGCCCGGGCCGCTGCGGGCGGGGTGCTGGGCGTGGCGGCGGACGCGGTGTCGGGTGGCTACGGAACCGCGCAGGCCGTCGTGGCCGGCGGCTACGGGACCGCCGAGGGTGTCGGCCACCGGGTGCACGGGACCGCCGAGGGTGTCGGCCACCGGGTGCACGGGACCGCCGAGGGTGTCGGCCACCGGGTGCACGGGACCGCCGAGGATGCCGTCGGTGGCGCGCGGCCGGTGGCCGCCGGTGCCGGGGTGTACGCCGACGGGCTCGCCGGGCAGGTCGCGCACGACGCGGCGGACGCCGTGCTGCCGCCGGCGGCCTCCGACGCCGTGCACGGAGTGGTGCCGGTCGCCGGCCGGGCCGGCGCCGACGCGGGCGCCCTCGGTCACGGCGCGGGCGACGACATCCGCACCTTCACGACCGGCACCGCCACCGCCGCGGCGCCGCTCGCGCAGGGCGTGACCGCGCGGGCCGACGCCTTCGCGGACGGAGTGACCCCCCAGACCGGCACCTTGGCGCACGGGGTGACCGCGGAGACCACCGCCTTCGCGCAGGCCCTGACTCCCCGGACCGGCACCTTGGCGCACGGGGTGACCGCGGAGACCACCGCCTTCGCGGACGGCCTGACCGCGCGGACCGGTGCCTTCGCGCACGGGGTGACCGCGCAGGCCACCGTCTTCGCGGACGGCGTGACCAGCCAGACCGCCCCCTTCGCGCAGGGCGTGACCAGCCAGACCACCCCCTTCACCGAAGGCCTCGCCGGTCAGGTTCCGCCCTTCGCCGCCGGAGTCGCCGATGCGGCGGGGCCGGTCGAGCAGGGGGCCGGGGGCTTCGCGTACGGCCTCGGCGGGACGGTCCGGGATGCCGGCGTTCCGCTTGCCGAGCACGCCGTGGGCGGGGCCGAGGGGGTCGCCCGTGCGGCCGTACCGGCGTATCTCCGTGAGGTGTCCCAGGACGTCCACGTGGCCGTGCCCGCGTCCCTCCGAGAGGCGTACCAGGACATCCACGCTGACGTGCCCGCGTACTTCCGTGAGGCGTCCCAGGACGTCCGCGCGGACCTGCCCGCGGGGCACCCGCACCGCGTGCAGGATCCCGTGCGGGGCATGTGACAGCAGGGCTGAGCTGACGCCCTCAACCGCTCCGCGGGGTGTCCGGACCCGGACGGCCGAATGCCGTCGGTGCGTCCGGCCGGGGCCCCGCGGCACGGGCGGGTGGTCCCCATTGGGGTGGGGATCAACCGCCCCGGCCCCGGATCCACCGGGGCCGCCCAGAGGCCTCACCGGGTCAACCCCAGCCCGGTGAGGCCTCGCACACCCGCCGATTGCGGCACGCCGTGCCAGGAAAACCGGCATCATGTGACAGGTATCACCGCTCGGGTGTGACCCTCGATTTAGGGAGCCCCCGCAAGCGGCGATAACCTGCGAGACGGACATGCCGCGCGCTCGGACACCGTGTGCGCCTCCCTTGTGACAAGCGGACGTCACGTTGCCCTTCGCGGCACGCCCACGCATCCAACGAACCGCGAGATCACTGATAGGGACGGAAGCGCGTGGACCTGTTCGAGTACCAGGCGAGGGACCTCTTCGCCAAGCACGATGTACCGGTGCTGGCCGGTGAAGTCATCGACACGCCTGAGGCGGCGCGCGAGATCACCGAGCGTCTGGGCGGCAAGTCCGTCGTCAAGGCGCAGGTGAAGGTCGGTGGCCGCGGTAAGGCCGGTGGCGTGAAGCTGGCCGCCAGCCCGGACGAGGCCGTCGCCCGCGCGACCGACATCCTCGGCATGGACATCAAGGGCCACACGGTCCACAAGGTCATGATCGCGGAGACGGCCCCCGAGATCCTCGAGGAGTACTACGTCTCCTTCCTCCTCGACCGTGCCAACCGCACCTTCCTCTCCATCGCCTCCGTCGAGGGCGGCATGGAGATCGAGGAGGTCGCGGCCACCCGCCCCGAGGCCGTCGCCAAGGTCGCGATCGACGCCATCGACGGTGTGGACAAGGCCAAGGCGCAGGAGATCGTGGCCGCCGCCAAGTTCCCGGCCGAGGTCGCGGACAAGGTCGCGGACGTCCTCGTGAAGCTGTGGGACACCTTCATCAAGGAGGACGCCCTCCTGGTCGAGGTCAACCCGCTGGCCAAGGTCGCCTCCGGTGACGTCATCGCCCTCGACGGCAAGGTGTCGCTCGACGACAACGCCGAGTTCCGTCACCCCGAGTTCGAGGCGCTCCACGACAAGGCCGCGGCCAACCCGCTCGAGGCCGCCGCCAAGGAGAAGAACCTCAACTACGTCAAGCTCGACGGCGAGGTCGGCATCATCGGCAACGGCGCCGGTCTCGTCATGAGCACCCTGGACGTCGTCGCGTACGCCGGTGAGAAGCACGGTGGCGTCAAGCCCGCCAACTTCCTGGACATCGGCGGCGGCGCCTCCGCCCAGGTGATGGCGAACGGCCTGGAGATCATCCTGGGCGACCCGGACGTCAAGTCCGTCTTCGTGAACGTCTTCGGCGGCATCACCGCCTGCGACGAGGTCGCCAACGGCATCGTGCAGGCCCTGAAGCTGCTGGAGGACCGCGGCGAGAAGGTCGAGAAGCCGCTCGTCGTCCGTCTCGACGGCAACAACGCCGAGCTGGGCCGGAAGATCCTCACGGACGCCAACCACCCGCTGGTGCAGCGCGTCGACACCATGGACGGCGCGGCCGACAAGGCCGCCGAGCTGGCCGCCGCCAAGTAAGCACGAGGACGAGGACTCAACACCACCATGGCTATCTGGCTCAACAAGGACAGCAAGGTCATCGTCCAGGGCATGACCGGCGCCACCGGCATGAAGCACACCAAGCTCATGCTCGGTGACGGCACGAACGTCGTGGGCGGCGTGAACCCGCGCAAGGCGGGTCAGACCGTGGACTTCGACGGCACCGAGGTACCCGTCTTCGGCACCGTCAAGGAGGCCATCGAGAAGACCGGCGCCAACGTCTCCGTCATCTTCGTGCCGGAGAAGTTCACCAAGGACGCGGTCGTCGAGGCCATCGACGCCGAGATCCCGCTCGCCGTCGTCATCACCGAGGGCATCGCCGTGCACGACACGGCGTCCTTCTGGGCGTACGCCGGCAAGAAGGGCAACAAGACCCGCATCATCGGCCCGAACTGCCCCGGCATCATCACCCCGGGCCAGTCGAACGTCGGCATCATCCCGGGCGACATCACCAAGCCGGGCCGCATCGGCCTGGTCTCGAAGTCCGGCACGCTGACGTACCAGATGATGTACGAGCTGCGGGACATCGGCTTCTCCACGGCCGTCGGCATCGGTGGCGACCCGATCATCGGCACCACCCACATCGACGCGCTCGCGGCCTTCCAGGAGGACCCCGAGACCGAGCTGATCGTGATGATCGGTGAGATCGGTGGTGACGCCGAGGAGCGTGCGGCCGCGTTCATCAAGGAGAACGTGACCAAGCCGGTCGTCGGCTACGTCGCGGGCTTCACCGCGCCCGAGGGCAAGACCATGGGTCACGCCGGCGCCATCGTCTCCGGCTCCTCCGGCACCGCACAGGCCAAGAAGGAGGCCCTGGAGGCCGCGGGCGTCAAGGTCGGCAAGACCCCGACCGAGACGGCGAAGCTGGCCCGCGAGATCCTGGGCGGCTGAGCTTCCCGACAGCGCTCGGCTTCTGACCCGTTCGGCTTCTGATCCGTTCGGTCTCTGACCGAGGCCCGGCAGGCCCGTTCCCCGAGGTGGGGGCGGGCCTGCCGCCGTTCGCTCCCGGGCCGCAGCGGGCCGCACCGGCCCCCCGAGCCGTCCCCCAGCCGCACCGGGCCGCCCCGGGCCGTACCGAGCCCCCGGGCCGCCCCCCGAAGGCCCCGAGCCGCCGCCGGGCCATCCCCGGGCCGCCCCTCGGCCGCACCGGGCCGTCTCCGAGCCGCCCCCGGGCCGCACCCCCCGGGCCGCCCCTCGAACGCCCCCGAGCCGCCGCCGGAAAGCACCAGACCACCCCCGAGCCACCCCCCGGAGGGAGCGGGGAAGCTCGCCGGAAGTCTCCGTCCCCGGCGGCGAACTCCCGCTCGGTCACCGCGGCTCCGGTTCCAGTCTCTCCGGGCCCCTCGTCGCCGCGTGCCGCAGTGCCACCTCCACCGTCTGTTCCCGAGGGGACAACGGCCCCGGCACTCCGGGCGACGGCACCCCCTGGACCGCCTGCGCCGGGGCGATCGGCGCCTCGTAGTGGGTCGGCGCCGTCTCCAGCGTGAGCGCCGTCGCGCCGGCGATCGCCGCCGTGAACGCGAGCGCCGCCCGAGTCCAGAACCGGCTTCGCCGCTCGCCCTCCCGGCGCACGGGCTCCGCCTCGGCCGCGCGCAGCCGCCCGGCCGAGGCGAGCACCAGCAGCCGGCGGTGCAGCTCGGCGGGGTCGGCCAGTTCCGGCAGCCGCGCGGCCAGCGCCTCGCGGGCGTGGGCCAGCCGGTTCGCGGCGGCCGACGGGCCGGCCTCCGTCTCCGCCGCGATCTCCGGCAGGCCGAGGCCCACGCCGTCGAACAGGACGACCGTGCGCCGGTACGACGGCGGCAGCTCCAGCAGGGCCCGCAGCAGCGCCCGGTCGGCCGGGTCGGCGGGTGGCGGTTCCGGACGCCGGTACCGGGGCCGGAGGCGGTGCCAGGGCGAGAGCGCGCAGTCGTGCGCCGCCGCCCGCACCCAGCCGCCCGGATCCCGGTCCCGGGCCACCTCGGGCCAGCGCTGCCAGGCCAGCTGGAAGGCCCCGCGCCACCGCCTCCCTGGCCAGTTCCCGGCGCCCGGTGAGCAGATACGCCTGGCGGACCAGGGCGGGAGCGCAGAAGGCGTACAGATCGTCGAAGGCCTGAACGGCCGCCGGTACTCCGGTGGTTCCGGTGGTTCCGGTGGTTCCGGACTGAGCCTGCGTCAGCGGACGGGCTCGACAACGGCGTCGGCGTTCACCCTTCCGTGTCAAATGGAACATGAACGTATATTGAGCGACACTTCGGAAGTTCGCCTGTTACCACGGGATATCGCGTGTCATTGGGACCATGGCGTGCGTGATCCTGAAGACCGCTGGCCGACCGTCGCTGTCACCTCTGCTGACCCGCATGCGGGACCGCGAGCCCGGGCTGGCCGCGAGCCTGCTGGGCGGTGCCGTCGCGGCCGGGCTCGGGTTCGGCTCGTTCGCCGTGCTGGTGATGGTGCTGTGGGTCAGCTCGCCATATCCCGACAGCGGACCCAGCGGCGCGCTGCACATCGCCGCCGCCCTGTGGCTGCTGGCCCACGGCGTCGAACTCCTGCGCACCGACACGCTCTCCGGCACCCCCATGCCGGTCGGGGTGACCCCGCTGCTGCTGATGCTGCTGCCCGTGTGGCTGGTGTACCGGGCGGCCCGGGTCGCGGTGGACGCGCCCGAGGACGCCGACGGCCCGCCGCCGGTGCCGGCGCGGACGGCGTGCACGGGCGTCGTCCTCGGCTACCTCGGCGTCGGCTGCGCGATCGCGCTGTACTGCTCGGGCGGCGAACTGCGGCCCCAGTGGCTCTGGGTGACAGCCTGTCTGCCCCTGGTCGCGACCGGCGCGGCGGCGGCCGGGGTGTGGGCGGCGTACGGCTGTCCGCGCGAGCCGGTGCTCGGCGCGCTGGCGGTGCTGCCGGGGTCGGTGCGGCGGCTGGTGTTCGGCGGGGACGAACGGGCCCGGCTCGGTACGGCCGTACGGGCCACCGGCGCCGCCGGCGCGGTGCTCCTCGGCGGCGGGGCGCTGCTGCTCGGGGTGTCGCTGGTGTGGCACGGCGGCGCGGCGCGGGCGTCCTTCCTCCAGCTGACGGAGGGGTGGACCGGACGGTTCGCCGTCCTGCTGCTCGGCGTCGCGCTGATCCCCAACGCGGCGGTCTGGGCGGCGTCCTACGGGCTGGGCCCCGGCTTCTTCCTCGGCGCGGCACACCCGGTGGACCCGTTCGCCTCCGATCCGGCTCCGCTGCTGCCGCCGTTCCCGCTGCTGGCGGCGGTGCCGGACGCCGGCGCCGGGACACCGCTGAACTGGGCGGCGGGGCTGGTGCCGGTGGCGGCCGGGGTGACGGCGGGGTGGTTCGTGGCGCGGGGCGCGGTGAAGCGGCCGGCGCCGGGCGCGGCGGCGCCGGCCCGCTGGTCCGTCGCCCGCACCGCCGGGGTCATGCTGCTCACGGCCACGCTCTGCGCCGCGACCCTCGCCCTGCTCGCCTGCATGGCCGGCGGCCCACTGGGCGTCTCGGCGCTGGCCCGCTTCGGGCCGGTGTGGTGGCAGGCCGGGGGAGCGGTGGGGGCCTGGACGGCACTGTCCGGGATGCCGGTGGCGCTGACCGTACGGCTGTGGCGCCTGTGGAGGCTGCGGAAACCGAGTGGGGACGACGTCCCCACGCAGGGGGCGCGGACGGGGACGGCGGCGAGCGCCCGGAACCCGAAGGGCTACGGGAAGACCGGTGATGCGGCGAAGACCGGTGATGCGGCGAAGGCCGTTGACGCGGCGAAGGCCAGGGACGCGGGGAAGTCCAAGGACCCGGCGAAGGGCGAGGACGCGGTGAAGTCCAAGGACGCCGTGCCGGCCGAGGAACCGGCGACGGCGGACGACGCGGCGACGGCGGAGAACGGGGCCGAGCCGGGGAGCGCTGCCGAGCCCGGGCGCGACACCGGGCCGGCGGGCCCGGGCGAGGCCGGGGAGGCGGGCCGGGCGGCCACCGGCAGCGGCAAGCCCAAGGGCACCCACGCGGACAGCGGCACACAGGGTAAGGGCACGCGGACGGGCGGCGGCAAGGAAGCGGACACGGGCAGCGTCTCCACCGCCCGGCCGCAGACCATGACCGAGGACGACGAGTCGTACGACGCCCTCCCGGCCGACGACGCATTCCCCTCGGACTGGCACGACGACCTGGCCCGCGCCTCGCGCTGGGCGGCCCTGCGGGAGGCCGCGGCCCCACCCGAGCCGCCGGCCCCCTGGGCAGGCCCCGACGTCACCGAGCCCTCGCCGGGCGCCCCGGAACCTCCTGACACGGCCGGCTGACCAGCCGCAAGACCTCGGGCGCCGGCACGGGTGCGACCACCCCGCCACGCGCCCCCTACCCGCACCTCACGGCACCGACGAGCGGCCCGGTGGCGCCCCGGGGCGCGCGCTCCCTGCCAGCACCTCACGGCCACGCGCACCTCACGGCACCGACGCGCGGCCCCGCGCCCCGCGGGCCTCAGCTGTTCCCGGTTCCCAGGACTCCGCGCAGCTCCTGCGGCAGCAGCCGGTCGCAGGACTGTTTGGCCTCGTGGGTGAGGGCGTCGTTCACGCAGGTGTAGTAGTCGCGGTAGACGAACTGGACCGTGAAGGTCGACGCCACCAGGACCAGGGCCAGACCCGCGGTGACCAGCCCGCCGACCGCCGCCGTCACCTGAGGCCGGGCCGGGGTCGCCCCCGGCGCCGGTGACGGGGCGTCCGGGTCGGACCGGCGCGGCTTGGCGCGCAGGGCGCTGGCGCCCCAGTACACGGCCAGCGCGCCCAGCAGCAGGGCCACGTACGGCCAGCTGAACAGGGCGAAGAAGACGGCCCACATGCCGGAAAGCAGTGCGTAGCGCGCGCGGCGCTGCGCGGGGTCGGTCGGGTCCCAGCGCATGCCGGAGCCGGCCGGTCCGCCGGGGCCGCCCTGCGGACCGCCGCCGGGCCGCTCGCCGAGGCCACCCGGCCGCTCACCGAAGCCGCCGGGGGAGCGGCCGGGCTGGCGGTCGCTCCACTGGCTGCCCCACGCGGAGCCGCCGTGTCCCTGGCCGGAGCCCTGCGGCCCCTCGGGGTGGCGGGGCCGCCACGGCTGGTCCGGGGTGCCCTCGGGCGGCGGCGCGAAGGGGTTGTCGTCCTGAGATCCACCGGGCCCGCCGGACCCGCCCGGCCCACCGAAGCCGCCACCAGAACCCGGACGCCCGCCGGCCCCACCGTGCCCGCCGGGACCACCAGGCCCCCCATGCCCACCGGAACCCCCATGCCCGCTGGGACTCCCGTGTCCACCCTGCCCGGCACCCGGACCACCGCCCTGGCCGGCGCCTCCCTGTGCCCCCGCTCCCGCCTGCGTCGGCGGCGCCGGGCGCTCTCGCAGCAGCGCGGAGCCGCGCTCGCCTCCCCGGTACGGAGTCGGAGGGAACGTGCGGAGTCGCAGGCTGCGATCGGGCATGAAAAGAGCGTCTTCCCCTAGGCGAATACGGCTGTGAACACGGCAGTCCTCTATGGGCCCCACCCCGACAACGTGTCGTACCACCACCGCGTTCCCGAGGCCGCCCTCCGTGATTCCCTGCGAACGCTACCTTCCGGCCACGCCCCCGTCCCGTGGGGGTCTTCTCGTGTGCCGGTATCGTTGCTGACGGTCGGCCGCTTCGTAGACTTCCCTGTATCGAGGGGCGCGAAGCATTCGTATGAATGCACAATGCGAGGAGTCGGGCGCCGGCCGGTACCGTCGCCACCCGAGAAAGGGCCCCACAGTGGCCGCCACCCCCGCTGGCCCAGCGGTCAAGCGCCTCGTCGTGCTGGTCTCCGGATCCGGCACCAACCTGCAGGCGCTCCTGGACGAGATCGAGCGCACCGGAGCCGAGCAGTACGGCGCCCGGATCGTCGCCGTAGGGGCCGACCGAGAGGGCGTCGAGGGGCTCGCCCGCGCCGAGCGGGCCGGGCTGCCGACCTTCGTCCGCAAGGTCAAGGACTACGACAGCAGGGAGGCGTGGGACGCCGCCCTCGCCGAGGCCGTGGCCGGGTACGCACCCGACCTCGTGGTCTCGGCCGGGTTCATGAAGATCGTGGGCAAGGAGTTCCTCGCGCGCTTCGGCGGGCGGTTCGTGAACACCCACCCCGCCCTGCTCCCCAGTTTTCCCGGCGCCCACGGCGTCCGCGACGCGCTCGCGTACGGCGCCAAGGTCACCGGCTGCACCGTCCACTTCGTCGACGACGGCGTCGACACCGGCCCGATCATCGCCCAGGGCGTGGTCGAGGTCCGGGACGAGGACGACGAGAGCGCGCTGCACGAGCGCATCAAGGAAGTCGAGCGAAGGCTGCTCGTCGAGGTCGTGGGGCGGCTCGCCCGCAACGGCTATCGCATTGAGGGACGAAAGGTAGTTATCCAGTGACCGCCACCGCCGAGAGCAACAAGCGGCCGATTCGCCGGGCGCTCGTCAGCGTCTACGACAAGACCGGGCTGGAAGACCTCGCGCGCGGCCTGCACGAGGCCGGCGTGGAGCTGGTCTCCACCGGGTCCACGGCCGGCCGGATCGCCGCCGCCGGCGTCCCCGTCACCAAGGTCGAGGAGCTGACCGGCTTCCCCGAGTGCCTGGACGGCCGGGTGAAGACCCTGCACCCGAGGGTGCACGCCGGCATCCTCGCCGACCTGCGCCTGGACAGCCACCGCGAGCAGCTCGCCGAGCTGGGCGTGGAGCCGTTCGACCTCGTCGTCGTCAACCTCTACCCCTTCCGCGAGACCGTCGCCTCCGGCGCGAGCGACGACGAGTGCGTGGAGCAGATCGACATCGGCGGCCCGTCGATGGTCCGCGCCGCCGCCAAGAACCACCCCTCCGTGGCCGTGGTCACCAGCCCCGAGCGGTACGCCGACGTGCTCGCGGCCGTGAAGGACGGCGGGTTCGACCTCGCCGCCCGCAAGCGCCTGGCCGCCGAGGCCTTCCGGCACACCGCCGCCTACGACGTGGCCGTGGCCTCCTGGTTCGCCTCCTCCTACGCGCCCGTCGACGAGTCGGGCTTCCCCGGCTTCCTGGGCGCCACCTACGAGCGCAAGAACACCCTGCGCTACGGCGAGAACCCGCACCAGGGCGCCGCGCTGTACGTGGACGGCACCGGCGGCCTCGCCGAGGCCGAGCAGCTGCACGGCAAGGAGATGTCGTACAACAACTACACGGACACGGACGCCGCGCGCCGTGCCGCGTACGACCACGACGAGCCCTGCGTCGCGATCATCAAGCACGCCAACCCCTGCGGTATCGCGGTCGGTTCGGACGTCGCCGAGGCCCATCGCAAGGCGCACGCCTGCGACCCGGTCTCCGCGTACGGCGGTGTCATCGCCGTCAACCGGCCGGTCAGCAAGGAGATGGCCGAGCAGGTCGCGGAGATCTTCACCGAGGTCATCGTCGCCCCGGACTACGAGGAGGGGGCCCTGGAGGCCCTCACCAAGAAGAAGAACATCCGCGTCCTGAGGGCGCCGGGCGCGCCCTGCAACCGGGTCGAGGCCAAGCAGGTCGACGGCGGGGTGCTGCTGCAGGTCACCGACCGCCTCCAGGCCGACGGCGACGACCCGGCCGCCTGGACGCTGGCCAGCGGCGAGGCGCTGAGCGAGGACGAGCTGAAGGAGCTGGCCTTCGCCTGGAAGGCGTGCCGGGCCGTCAAGTCCAACGCCATCCTGCTCGCCAAGGACGGCGCCTCGGTCGGCGTCGGCATGGGCCAGGTCAACCGCGTCGACTCCTGCAAGCTGGCCGTCGAGCGGGCGGGCGAGGAGCGCGCCCGGGGCTCCTACGCGGCCTCCGACGCCTTCTTCCCCTTCCCGGACGGCCCGCAGATCCTGATCGACGCCGGCGTCCGGGCGATCGTCCAGCCGGGCGGTTCGATCCGTGACGAGCAGGTCGTCGAGGCCGCCCGGAAGGCGGGCGTCACCATGTACTTCACGGGCACCCGCCACTTCTTCCACTGAGCACCGCCCGCACGGCGCGGCGGCGGCCTCCGGCCCTCCCCCGAGGGGGCCGGAGGCCGCCGAGCCGTGCGGGTCAGCAGGGGCGCAGCGACCAGATCGGGTCCCACGTCGCGGTGCCCGCGTCGTAGGCCGTCGAGGTCCAGCGCACGCTGCCGTCGCGGTTGTAGAAGCGGGCGACCGTGCCCGGCGTCTGGTTGTTGGTGTAGGGGCCGTCGCCGGTCCAGTTGGACAGGGTCCAGGTCTGGCACTTGTAGAAGTCGAACTTGGTGCCCCGGACGATCATGCACAGGTGGCCGTAGGCGCAGTCCAGGTCCTTCTTGGCGGCCAGCTTCGGGGCCTTGGTCAGGGTGAGGCCGTCGTAGCGGACCTGGCCGGCGGAGACCGAGAGCGGCTTCGGGTGGCCCGCGAGGACCTGGTCGGCGACCTGCTGGACGCCGGTGACCCGGGTGCCGTCCGGCACGGCGGCGGTCGCCGCGACCGTGGAGCCGGCGAGCAGGGCGGTGGCCGCGACGAGCAGCGCGGCGGGCTTGACGATGTTCACGTGTTCCCCCATGTGAACGAAGGTGTCGGTCGCCCCGCCGGGACGCCGTCGCCTGCCCGGCGTTACCGGTGTTCCCCGCGGAGTGGTCCCACCGTCCCAGCCGTGCCCGTGCGCCGGTACCTCGGAAGTCTCAGGGTCACTTCCTGCCCGGCGGCGTGTACTCCTTCAGGTAGTGGGCGACACGGGCGCAGTAGGCGCGGTACTTCGGGGGGATGCCGCCCGTGGCGTTCACCTTCGCGTACGACGTCCGGTAGGCGGCGGCGACCAGGACCCGCTTGTCGCCGGGCAGGCCGGGTTTCAGCCGGGCGTCCATGAAGCACAGGTAGCGGCCCATGGCCGGGATGGAGACGGAGGGCGACAGCGGCGGCGTGGGGGTAGCGGACGCGGGTACGCCGTTGTCCTGGATCCACCAGCGCAGCACGGACGGGGTCCAGCGGGCGATGCCGTACTCCTGGTTCTCGGGGTCGGAGAGGTCCGGGTCGAAGTTGCTCTCGGCCTTCAGCATCGCGGCGATGAGCGCGGGGCTGACCTCGGGCTGGGAGCAGCCGTGGGCGGCGTCGACGATGAGCTTGCGGTAGGCGGCCGGTACGCCCTTGTCGGTGCGCAGTTCGGAGGCGCCGTACGAGGCCAGGGCCTTGCCGTCCGTGCCGCCGGGGTCGGGCCACGCGCCGATGCCGTAGCCGAGGGCCGCGACGGCGGCGAGCGTCAGCGCCGCGCCCGCGACGAGCGTCCGCCGGCGTCCGCGCCTCGGGAACAGCCGGGGCAGGCGGGGCGGGCGGCCCGTGCCGGCGGCCGCCTGGACCCGGCGCAGCAGCTCCTCGGTGCCGATGCGCGTCTCGTGGGTACGGGCCAGGCAGTCCCGCACGATGTCCCGCCAGACGTCCGGGAGTTCGGGGGACAGGCGTAGTTCGTCCGTGCCGCGCGCGTAGGCGGCGGCCGCGTCCCGGCGGGCGGTCGGGGTGGCGCCGGACAGCGGGAAGGAGCCGGTGAGGACGAGATGGGCGAGCACGCCGAAGGCCCAGACGTCGGCGGACGGCCGGATGCGGCGGCCGCGTTCGCCGATCTCCGACCAGAGCAGCTCGGGCGGGGTGTAGTCGGGGGTGGAGAAGGCGGGCGTGTAGGCGTGGGTGCCCTCCAGTTCGGCGGCCATGTTGAAGTCGGCGAGCCGGGCCGAACCGTCCGCCATCAGCAGCACGTTGGCCGGTTTCAGGTCCCCGTGCACCCAGCCCGCCCGGTGCAGCTGGGCCAGCCCCTCGCCGATCTGGGCGAGCAGGGCGGGCCCGGCCTCGGGGCGGGGCGCGGCGGCGAGCAGCGCCGCCAGGGAACTCCCGGCCCGCTCCAGCACCAGCACGGTGGCGCCGTCGAGTTCGGGGCGGCCCGGGTCGTCGACGACGAGGGACTCGTACATCCGGATCAGCCGCGGCCGGCTCAGCCGGCGCAGCAGGCCGACCTCGCGCTCGACGAGGTCGCGCAGATGGGCCAGCTGGCGCGGGGTGCCGGTGCCGGTGGGCAGGAACTTCAGCGCGGCGGTCGCCGGCAGCTCCCCGGAGTCCTCGGTGCGCCGGCCCGCGTACACGCTGCCGAAGGCGCCGGTCGCGATCGGTTCGCGCACCTCCCACACGCCGACCCGGTAGCCCCGGGGCACCGGCACGGCGTACGGCTCGGTCACCGGGCCGCCCGGCTCGCGGACCCGGACGCGGACCCGGACAGCACGACCAGGTCGTCCTCCCGTACGAGGTCGAAGCGGAGCGCCAGGGACACCAGGGACTCCTTCTTGCCGTTGAGGCGCGGACCGGTCTCCGCGGTCTCCGGGCCGGGCTTGAGCCGCAGCTTCACCGCGAGATAGTCGATGTTCCACTGCACCGAGGCGCGCGAGGCGGCCGGCCAGGCGGGGCGCAGGCGGTCGACGACCTGGTCGACGGTGGGCAGCGGGGCGTGCGGGTCACCGCGCAGCCGGGGCTCGCACAGGGCGGCCAGGACGGCGAAGTAGCGCTTGGTGCGGTCGACGGAGAAGGCGGGCGCGGTGGTGTCGCCGTCCGGTCCGGCGCCCCCGCGCAGATAGTCGTGGCGCGGCGCCCACACCTCGACGGTCAGCAGGTCCCCGGCGGCCGGCAGCACGATCCGGGAGAACTCGAACGGGACGGGCGCGTCCAGCCGGCCGGGCCCGACCTTGATGTGCTCCCCGGCGCCCTCGGGGTTCTCCACGACGTACGTCTGCCGGGCGGAGAGGTTGCTCAGTATCCAGAACGCGCCCTGCGCGC
Source organism: Streptomyces sp. NPDC048192 (assembly GCF_043202415.1). Lineage (NCBI taxonomy): Bacteria > Bacillati > Actinomycetota > Actinomycetes > Kitasatosporales > Streptomycetaceae > Streptomyces > Streptomyces sp. NPDC048192. The sequence goes on from NZ_JBIDAL010000014.1 coordinate 195,883, forward strand.
ACAGTTCGCCGGCCCGGCGCGAGACGCCGTCGTGCGGGATCGTCAGACCGTTCTCCGGCGCCCGCCCGAAGCTGAGGCGTTCACCGGGGGCGAGCCGGATCTGGGCGGTGCGGTCCTGTCGGTCCCCCGTGGTCGGCGGAGGTACGACGATGATGCTGTACAAGGTGCCACTCCCCGTCCCTGACGGCCCCCCGGGCCGGCCCAAACGGCCACCGCAGTCAGGTTAGGGGGACACACCGGGGCCGTGCCTCCCCTGGACGGGTGAGACACGGCCCTCGGTGGTGAAATGGCGCGAACTGTGCCGTCGCGCGTGGGCTCACTGGTCCTTGACGACGATCGAGCCGCACACCTTGTCGGCGAACGTCTGCCGCTTGGCGTCCCACGCCGGCCACAGGTAGCCCAGGTAGCAGGGCAGGCCGTCCAGGATGTGGGCCAGCTGCCGCACGAACGCCATGCCGGCGCCGAGCGGCTGACCGGTGTCCTCCTTGAGCGTGCGGGTGCCGATGGCCTTCTTGCCGATGGTCTGGCCGGTCTTGCCCTCCTGGACCACCTGGTAGACGAACACGGCGATCAGGCCCAGGAAGCCGACGATCGACAGGATCGGCGTGGCCTTGGCACCGAGGATGATCACGACGTACGGCACCGCGAACACGAGGGTGTCGAGCAGCCTGCTGAGGAAGCGCTGCCCCCAGTTCGCGTACGTCGGCTGCATGCCGTAACCGGGGTGACCGGGGTATCCGGCCTGCTGCGGGAAGCCGGGGTAGCCGGCCTGCGGCGCCTGCGGGTAGCCGTAGCCCTGCTGCGGCGGCACGCCGGGCGCCTGCGGGGCGCCGTAGCCGGGCTGGCCCTGCTGCGGGTAGCCGTAGGGCTGCTGGGGCTCCTGGGGCTGGCCGTAGGGGTTGGGTGAGCCGAAACTCATGGCGTGTTTCCTCCGTTGCTCTGCGGGGACGACGCGGAAGGAGCGGAGGAACATCAGGATCTGAGCGGTTTGCCCCCCAACCAGACCGCGGTACTGCGCCGCTCATCGTCACGGCAAAGGCCGAATCTTGTCCAGTTGACGGCGTGAGCTGTTGTGCAAGTGCAACATCCTTGATCACGCGGCGGGGTGCCGGGAGGGCGTCGGGCCACCCGGATTGGAACCGTGAGGCGGTCATCCGCGAGGATGGGGGTATGACCGCCCAGATTCTCGATGGCAAGGCCACCGCAGCCGCGATCAAGTCCGATCTGACCGCCCGCGTGGCGGCGCTGAAGGAGAAGGGCGTCACGCCCGGCCTCGGCACGATCCTTGTCGGGGACGACCCCGGCAGCCAGAAGTACGTCGCCGGCAAGCACCGCGACTGCGCGCAGGTCGGCATCGCCTCCATCCAGCGCGAGCTGCCCGCCACCGCCACCCAGGAGGAGATCGAGGCGGTCGTCCGGGAGCTGAACGAGGACCCGGCCTGCACCGGCTACATCGTCCAGCTGCCGCTGCCCAGGGGCATCGACGAGAACCGCATCCTGGAGCTGATGGACCCGGCCAAGGACGCCGACGGCCTGCACCCGATGAACCTCGGCCGGCTCGTGCTGAACGAGCCCGCGCCGCTGCCCTGCACCCCGAACGGCATCCTCTCCCTGCTGCGCGCCCACGGCGTGGAGATCAAGGGCGCCGAGGTCGTCGTGGTCGGCCGCGGCGTGACCATCGGCCGTCCGATGCCGCTGCTGCTCACCCGGCGCAGCGAGAACGCCACCGTCACCCAGTGCCACACCGGCACCCGGGACCTGTCCGCGCACCTGAAGCGGGCCGACATCATCATCGCGGCGGCCGGCTCCCCGCACCTGATCCGCGCCGAGGACGTCAAGCCGGGCGCCGCCGTCCTGGACGTCGGCGTCTCCCGCAACGCCGAGGGCAAGATCGTCGGCGACGTCCACCCGGACGTCGCCGAGGTGGCCGGCTGGATCTCCCCGAACCCCGGCGGCGTGGGCCCGATGACCCGGGCGCAGCTGCTGGTCAACGTGGTCGAGGCGGCGGAGCGCAGTGCCGGCTGAGGGCGCCCGGGCGGGGGCGTTCACCCGCGGTACGCACGGCGCAGAGGAGCGGCCGGAGCGGACCAGCCGCCGCTTTCCGCGGATCACCAGGGACACCGCGCGGCCGGAGGGCGGCGGCCGGGCCGCCTCCGGTGACGCCCCGGCCCCGGCGCGGCAGTGGCCCCTGCTGGTCGTGCTCATCGGGGTGGCGGCCGGCCTGCTGCTGACCGCCCTCGACCTGTTCCGCGCCGGCACCCTGCTGGCGGGCGCCGCCCTGCTGGCCGGGGCCGTGATGCGCTGGACGCTGCCGAGCGTCGGCATGCTCGCGGTCCGCTCCCGGTTCACGGACATCGCCACCTACGGCATCCTCGGCCTCGCGATCGTCCTGCTCGCGATGATGGCCCAGCCGAACCCGTGGCTGCAGATCCCGTTCCTGAAGGATCTCCTGCACGTCACGCTCAGCAACAGCAGATAGCGCACGCTCGCACCGGTGGCCCGCGCCTCCCCCAGGGACGCGGGCCACCGGTGCACCCCCGTACCCCCGCTGCCGCCGACGGTACGGCCGACCGCCCCGCCGGCGCCTCCACCGGCGGTCTGAACCGCCGTACCACCCGGGGTCGTAGTCCGCCGGTTCCTGCAACTTCCGCGGTACCGCACGGGGTTGACTCCCGCCTGTGGCCTCGGGCGTTACCCTGCGGCGGTGCGACCGACGACCCTCCGCCCGATCCTGGTGGACACGCTGATCGCGGTCGCCATGACCGTGGTCGCGGTCCTGCTCGGGCAGGAGTCCCGGTCGCAGGGCTGGCCGGAACTCGACGCCCGTGCCTACGTCCTGGTCGCCCTCTCCCATCTGCCGGTCGCGCTGCGCGGCCGCCGGCCGCTCGCCGTCTTCGCCGCCGTCCAGACCGCCCTGACCGCCTACGTCACCCTCGGCTACTGGCCGGTGGTGTGCACCTTCGGCTCCATGCTCGCCCTCTACACCGTGGCCTCCGTACGGCCCGTGCGCACCGCCCTGGTCTGCGCGGCCTGCATGGCCGCGGTGTGGGTGTACGCCGGGGTGGTCAGCGACACCCCGTCCATGGCGTCCGTGCTCGGGCAGGCGCTGCTGTACTGCTCGGTGCTCGTCTGGTTCGGGCACCTGGCCCGCCGCTCCGCAGAGCTCACCCGGCGGCTGCGCGCCGAGCAGGCCGAGCGGGCCCGGCGCGCGGTCGCCGAGGAGCGCGGCCGCATCGCCCGCGAACTGCACGACGTGGTCGCCCACCACATGTCCGTCATCTCGGTGCAGGCCGGGCTCGCCCGCTTCGTGTTCGACTCCCACCCCGACCGGGCCCGCGGTGCGCTCGGCACCATCGCCGACACCAGCGGCGAGGCCCTGGAGGAGCTGCGCCGCATGCTGCAGGTGCTGCGCGAGGAGGACCCCGAGGCGCCCGAGCGTGCCCCCATGCCCACGCTGGCCCGGCTCGGCGAACTCGCCGCCCGGGTACGGGCCGGCGGACTGCCCGTGGACCTCGCCGTGACCGGCGCCGAGCGCCCGCTGCCGCCCGGCGTCGAGCTGTGCGCCTACCGGGTCGTCCAGGAGGCCCTCACCAACGCCCTGAAACACGCGGGCCCGGCGCACGCGCGCGTGGAACTCCGGTACGGTGCCCACGAGCTGACCGTCCGGATCACCGACGACGGGCAGGGGGCGGATCCGGCCAGAGTGCCCGCCGGCGGCGGGCACGGCTTGATCGGCATGCGTGAGCGGGCCAAGCTCTACGGGGGGACGATCACGGCCGGCCCGCGCTCCGAGGGCGGCTACGAGGTCCGTCTCACCCTGCCCACCTCGGCCGCCGAGCGCGGCGGCACCGGCGCGGCGGAGGCGGAGCGGTAGGGACGGCGCCGGCAACGGGACGGCGCACGGCGAGGGGACGACCGTACGGCATGATCAGAGTGCTCGTCGTGGACGACCAGTTCCTCATCCGCGCCGGCCTCGTGGGCCTGCTGGAGGCCGCGCCCGGTTTCGAGGTGGCCGGCGAGGCAGCCGACGGCGCGGAGGCCGTGCGGCTGGCCGCCGAGACCCGCCCCGACGTGGTCCTCATGGACATCCGGATGCCCGGCACCAACGGCATCGAGGCCACCGAGCGGATCCTCGCCGACGCCGACGGCCGCCCGCCCCGGGTGCTGGTGCTGACCACCTTCGACCTCGACGAGTACGTGTACGGGGCACTGCGCGCCGGTGCCTCCGGGTTCCTGCTGAAGGACTCCGGGCCCGAGCGGCTGCTCGCCGCGATCACCGCGGTCGACGGCGGCGACGCGCTGTTCGCGCCCAGCGTCACCCGGCGCCTGGTGGAGGCCTTCGCCCGGCAGCAGGCCCCGGACCGGGCCGCCGTCACCTCGCCCGACCTGGACGTGCTCACCTCCCGCGAGCGGGAGGTCCTCCAGCTCACCGCGCGCGGGCTGTCCAACGTGGAGATCGCCGACCGCCTCTTCATCAGCGAGGCCACCGTCAAGACCCACCTCAACCGCACGATGAGCAAGCTCGACCTGGGCAGCCGGGCCCAGGCGGTCGTGCTGGCCTACGAGACGGGACTGGTGACCCCGGGCGGCTGACGCGGCGGCTCGCCCTCTCCCCCGAGGAAGGGCGAACCGCCGCCGGGAGACAGCCTTCCGCCCAGGAACCGCCTGTTCAACGCCTGTCCTGGCGCTGTGGCACGGAAGTGACCGTTCCGCTACGGTGTCCGCGCGCTCCGTCCGTGCACCCGCGCGCCCCCGTCCGGGGAACTGGGTTCCTTGGGCGGTGCATCCTTGTGGGTAGCCAGGACGGGGAAAGCCGGGGGGAGAGCAGGGGGGAAGCGATGCCTCGTTGGAAAGACCTGCCCGAGGAACTGGATCCGCAGATCAGGGAGTTCACCAGCCAGATGCGGCGGCTCGTGGACCGCGGCGGGCTGAGCGTCGCGGCACTGGCCGACCGCACGGGCTACAGCAAGACGTCCTGGGAGCGTTACCTGGGCGGCCGGCTCCTCGCGCCCAAGGGCGCGGTCGTGGCGCTCGCCGAGGTCACCGGCGCCAGTCCCGTGCATCTGACGACGATGTGGGAGCTGGCCGAACGCGCCTGGAGCCGGGCCGAGATGCGGCACGACCGCACGATGGAGGCCATCCGCATCGCCCAGGCGCGCGCCGCGCTCGGGGAGTTCGGCGCGGCGGAGGCGACCGGCGGCCCCTCCGGCCGCAGGCCCGACGGCGCCGGCCCGTTCCCGGGCGTCGCCGGCCCGTCCGGCATCTCCCCGACCATCCCCACCCAGCCGACGGCCCCCGACGCCGATGCCCGGGACCCGGGGGCGCGCGACCGCACGAGGCCGGGCGGCCAGGGCGCGAGCACGGACTCGGGGGCGGGCGGCCAGGGCGCGAGCACCGACTCGGGTCCGGGCGGCCAGGGCGCGAGCACCGGCCCGGGGTGGCCCGCGGACGCCGGGGCGGCCCGGGGCACGGCTGACGGGTCCGGACGTGGCGAGGGCTATGGCTCGGGGCGGGGTGACGGGTTCGGTTCGGGGTGCAAGGCGAGCGAGGGCTCCGGGCGCGGGTCGGCCGAGGGCTCGGGGCGTGGGGCTGGTGAGGTTTCCGACTCAGAGGGCAACTCCTGGGGGCTGGCCGGGTATCGGGGGCCGTCCACGGCGAGCGGCCGATCGGGCGCCGACGCGGCTGGGGGTGCGGGGGCCGGCGCCGTCACCGTGAACGGTGTGCCGTCCGGCGGTCCGGGCCGGACCCCGACCGTCTCGACGCCGTACGACGGCGGGACCGAGGCGCCCGGCGCCGCCGGAGGCCCCCCGGCCCCGGGGAACGCCGTACGGCAGCGGGTGATCATGTTCCTCGCCGGGCTGGTCGGTGTCGCCGTCGTCATCGGCGCCGTCTTCTTCCTCACCGACCGGGGCGGCACGAAGCACGGGAGCGCCGCCAAGTCGCCGGCCCCGACAGCCGCCGCCACGCACACGAGCCCGCCGCCCGGCGTCCGGTGCACCGGCGCCGCCTGCGACGGCAAGGACGCCGAGGCCATGGGGTGCAGCGGCGAACTGGTGACCACCGCAAAGACCGCCGTTCTCGGCACCACCACCCTGGAGGTCCGCTACAGCAAGGCCTGCGGCACCGCCTGGGGCCGGATCACCGGAGCCGCCGCGGGCGACCAGGTGCAGGTCGTGGCCGGGAAGGCACGGCAGAGCGGACAGACCTCCGGGGCCGGCGACACCATCGCGTACACCCCGATGGTCGCCGTGAAGAACGCGGCGGAGGCGAAGGCCTGCGCCACGCTGGCCTCGGGCCGGACGGGCTGCACGAAGTAGCGCCGGCCGGGTGCCGGGTGCCGGGGGAGTGGCGCGCGCCGGGTTCCAGGTGCCGGACCGGGAGTGGCCGTACCGGAAGCGGTGAGTGCGGGGCGCGCTGCGGGGGCCGGGTGCCGGGTGCCGGCCGAGCGTGCCGAGAGTTGGGAGTCGGGCGCCGGGGGCGGGGCGTGGCTGGTGCCGGAAACCGGCCGGGTGCGCCGCGGCGGGCGCGGTGGGTGTCCGGCGCTGCTGGCCCCGGGTGCCGGGCCGGGGGCGGAGTGTGCCAAGGGACGGAAGCCGGGAGCGGCGCATAGCGGTGCCAAGAGCCGAGTGCCGGGCCGGGCCTCGCGGGTGCCGAGGGTCGGGAGGCAGGAGCCGGGCGCGCGGAACCGGTGCCGGGTGCGGCGGAAGCCCGGCGTTGGCGATCGTCCGGGTGAATTTCGTGTGGGACGTGCATGGCGGGGCGGATTCTGGGCACGCGGCCTCTAACCCCCCACGGGAGTCCGGTCATCCGGTACCCCCCACCTGGCGGCCGTCTCCGTCCTCTCCCCCTCTCCCGGACGGGCGGCCGCCCGTCGGTTTCGGTGCGTGTCCGACTTGTGGGGTGATCCACACGGCCCCGGACGTCTCGCATGCCGGATGCGCGATAGCCTGACCGCTGGATCGATCTCTTGACGCCAAGAGATCGATCATCCGCCCGGGGCAGGGACGCCCCACCGCCAGCTGTCATACGGAGAACGCCATGACCCGCACTCCCGTGAACGTCACCGTCACCGGCGCGGCCGGCCAGATCGGTTACGCCCTGCTCTTCCGCATCGCCTCCGGCCAGCTGCTCGGCGCGGACGTGCCGGTCAAGCTGCGCCTGCTGGAGATCACCCCGGCCCTGAAGGCCGCCGAGGGCACGGCCATGGAGCTCGACGACTGCGCTTTCCCGCTGCTTCAGGGCATCGACATCACCGACGACCCGAACGTCGCCTTCGACGGCGCCAACGTGGCCCTCCTGGTCGGCGCCCGCCCCCGCACCAAGGGCATGGAGCGCGGTGACCTCCTCGAGGCCAACGGCGGCATCTTCAAGCCGCAGGGCAAGGCCATCAACGACCACGCCGCGGACGACATCAAGGTCCTCGTCGTCGGCAACCCGGCCAACACCAACGCGCTCATCGCGCAGGCCGCCGCCCCGGACGTACCGGCCGAGCGCTTCACCGCGATGACCCGCCTGGACCACAACCGCGCGCTCACGCAGCTCGCGAAGAAGACGGGTTCGACGGTCGCCGACATCAAGCGGCTGACCATCTGGGGCAACCACTCCGCCACCCAGTACCCGGACATCTTCCACGCCACGGTCGCCGGCAAGAACGCCGCCGAGGTCGTGAACGACGAGAAGTGGCTCGCCGAGGACTTCATCCCGACCGTCGCCAAGCGCGGCGCGGCCATCATCGAGGCCCGCGGCGCGTCGTCGGCCGCCTCCGCCGCGAACGCCGCGATCGACCACGTGTACACCTGGGTCAACGGCACCGTCGAGGGCGACTGGACTTCCATGGGCATCCCGTCCGACGGCTCCTACGGCGTTCCGGAGGGCCTGATCTCCTCCTTCCCGGTCACCTGCAAGGACGGCAAGTACGAGATCGTCCAGGGCCTGGACGTCAACGAGTTCTCCCGTGCCCGCATCGACGCGTCGGTGAAGGAACTGGAGGAGGAGCGCGAGGCGGTGCGTTCGCTGGGTCTCATCTAAGAGTTCCGCATCTAAGAGTTCCGCAGGTCGGGCAGACGCTCGGCATCCCCTCGCCGGGGGTGCCGGGCGTTGTCGTGTGCGGCCCTCTGGTGGGGCACTTCCGCCGTGCCCCGCGTCTGTGCGGGACGCCTTCCGTACCCGGCCACCACCAGCGCCGTGGCCGCCAGCACCACCGCGCCCACCGTCCGCAGCGCGGGCCCCATGCCGTGCGGCAGGTCGGTGTGGGCCGACAGGACCGTGCCCGTGACGGCGACGCCCAGGGCCGCGCCCGTCTCCCTCGCCGTCGTGCCGAGGCCGGAGCCGAGGCCGGCCTGGTGCGGCGGCAGCGAGGTGACCACGCCGATCGTCAGGGCCGGCATGGACAGTCCGGCGCCGGCCGAGATGACCAGCAGCCAGCAGACGAACACCGGGTAGGGCGTGCCCGCGTCGGCGGTGGACGCGCCCAGCAGGCCCAGGCCGATCAGGGCGAGACCGGCGCCGATGACCGCGCGGGGGCGGCCGGCCCAGCGGGTGGCCAGCTTCTGGGCCGCGGCCATCCCGACGATCAAGGGCATGATCGCCACCCCGGTGACCGCCACTCCGAAGCCTTTGATCTCCTGCAGATACTGCGAGTTGACGAAGAACAGGGCGAACAGGCCGAAGAAGCAGGTGACCGTGCCGAGGGAGGCCGCCCTCAGACGCGGGGAGCCGAAGACGCGCGGGTCGAACAGCGGCGAGGACGCGCGCAGGGCGTGCCCGGTGAAACCGGCGATCAGCAGGGCGCCCGCGGCGAAGGCGCCGACGATGCGTGCGGAGCTCCAGCCGTACGTCGGGCCCTCGATGATGCCGAACAGCACCGCGGCCAGGCCCGCGGTGAGCAGCAGCGTGCCGAGCGGGTCGGGGTTGCCGGCGGTGCGTTCGGTGCGGGGAACGGCGCGGGCGACGGCCACGGCGAGGACGGCGGCCAGCGGGATCATCCCCGCGAACAGGGCGCGCCAGCTGAGGAACTGCCCGGCCAGGCCGCCGCCCAGGTTGCCCGCCGCACCGCCCAGACCGATCGACAGCGTCCAGGCGCCCATCGCGCGGGCCCGGTGCTCGGGCGCGGACAGCCGCATGAGCAGGGAGAGGGTGGCCGGGGTGATCAGGGCGGCTCCGGCGCCGGACAGGCCCCGGCCGGCTATCAGCACCGGCGCTGCGGAGGCGAGCGCGCTGGTGGCGGCGCCCGCCGCGAACAGGGCGAGCCCGGCGAGCAGGGCCCCCTTGCGGCCGTACCGGTCGCCGAGCGCGCCGGCCGGGACGAGCAGGCCCGCGAAGACGATGACGTAGGCGTCGACGGTCCACAGGACCTCGGTGTGCGAGGGGTGCAGTGCGGACGAACTCAGCTGCGGGATCAGCAGGTTGACGGCGGCGACCATGCTCTGCGCGACCAGGACGCAGGCGCACAGCGTGAGCAGGGTGGAGCGTTTCAGGGCATGCGGGGGCACGGCTCCTCCGGGAGCTGGACGGTGGTGGGAGGGTGCGCCGTCGAGCGGATGCGCTCGGGCGCGCTCTCACCGTAGGCTCGCCCCCGACCTGCATTCCAGTGCAACCTTCGCAAGGGACGCCTGCACATGACGCAATCCACCGGGCTGGACCTGAATCTGCTGCTCGCGCTGGACGTGCTGCTGGAGGAGCAGAGCGTGCAGGGCGCCGCCCGGCGGCTGCATCTGTCGGAGCCCGCGATGAGCCGGACCCTCGGCCGGATCCGCAGGGCGCTCGGCGATCCGATCCTGGTGCGCGCCGGCCGGCGGATGGTGCCCACCCCGCACGCGCTGGCGGTGCGGGCCGAGGTGAGCGCGGTGGTGGAGCGGGCGCGGGCCCTGTTCGCGCCGGGCCGGGACGCCGACCTGCGCACGGTGACCCGCACCTTCACGGTCCTCGGTCAGGACGCGATGGCCGCCACGCACGGCGCCGCCCTCTTCGCCCGCGCCGCCCGCGAGGCGCCCGGGATCCGGCTGCGCTTTCTCACCGAGAGCCACGTGGACGCGCCGTTCCTGCGCCAGGGCACCGCCGACCTGGAGATCGGGGTGATCGACACGACCTCGCCCGAGGTGCACGTGGAGACGGTGTACGAAGAGCGCATGCTGGGCGTCGTACGGCCCGGACACCCGCTGCTGGAGGGGGAGTTGACGCCCGAGCGGTTCGCCGGTGCGGCGGGGCACCTCGTCGTCTCCCGGCGCGGCAGGCAGCGCGGGCCGATCGACGACGCCCTTGCCGAACTCGGCCTCGCCCGCCGGGTGGTGGGCACCGTCGGCAGCTTCCCGGCCTCACTGTTCGTGCTGCGCGAGACCGACCTGATCGGGCTGATCACGTCCTACGGCCGCTCGATGGCCGAGACCCTCGGCCTGGTCGTCTTCGGCATCCCCCTGCGGCTGCCCCTCGCCGAGGTGGGCTTCGCCTGGCACCCCCGGCACGACGCCGACCCCGCCCACGCCTGGCTGCGGCAGTGCGTACGGGAGCTGATGACCGAGGCATCGCGCAACGTCCCCCCAACCGGGTCCGCGCGCGCCGTCCCGGAGCAGCACACCTAGCTTCTCCTGGCGGCGCGCGCGGCTCCGGTCAGCGGTTGGTGTCCTTGGACGGCGGTCCCGGATCCGGGCGGGTGGCATGCCGCGGCCGGCTCTTGGTCGAGATCTGGCCGACCAGTTCCCAGAAGCACACCAGCGCGGTGACCGGCGGAATCCCGAAGATCACTAACGAGAGCAGCGCATGGGACGAGTGGCTGACGCACAACGCCACGGCCATCGCGGAAGCGGCCAGCACGATGCACCAGGACCGCCGCGCGCTCCGGCGCTGGGCGGTGGCCCGCACGACCGACAGCGCCGCCACGAACCACGGTCCGTACACCGTCAGCGGCCAGCACTGCGCCAGACGCGTGGGCAGCACCGACGAGGCGATTCCGCGCAGCTGCCCGTAGGAGTAGCAGACGGACCAGGCCAGCATGCCCACCGCGCACAGGGTGACCGTCATGATCAGCAGCGTGATGTGGGTGAAACGCCGGCCGCCGTCGAGCAGGTGCGACTCCTGGCGCATCCGGCGCCGGCTGCTCCTGCGCGGGGCGGGGATGTCCAGCGGGGTGGTGACGGGGTTCACCGTGGTCGGCGCGGACAGCATCTGGGCCAGTTCCTCGACCGGGTCCCAGTCGTTCTGCGCGATGCCCGGATCCGGGACGGTGTTCCAGGCGTGATCGTACAGACCGGCGTCCTGCTGAATTCTGTCCATCGGTAAATCCTTCCGCGCCTGACTCAGGATGCCGTGTACAGATCTGTCATGGTCCGCCGATATTCCTTTTCCATCGTATTGATTCTCTTCAGGAAATCGTCGAGCAGGTCCGAGCAGGACAGGGGATCGGCTTCGCCGCCCCAGCGCAGCGGGGTCGTCCGGTGATCCTCGCTCGGGTGCCAGTCCAATCGCATCACGGTCGCTTAACGATGATCGACGGGGGAGGGCTTTGGGGCATTCGGGGGAATGCGGGTAACCCGGAAGGGGGGTGATCGCATTCCGTGAACATTCCGGGAGAGGTGAAATCAAATGCCCGGTCCGTCGATGATCGGGGCATGCGCTGATGTGATGCCGCGCACTTTTGACCGTCGATTGCGCATGCGGCGCGCCGGTCCTGGGCAGGCGGCGACGGTCCCCGAGCGTGACACCCCTGTCACCCAGGGGCACCGATCAGGAACGGAAGGCAACACCGAGCAATGGCGGACAGAACCGAACGACACCCCCAGGCGACCATCCACGCGGGAGGCGAGTGGCTGCCGGCGATCTCCGGCGCCACCCGCGAGATCCTCGACCCCGCGGACGCCCGGCCGTTCGCCGTGGTCGCCGAGGGCGACGAGAAGGACGCCGAGCGTGCGGTCGCCGCCGCCCGGCAGGCCTTCGACCACGGCCCCTGGCCCCGCACCCCGGTCGCCGAACGCGCCGCCCTGCTGCGCCGCGTCGCCGGCCTCCTCCTGCGCGACCGCGAGGTACTCGGCCTGCTGGAGAGCCGGGACGCGGGCAAGACCGTGGAGGAGGGCCGGATCGACATCGACTGCGTCGCCGACGCCTTCCGCTACTTCGCCGACCTGGTCGCCGCCGAGGCGCCCGGCCGGGTCGTGGACGCGGGCTCCCCCGACATCCACAGCGTCGTCGTGCACGAGCCGGTCGGCGTCTGCGCGCTGATCACCCCCTGGAACTACCCGCTCCTCCAGGCCAGCTGGAAGATCGCCCCGGCCCTCGCCGCCGGCAACACCTTCGTGATCAAGCCCAGCGAGATCACTCCGCTGACCACCGTCGCGCTGATCGAGCTGCTGCAGGAGGCAGGCCTGCCCGCGGGCGTCGTCAACATCGTCACCGGCCCCGGCCACACCGTCGGCGCCCGCCTCGCCGAGCACCCCGGCGTCGACCTGGTCTCCTTCACCGGCGGCCTGGTCAGCGGCACCAAGGTGGCCCAGGCCGCCGCCCCCACCGTGAAGAAGGTCGCCCTCGAACTCGGCGGCAAGAACCCCAACGTGGTCTTCGCCGACGCCTGCGCCACCGACGAGGGCTTCGACACCGCCGTCGACCAGGCCCTCAACGCCGCCTTCATCCACAGCGGCCAGGTCTGCTCGGCGGGCTCCCGGCTCATCGTCGAGGAGCCGGTCCGGGACCGCTTCGTCGCCGAACTCGCCCGCCGCGCCCAGCGGATCAGGCTCGGCCGCGGCACCGAGGACGGCGTGGAGTGCGGCCCGCTCGTCTCCGAGCAGCAGCGCGCCAAGGTCGAGGCGTACGTCGCCTCCGCGCTCACCGAGGGCGCCGTACTGCGCTGCGGCGGCACCCGCCCGGAGCCGTCACCCGAGCGCCCCGCGGCCGGCTACTTCTACGAGCCGACCGTCCTCGACGCCTGCCACCGCGAGATGAAGGTCGTCCGGGAGGAGGTCTTCGGCCCGGTCCTCACCGTGGAGACCTTCCGCACCGAGGACGAGGCCGTCTTCCTCGCCAACGACACCGAGTACGGCCTCGCCGGCGCCGTGTGGACGTCCGACCCCGGCAGGGCCCGGCGTGTCGCGGCCCGCCTGCGCCACGGCACCGTCTGGATCAACGACTTCCACCCCTATCTGCCGCAGGCGGAGTGGGGCGGCTTCGGCAGGAGCGGCACCGGCCGCGAGCTGGGGCCCGCCGGGCTCGCCGAGTACCGCGAGACCAAGCACGTCTACCAGAACCTCGCGCCGAAGCCGGTGCGCTGGTTCGCCGGCTGAGCACCCTTCCCCCGGCCTCCCCGAAACACCCCCTGGAGTAGTACCCCCATGTCCCACACCCCCCACGTCTACGACTACGTCGTCATCGGCGGCGGCACCGCGGGCTCCGTCATCGCCTCGCGCCTCACCGAGGACCCCGACGTCACCGTCGCCGTCATCGAGGGCGGCCCCAGCGACGTCGGCCGCGACGACGTCCTCACCCTGCGCCGCTGGATGGGCCTGCTCGGCGGCGACCTCGACTACGACTACCCGACGGTGGAGCAGCCGCGCGGCAACTCCCACATCCGGCACAGCCGCGCCCGCGTCCTCGGCGGCTGCTCCTCGCACAACACCCTCATCTCCTTCAAGCCGCTGCCGTCCGACTGGGACGAGTGGGAGGAGGCCGGCGCCAAGGGCTGGGGCGCCGTCCCCATGGAGGCCTACTACGCCCGCCTGAAGAACAACATCGTCTCCGTCGACGAGAAGGACCGGAACGCCATCGCCCGCGACTTCGTCGACGCCGCCCAGGCCGCGCTCGGGGTACCCCGCGTCGAGGGCTTCAACCGCAAGCCGTTCACCGAGGGCGTCGGCTTCTTCGACCTCGCCTACCACCCCGAGAACAACAAGCGGTCCTCGGCCTCGGTGGCGTACCTGCACCCGGTGATGGACGAGCGCCCCAACCTGACGATCCTGCTGGAGACCTGGGCGTACCGGCTCCGGATCACCGGGGGCCGGGCCGAGGGCGTCCACGTGCGCACCAAGGACGGCGAGGAGCTGCTGGTCCGCGCCCGCAGCGAGGTCGTGCTGTGCGCGGGCGCCATCGACTCCCCGCGGCTGCTGCTGCACTCGGGCATCGGCCCCCGCGCGGACCTCGAGGCCCTCGGCATCCCGGTGGTGCACGACCTGCCCGGCGTCGGCGAGAACCTGCTGGACCACCCCGAGTCGGTCATCGTCTGGGAGACCCACGGGCCGATCCCGGAGAACTCCGCGATGGACTCCGACGCGGGCCTGTTCGTGCGCCGCGACCCCGCACACGCCGGACCCGACCTGATGTTCCACTTCTACCAGGTCCCGTTCACCGACAACCCCGAGCGCCTCGGCTACGAACGCCCGCGGCACGGCGTCTCCATGACCCCGAACATCCCCAAGCCGAAGAGCCGCGGCCGCCTGTACCTGACCAGCGCCGACCCGTCCGTCAAGCCCGCCCTGGACTTCCGGTACTTCACCGACGAGGACGACTACGACGGCCGGACCCTGGTCGACGGCATCCGCATCGCCCGCGAGATCGCGAAGACCGAGCCGCTGGCGGGCTGGCTCAAGCGCGAGGTGTGCCCCGGGCCCGAGGTCCAGGGCGACGCCGAACTGAGCGAGTACGCCCGCAAGGTCGCGCACACCGTGTACCACCCGGCCGGCACCTGCAGGATGGGCGCCGCCGACGACGAACTCGCCGTAGTGGACCCGGAGCTGAGGATCCGCGGCCTCGACGGCATACGCATCGCCGACGCGTCCGTCTTCCCCACCATGACCGCCGTCAACCCGATGATCGGGGTGCTCATGGTCGGGGAGAAGGCCGTCGACCTGATCGGAGGTGACGTCCGATGACCCTCACCGTGCCCACCCGCAAGCCGCCCACCACCGACGCCCCCGTGTTCTCCGTCTCCGGGCTGTGGAAGGTCTTCGGCCCCAAGCCGGACCGGATCCCCGCCGACCCCGAACTGGCCGCACTGGAACCCGCCGAGCTGCGCACCCGCACCGGCTGCACGGCGGCCGTCCGGGACGTCTCCTTCGACGTGCGCAAGGGCGAGGTCTTCGTCGTCATGGGCCTGTCCGGCTCCGGCAAGTCCACCCTGGTGCGCTGCCTCACCCGCCTCATCGAACCGACGGCGGGCACCATCTCCATCGACGGCGAGGACGTCCGCGCGATGGACCGGGCCCGGCTGCGCGAACTGCGCCGGCACCGGGCCGCCATGGTCTTCCAGCACTTCGGCCTGCTCCCGCACCGCACGGTCCTCGACAACGTGGCCTACGGCCTGCAGATCCAGGGCGTCGGCAAGGCCGAGCGGCGCGCGCGGGCCGCCGAGGTCGTCGCCAAGGTCGGCCTCGACGGCATGGAGCAGCGCCGCCCCGGCCAGCTCTCCGGCGGCCAGCGCCAGCGCGTCGGCCTGGCCCGCGCCCTGGCCGCCGACCCCGAAGTGCTGCTGTTCGACGAGCCGTTCAGCGCCCTCGACCCGCTCATCCGGCGCGACATGCAGGACGAGGTAGCCCGCCTGCATCGCGAGGAGGGCCGCACGATGGTCTTCATCACCCACGACCTCTCCGAGGCCCTGAAGCTCGGCGACCGCATCGCCCTGATGCGCGACGGCAAGGTCGTCCAGCTCGGCACCCCGGAGGAGATCGTCGGCTCCCCGGCCGACGACTACGTCCGCGCGTTCGTCCGCGACGTACCGCGCGAACAGGTCATGACCTGCCGTACGGCCATGCGCCCGGCCGCCGCCGAGGACCCGGACCACGGCCCCGCGGTCCGCCCCGAGGCGACGGTCGCCGAGGCGATCGAGGCGGTGGCCCGCGCCGGCGCGCCCGCACGGGTGATGGACGAGGGCCGGTGCCTGGGCGTGGTCGACCACGAGCGGCTGCTGGCAGTGGTCTCCGGCGTGGCCACCCTGCCCTCCCCCCGCACCAGCCCGGAGGCCGTCTGATGGCAGCGCTCACCGTCCCGGCCTCCCGCACCGGCACCCCCCGCGTCCTGAAGAGCCGCACCGCGGGCAAACTCCTCCTGCTCGCCCTGTTCGCCGCGGTCCTGGCGCCCTGGGCCGCCGGCCACTGGCCCGGCGCCGCCTGGCCGCACGAGCTGACGGTCAGCGTCACCAAGCCCCTCACCGGCGCCAGCGACTGGGTCATCGACCACCGGGACAGCCACCCGCTGTTCCTGTACTTCCTCGGCCACCTCAGCAACGCCGTCGTCGTGGCCGTACGCGCCGTCTACCTCACCCTCCTCGCCGCGGGCTGGCCCGGCGTCACGGTCCTCGGCGCCCTCGTCGCCTGGCGGGTCGCCGGCCCCCGCCTCGCCGCCGGCACGGCCGTCGCCTTCCTGGCCTGCGGCGCCCTCGGCATGTGGGTCCCGACCATGCAGACCCTCGCCCTGATGGTGGTCGCGGTCCTCGCCTCCGTGGCCGTCGGTGTGCTCCTCGGCCTCGCCGCCGGCCTGTCCGACCGCATGGACCGCGCCCTGCGCCCGGTCCTGGACACCATGCAGGTGCTCCCCGCGTTCGCCTACCTCCTCCCCGTCGTCCTGGTCTTCGGCATCGGCGTCCCCGCGGCCGTCCTCGCCACCGTCGTGTACGCCGCCCCGCCGATGGCCCGCCTCACCGCCCTCGGCCTGCGCGGGGCCGACCCCGAGGTCCTGGAGGCCGTGGAGTCGCTCGGCGCGACCCGCCGCCAGCGGCTGCTGACCGCCCGCATCCCGCTGGCCCGGGCCGAACTCCTCCTCGGCCTCAACCAGACGATCATGATGGCGCTGTCCATGGCCGTCATCGCCTCGGTCATCGGCGCCGGCGGCCTCGGCGACCGCGTCTACCAGGCGCTCGCCTCGGTCGACGTCGGCCAGGCCCTCGCCGCCGGCATCCCCATCGTGCTGCTGGCGGTCGTCCTGGACCGCGTGACGGCGGCGGCCGGAGCGGCGGACGACTCCGCCGCCCGGCCGAAGACCGTCGGCTGGGTCTACGCCCTCGCCGTGACCGTGGCCGCAGCGCTGGCCGCCCGGCTCCTCGGCCGCCTGGACTGGCCGTCCGGCTGGACGCTGGACATCGCCGCACCGGTCGACCGCGCGGTGGACTGGATGACCAACCACCTCTACTCCGGCGTCCCGGTCGTCGGCGGCACGGCCGACTGGGCCGGCCACTTCACCACCTGGGTCCTCGACCCGGTGCGCGGCGGCCTGGAGTGGCTGCCCTGGTGGTCGGTGCTGCTGATCGTCGCCGCCCTGGCCTGGACGATCGGCACCTGGCGCACCGCGCTGACCGCCGTCCTCGCCATGGCCGCGATCGGTGTGCTCGGCGTCTGGCAGCCCGCCCTCGACACGCTCTCCCAGGTGCTGGCGGCCGTCGCCGTGACGCTGGTCCTCGGCTTCGCGACCGGCATCGCCGCCGCCCGCAGCGACCGCGTCGAACGCGCCCTGCGCCCGGTCCTGGACGTCTTCCAGACCATGCCGCAGTTCGTGTACCTGATCCCGGTCGTCGCCCTGTTCGGCGTGGGCCGCGCCCCCGCCGTCGCCGCGGCCGTCGTCTACGCCCTGCCGGCCGTCGTCCGGATCACCGCGCAGGGCCTGCGCCAGGTCGACCCGGCCGCGCTGGAGTCGGCGCGCTCGCTCGGCGCCACCGGCCGGCAGCAGCTGTGGCAGATCCAGCTCCCGCTCGCCCGGCGGTCGTTGCTGCTCGCCGTCAACCAGGGCGTCGTCCTGGTCCTCGCCGTCGTCATCATCGGCGGCCTGGTGGGCGGCGGCGCCCTCGGCTACAACGTCGTCTTCGGCCTGGCCCAGGGCGACCTGGCGACCGGTCTGGTGGCCGGCGCCGCGATCGTCTGCCTGGGCCTGATGCTGGACCGGGTGACCCAGCCGACCGGGCGACGCGCCAAGAAGGGAGCCTGACATGCGACGCCGTACGACCACCGCCGTGCTGGGCTCGCTGGTGCTGCTGACCGCGACCGGCTGCGGCGCCGCCGACATGACCAAGCAGGCCTCGCCGTTCGCGAACGCGGGCGGCACGAAGTCCGTGACCCTCTCCGTGCAGTCCTGGGTGGGCGCGCAGGCCAACGTGGCCGTCGCCCAGTACCTCCTTCAGCACGAGCTCGGCTACCACGTGGACACCGTCCAGGTCGACGAGGTGCCCGCCTGGGACGCGCTCAGCCAGGGCCGGGTCGACGCCCTCCTGGAGGACTGGGGCCACCCGGACCAGGAGAAGCGGTACGTCGAGGACAAGAAGACGATCCAGCGGGCCGGCGGCCTCGGGGTGACCGGCCACATCGGCTGGTACGTCCCCACCTACCTCGTCAGGCAGCACCCGGACATCACGAACTGGAAGAACCTCGACAAGTACGCCTCCCTCTTCCGCACCGCGGAGAGCGGCGGCAAGGGCCAGCTGATGGACGGCTCCCCGTCCTACGTCACCAACGACAAGGCCCTGGTGAAGAACCTCAAGCTGGACTACCAGGTCGTCTTCGCCGGCTCCGAGGCCGCCCAGATCACCCAGATCAAGCAGTTCGCCAAGGAGAAGAAGCCCTTCCTGACCTACTGGTACGCACCCCAGTGGCTGTTCGAGAAGGTCCCCATGACGGAGGTGAAACTGCCGCCGTACAAGGAGGGCTGCGACGCGGACGCGGCGAAGGTCGCCTGCGCCTACCCGCACACCCCGCTGCAGAAGTACCTCAACGCCGGCTTCGCCCGGTCGGGCGGCAAGGCGGCGGCCTTCCTGAAGAAGTTCCGGTGGACCACCGAGGACCAGAACGAGGTCTCCCTGATGATCGCCGACCGGAAGCTGTCCCCGCAGGACGCCGCGAAGAAGTGGGTGGACAGCCACCCTTCCGTGTGGAAGAAGTGGCTGTCCTGACCACCGCTTCCGGGGCGGGCCGGCGGCCTTTGGTCACCGGTCCGCTCCACCGGCGGTGACCAGGAGCGGTGTCACGCGGTTAACCCTTCGGCCCATGCCCGAGGGAGGCGCTCGTGATCTACACGCGCAGGAACGTCAACACGCTGACCCGTGCCGAGCGGCGGCGGTTCGTGGCCGCCGTCCTGGAGGTCAAACGCCGCGGAGAGTACGACGAGTTCGTGCGGACGCACATCGCGTACAACTCCAGCGACGGTGAACACCGGCTGCGCACCGCCCACATGGCGCCCTCCTTCCTGCCCTGGCACCGCAAGCTCCTGTTCGAGTTCGAGCAGGCGCTGCGCCGGGTGGACGCGTCGGTGACGGTGCCGTACTGGGACTGGACGCGGGACCGCTCGCCGCACTCGGTGCCGTGGACCGATGATCTGCTCGGCGGCACCGGGCGGCGCTCGGACCGGCAGGTGATGACCGGCCCGTTCGCCTACCGGGCGGGCCACTGGAAGATCACCGAGAACGTCACCGACGTGCCCTACCTCACCCGCGACCTCGGCCGCCCCGCGAGGCCCTTCGACCTGCCGACCGGCCGCGACCTCGACTCCGCGCTGGCCGACCCCGTCTACGACACCTGGCCCTGGAACTCCGAGTCCACCAGGGGCTTCCGCAACCGGCTCGAGGGATGGGGCAGCGGCCGCGGCAGCGCCTCCTGGCTCAACCACAACCGGGTGCACCACTGGGTCGGCGGCGTGATGCTCAGCGCCGCGTCCCCCAACGACCCGGTGTTCTGGCTGCATCACTCCTTCGTCGATCTGCAGTGGACCCGCTGGCAGTTGCGCCACCCCGGGCACCGCTACCTCCCGGCTCTGCCGCCGGGCCCGCGCGACCCGCAGCACGGCCGGATCGTGGCGCGGGACGAGCGGCTGCCGCCGTGGAACGTCACACCGGCCCAACTCGAGGACATGAGCGGGATCTACCGCTATGAGTGACGCCGGACCGGGCGTCGCTTCCGCGTTCGAGCTGTCACACGTCCCGCTGAAAACCCGGCGACACAGCGGCCTCCGCTCGCGAACGGCGTCCCCTTGATCAAGCTGGTGTCTTCTGCGAAGGAGACGCCACCGTGCGAATTTCTGACATCCAGCGCTGCGAGGTCCGGCCCGGGCGGCTCGTCGAGTGGAGGTTCAGCCCGGCGACCATCGCGGCCGCGGCAGCGCTGCCCCCCGATCCCCGGCCGCCGGCGTACATCCAGGAGTCGCACATCAGGACGGCGCGCTCGGTGCGCGAGGACGGGCTGTTCGTACCGACCTGGCTCGGCACCGCGTTCGACCTGCCGGGCCGGGCCGATCTCGACGCCCTGCAGGAGGCGTTGCGCGGCTGGACGCTGCGCCACGAGACCCTGCGCAGCGGCTTCCGGTGGGCCGGCGACGACATGCACCGGTTCACGCTCGACGAGCACGACGTGTCCCTGCACCGCGAGGTGATCGGCGACTTCACCGACGCGGACGCGCTGACCCGGTACCTCCAGGACCGGTTCGATGCCGCGGCGGACGCGCTCGGCTGGCCGAACCTCATCTACGCGGCGGTCCTGCGCGAGGACTCCACCAGCGTGTACATGGCCTTCGACCACACCAACGTCGACGCCTACTCGATTCACCGCATCCCGGCCGAGGTGCACGAGCTGTACACGGCGGGCGTCACCGGACGGCCTGTCAGCACGCCGCCGGTGGGGAGTTACGTCGACTTCTGCGAGCAGGAGCGGACCAACGCCGACGGCATCGACGACACCCACGCGATCGTCGCGCGCTGGCGGGAGTTCATCGGCCGCTGCGACGGCAGGCTCCCGGAGTTCCCCGTCGACCTCGGAGTGCGGCCCGGGGGCGCGCTGCCCACCCAGAAGCTGATGTGCGAGCCGCTCGTCGGCGCGGACGCCGCCGCCGCGTTCGAGGCGTACTGCCGTCCCTACGGCGGCAGCCTGGTCGGCATCCTGGCGGCGACCAGCCTGATCGTCCACGAGCTGGGCGGGCAACCGGTCTACCGCACCGTGGTGCCGTTCCACACCCGGATGAAGTCCGCGTGGTCGGACTCGGTGGGCTGGTACGTCGGCGGCGCACCGATCGAGATCCCCGCGGCGGGGGACCTGACGGAAGCGCTCGGCGCGGTCCGCGCCGAACTGCGGGCCAACCGGACGCTGGCCCGTATCCCGCTGGCCCGCGTACTGCGGCTGCTGGGCGCGGACTTCAGGCCGACCTCGCCCGACATGTACTCGATCGTCTCCTACGTCGACGCCCGGGCCGTCCCCGGCGCGCACGCCTGGGCCGACCAGAAGGCGTACGGGCTGATCCGGGTGTCGTACGGCGACCAACTGTGCGCCTGGGTCAACCGGTTGCACGAGGGACTGTGGTTCGCCTGCCGCTACCCGGACACGGACATCGCGTACAAGAACGTGCGGCGGTATGCCGAGGCGCTGCGCGATCTGATCCTCTCCGCGCCCGCGGCCGATCGTCCCCGGCTCGCGGAGCTGGCGCTGTCCTGACGCAACTTTCTTCCGATTCACCCGTGTTGGGCAATGCCGACAGCGGATGCGGAGCCCTCGCGCCACTACTGTTAGTGTTCGCACAGTCGCAGTAAGCAACCAGTTCCGCAGCAAGAGCAAAGGACCGAGGGTTCCATGCGCAAGCTTCAGAAGGTCGTGATCGCAGCAGTGGCGGCCGCCGGCGGACTCTCCGCCATGGGCGCCGTACCCGCCGTGGCCGACGCCTACGACAGCGGACCCCAGGTGTCCGACGTCTACCGCCCCTACCAGGAGTGCAGCCCGCAGACGGTGTCCGAGAACGACGTCCCGGTCGGCGTGCTCGGCCTCGCCGGCACCCTGGACACCAACTGCCACCAGTACAACAACGCGTTCACGGGCTGAGGCCGGCGGCCACTCATCAACGGAAAGCGGATCAGATGATCAGCGGGAAGAAGATCGCGGCCGTCACGGGAATCGTCGGCGGCATCGTCGCGGCCTGCGCCGGCCTCACCCCGGCGTACGCCGCGGCGGGTCCGGGGGCCTGTACGCGCAATCTCATGGGCGACCTCACCTGCACCCAGCGGATCAAGGGGCAGGTCCCCGAAGGCGGCGCCCTGCCGCACCAGGAGACCTGCAAGCCGGTCCAGCCGGTGCTGCTGCCCGCCTTTCTCGGGCAGGGGCAGGAGCGGCTCGGGCCCACGGTGACCTGCTCTCCGGAGACGGTCGGAGTGGCGCCCCCGGAGGCTGCCGAGCAGACGGCGCCGGCGCAGCGGGTGCCGGACCAGGACACCGCCGACGACTCCGCGTTGGGCCCCCTGGGCCGGCTGCTGCCGATCGACCCCACCTGACGCCGATACGGCAGATGGGGGCCGACGCGCGAGACGCGGGCGCGGATCCTTCATTGACTACAGATGGTGTGTATATGCTCACGGTAAGTAGTCAACCCGGGCCTTCCGCCTGGACACGAAAGGGTCATTCCATGCGTAAGTTTCAGCGCGTCGCACTCGTAGCGGCTGCCGTCGCCGGGCTCTCCTTCTTCGGCGCCGGGGTCAGCTCCGCCGCCGGCGGCGAGGACGCGCCTCCGCAGATCACCGCTGTCGCCAACTCGTCGGCCAACGCCGTGGCCGTCGGTGGCGGTTACTACACCGTGCCGCAGGACAAGGCGCAGGGCGAGCCGCAGGAGCAGGGCGACCACGGGCCCGAGCAGGGTGGCGACCAGGGTGGCTACGACCAGCACCAGGGCGACGAGTAAGGGCCACTGAGGCCACAGCAGCCCGGACGCGCGTCGGCACCGCTCGGTGTGCGCGTCCGGGCTGCGGCATGTCCAGCCGCGGCCAGGCCGGCCGCGGCACGTCCAGAGAGGGACACCCCATGTTCACTTCACGGAAGATCGCCACCGTCTCCGCGCTCGCCGGCGGCCTCGCCGCGCTCTGCGTCGGCGCCGGGCACGCCTACGCCGACGGCTCCCCGGGCGACTGCAGGACCACGGCGCAGGGCGGCACCGTCTGCGTGCACAAGAGCGAGACCCGCACCGACGGCAACGGCGCGCACATCCTCAAGCAGGCGCAGGACTGCTCGACTTCGGACCGCCCGCGGCTGGTGCTCCCCGACGACCGGCTGACGGAAGGCGGTTCGGATCGCGTGGGAGAGGTCGTGGACTGCTCCAACACGGCAAAGCTGCCCAAGGGCTTCAAGAGGCCGCACATCGAGCTCTGAGCGCCGTGCCGCGCGTCTCCCACGACGACGCGGTACACACACAAAAATCCCCGGTATTCCCGGCCGAGGCCGGAAATACCGGGGATTTTGTTTCTCGCCTACTTGAACGAGTTGTTGCAGCCCATCGTGGAGCCCAGGGAGGACTGCTGGGCGCCCGAGTTGCCCTCGCCGTTCAGCAGGTTGCCGCCCAGGCCGTTCAGAATGCCGACCTCACCGAGGATGTCGACGTTCCCGTCGTGCGAACGGCAGGTGCTGCTCTGCGAGATCTGGAATTCGTCGCCCTTGCCCCCGCCCTGGCCGGCGTGGGCGGTGCCGGCGCCCAGGAGGCCGAGGCTTCCGAACGCGGCGAGAAGGACAGCGGTGGTGCGGAGCTTACGCATGTGATCTCCGATGGAATGAAGGGGGGATGCGATTCTGAGAGATCGCTATCTGTGCCATAAAGGCTGATACGAAATTTGTCCAACGGGGCGGGCGACGCGCCGAACGCGAGTGCATTTCCCGCCGGGGAGACCAGTCGGCGCACACGAATGGTCCCGGCACCCGGCCTGCCGGCCCGGTGCCGGGACCAGTTCACTGTCCGGCCGCGGTTCAGAAGGCGCTGTTGTTGCAGCCCATGGTCGAGCCGAGGTTGGTGGCCTGGGCGCCCGGGTTGCCCTCGCCGTTCACGGCGCTGCCCAGCAGGCCGTTGAGCAGGCCGACCTCGCCCAGCACGTCGAGGTTCAGGTCGTGCGACTTGCAGTGGGAGCTCTGCGTGATGTTGAACCGGTCGCCGTGGTCCCCGCCCTTGCCGTCGCCCTGACCGCCCGCGTAGGCGGTGCCGCTGACGAGGCCGATGCTGCTGAGCGCGGCGACCAGGACGGCAACGTTGCGAAGCTTGCGCATGTCTTCTCCGTGAGTGTGGGGGTGCGATCTGTGGAGATCGACTTTTACAGTGCCGGAGATTAGTAGGAAATATGGCATAACCGGCAGCGACGCGCCCGCTGGTTTGATGGATCGTCAGAAACACCCGAAAGCCGCAGTCCCGTCACATGAGAACGGGCCCGTCGGCGGTGAAATCCGAAAGGCCCGTACTCCAGGAGCTGTTGGCGAGTTTCAGCCCTGCCGCTGGGCGCTGGCGAGCGCGTTCGACTGGCTGTTGGCCTGCGTGCAGTCGACGCCCCGCGTCTGCGCGGCCGCGAGGACGGCGACCGGGATGTTCGCGTCCAGCAGGTTCTGCGGGCTGCACTCCTGGTACGGCCGGAACACGTTGGACTGCTGCACCGGTCCGCCCTGGTTCACCTGCGGGGCGGGCGAGGTGATCTGGGGGCTGATCTGCGGGTTCAGCTGCGGGTTGAGCTGCGGGGCGACCTCGGTGCCCCGCTGCGGGGAGGTCTGCTGCGGGGTGCCGTACGTCTGCGCGGTCGCCTGCGCGCTGGTGGCGGAGGCGGCCTGCGCGTCGGGCTGCGACACCGGAGTCGGCGCGGCGCCGGGATAGGCGGGGGCGGCGGAGCTTGGGCCGGCGCCGACGGCGGACAGACCGCCGGCTGCTGCGACGATGAGCGCGACCTGATGGAGCTTGCGCATGGAATCCTCGGCCCTTCATTGACCTGTGCACGGAATCTGATGAAACGACCAACGAGGCGGCGCTACCGGCTTTTTGCTGCTGCCCTGAGCGGTGCGACGGACCATCGTTCTCGCCCTGTGGCGAACGACGCGCGCCTGAGACCGGATACGGACACCGCGCCGTGGTCACCCGTTTGCCGCAAAGGAGAATGCCCGCTGCCATGCCGCCGTGCGCGGCAAACGGGTGACGGGCGTGACGGCGGCCGTGACCGCGGCCGGGCGATGCTCGTTCCAACGCGGAGAGGACAGCGGCTGCGGACCTGAATCGGGGGCCATGGCGAATCGCTGTCGGATCCGATGCGAAGTCCGCGTGCCGCTCCAGGAGTTCGGCTGCTGGAAGTGCAGTGCGATCAACGCACCGACCGCACGCGCGACCGCATTGAAAGCAACGGGATTCCCCTATTCAGGTACCGAAGGGCCGAGGGTTTCATGCGCAAGCTTCACAAGGCCGCGCTCGTTCTGGCAGCGGCCAGTGGTCTGTCCGCCATCGGCGCCGGCGTCAGCCATGCCGACGCTCCCGTCGGATATGGCGGTGCAGCTCCGGCGCCGGCTCCGGATCAGCCGGCTCCCCAGGCCGCACCCCCGGCACCCGCACCCCAGCAGGCCGGTTACGCCGCCGGCACCACGCAGGGCTCCGCACAGGCCACCGTGCCCGCGGCGCCGCAGCCGCAGTACCAGCCGCAGTACGCGCCGCCGCCCCAGTACCAGCCGCAGCCTGCTCCGCAGCCCCAGTACCCGCAGCAGCAGACCGGGTACGCCGCCGCCTCCGCGTCGTCGCAGGGCTTGGCCCAGGCCACCGCCCAGCCCTACCCGCAGCAGGCCCCGCCGCCACCGCAGTACGCACCGCCGCAGTACGCACCGCCGCAGTACGCACCGCCGCAGTACGCGCCGCAGCCCGCTCCGGCGCAGGTCGTGCCTCAGGTGATGCCTCAGGTCGCCCCGCAGGTGGCCATGCCCCAGGGCTTCACCCCGGATGCGCCGATGCGTGTCACGCCGCAGGTCAACCCCCAGCTGAACCCGCAGGTGAACCCGCTCGTCAACCCGATGCTCGGGCCGCCGAGCGTGCCGTCGCTGGCGCCGGTCGGCCTCGGCCAGGTCGCGGCGCCGCCCGTCGGCCAGCTCGGTCTTCCCCGGCTCGGCTGACGCCTCGTCCGTCCTCGACCCGCAGTCCGATCGCCCGCAGTCCGATCGCCCGTATCACGATCGCTCATATCAACGGAGTATCCATGCGCACCTTCCAGAAGGCAGTCCTCGTGGGCGCCGCCGTCATCGGCAGCGTCTGCTCCCTCGGTGGCACCACCGCCTTCGCACACGGCGAGCCCGGCCACGACATCGACGTCACGCAGGGCACCGAATGCCGCTCGCACGACATGAACATCGAGGTGCTCGGCAGCGTCGGCGCCCTCACCGGCCTGGCGGGCAACCTGCTGAACGGCGAGGGCAACCCGGGCGCCCAGCAGAGCCACCTCGGCTCCGACATGGGCTGCAACAACCAGGCCTTCTGAGCGACGCAAGCGGCTCACGGGCCCCCGGGAGGAAGCAGTCTCCTCTCGGGGGCCCGTGAGCCGGCGACGCATCGGCCCACCAGCCCGTCACGGGCAAAAGGCTGAAAAACCACCACTTTTTTCTCTTCGTTTGCGTTTCACCGGGCGCGGGTGAGTGCCCGCTACGCGTCTGAAAGGGCAGGAACCCATGAAAAGGGTCACCCGGAACAGTGTGATCGCCATCGCCGTCGCCTCCGGGGCGATGGCAGTCGCGGGAACGGCGCACGCCGACTCCGCCGCGGACGGCGCCGCGAACGGCTCGCCCGGCGTGCTCTCCGGCAACAACGTGCAGGCGCCGGTGAACGTGCCGGTGAACGTGTGCGGGAACACCGTGGACGTCGTCGGGCTGCTCAACCCCGCGATGGGCAACCGCTGCGCCAACACCGGTCACGCGAGCACGGGGAAGGCGGGCTCCGCCACGTCCGGGACGGCGGGCTCCACCGCGTCGCACCCGTCGGGCTCGCACCGGACCGGCTCCCACGAGACCGGCTCCCACGAGACCGGCCGGCACGAGACCGGCTGGCACGAGACCGGCTGGCACGTGACCGGCCAGCACAAGGGCGGCGGGCACAAGAGCGGTGGGCACCGGGCGGGTTCGGGGACGCCGGGCTCCATGACGTCGGGCGGCGCCGAGGCCGTCGGCGTCGCCCATGACTCGCCGGGCCTCATCTCCGGCAACGGCCTCGGACTGCCCTTCGATCTGCCGCTGAACCTCAGCGGCAACACCGTCGACGTGGTGAGCGCCCTCAACCCCGTCTTCGGCAACGAGTCCGTCAACGGCTCGGACGACAGCGACCAGCCCGTCCGGTCCACCCCGCGGACCCACCGGCCGCACACCCCGGCCAAGGCCCACCCGCGGCCGGCCCGCTCCACCACCGTCGTCACGCCGTCGACGGCCACGCTGGCCCACACCGGAACCAGCCCCTGGGTGCCGGCCGGGGTGAGCCTGGCGTTCGTGACGGCCGGAGCGGTCCTCTACCGCCGCTTCCGCCCGACCGCCTAGCGGAGTCCGGCGGCGATGTCCCGCAGGGCCGCGGCGGCGCGCCGCTGCAGCCCCGGGCCGAACGTGACGCGAGTGGCCCCGAGTTCGCCGAGACCGGCGGGCGAGGGGCCCTCGCCGTCCAGGCGGGCCAGCATGTTCAGCGGGCCCTGGATCCCGGCCCGCAGCAGGGGCAGCACACCGGTGGGGGCGAGGATCGGATAGACGCAGTCCGCGCCCGCCGCGACGTACAACGCGGCCCGCTCGACGGCCTTTTCGGGATCCTTGTCGCCGAGCGCGAAGGTGTCGACGCGGGCGTTGACGAACAGCCGGTCGGCGGCGGCCGAGCGGACCTCGGCGAGGTACTCGGCATGCTCGTGCGGGTCCTTGAGGACACCCCCGGCGGAGTCCTCGAGGTTGCAGCCGACGGCCCCCGCCTCCAGCAGCCGCTCCACCAGCTCCTTCGGTGCGAGTCCGTACCCGCCCTCGACGTCCGCCGACACCGGAACCTCGACCGCCCGCGCGATCCGGGCGACCGCGGCGAACATCTCGTCGGCGGGCGTGCCCCCGTCCGCGTACCCGAGCGCGGCGGCCACCCCGGCGCTGGGCGTGGCCAGCGCCGGGAACCCGGCCTCGGCGAAGATCCGCGCACTGGCCGCGTCCCAGGGGCCCGGCAGGACCAGCGGGTCGCCCTGGGGGCGGTTGCGGTGCAGCGCGCGGAACGTGTCCACCTTGCTCACGGCCGGCCCCCTCGCGGGACGCGGCGGCGAGCCGGCCGGGTCGGGCTCACCCGCGCTGCCCGGGCTGGTAGTGGCCCGGGGTCATCCGGGTGGCCACACCGAACCGGTTCCAGGCGTTGATCACCGTGATCGAGGCGATCAGCTGGGCCAGCTCGGCCTCCCCGAAGTGCTTGGCGGCCGTCTCGTACACCTCGTCCGGGACGAAGCCGTCGGTCAGCACGGTGATCGCCTCGGTCAGCTCGATCGCCGCCAGCTCCTTCTCTGTGTAGAAGTGCCGCGACTCCTCCCACGCGCTGAGCTGCACGATCCGCTCCACGCTCTCCCCGGCCGCGAGCGCGTCCTTGGTGTGCATGTCGAGGCAGAAGGCGCAGTGGTTGAGCTGCGAGGCGCGGATCTTGACCAGTTCGTACAGCTTCGGGTCCAGCCCCTGCCTCGCCGCGGCGTCCAGGCGGACCATCGCCTTGTAGACCTCGGGGGCGTGCTTGGTCCAGGCGAGGCGCGGGGCCTGCTCGGCGGCGTACTCGGTGTTCTCCTGTGCAGTGGTCATGCCTCGACCCTAGGAGCGAGGCAGCCCAGGAGTATGGTCCATTTCCATGGCGGAATCATGGGCCACTCTGGGCGTCGACCTGCATCTGGAACCGGCCGGCTCCGGCGGCCTGCGCCGGGGCCTGACCGACGCGCTGCGGGAGGCCGTACGCACCGGCCGGCTGGCCCCCGGCACCCGGCTGCCCTCCTCCCGCACCCTCGCCGCCGACCTCGGCATCGCCCGCAACACCGTCGCCGAGGCCTACGCGGACCTGGTCGCCGAGGGCTGGCTCACCGCCCGGCAGGGCTCCGGCACCCGGGTGGCGGAGCGGGCCGCCGCGGCGGCGCCGGCCCCCGCGAGCGCCCGGGGCGCGGACGGCAGCGGTCCGGCCGCCCACCGCCCGGCGCCGGCCCGCCCCCGGTACAGCCTCGTCCCCGGCACCCCCGACCTCGCCGCGTTCCCGCGCACCGAGTGGCTCAGGGCCGCCCGCCGCGCCCTCGCCGGCGCCCCGTACGACGTCCTCGGCTACGGCGACCCCCGCGGCCGCCCCGAACTGCGCGCCGCCCTCGCCGGCTATCTCGCGCGGGTGCGCGGCGTGCGCACCGACCCGGACCGCGTGCTGATCACCTCCGGGTTCGCGCACGCCCTGCGGATCACCGGCGCGCTGCTGCGCTCGCGCGGCGTGCGCACGGTGGCGGTCGAGTCGTACGGCCTCGACGCGTACTGGGGCGTGCTCCAGCGGGCCGGGCTCGCCACCCCCGCGCTGCCCTACGACGCGCTGGGCACCGACCCGCGGCAGCCGGGCGACGCCGGGGCTGTGCTGCTGACCCCCGCGCACCAGTTCCCCATGGGCACGCCCCTGCATCACGAGCGGCGGGCCGCCGTGATCGACTGGGCGCGGCGCACCGGCGGCCTGATCCTGGAGGACGACTACGACGGCGAGTTCCGCTACGACCGCCAGCCCGTCGGCGCCGTCCAGGGCCTCGACCCCGACCGGGTGCTCTACTTCGGCACCACGAGCAAGTCCCTGGCCCCCGGACTCCGCCTGGGCTGGATGGTCGTCCCGCCGTCCCTCGCCGAGGAGACGGCCGCGGCCAAGGGCGCCGCCGACACCGTGGGCGTCCTCGAACAGCTCACGCTCGCCGAGTTCATCACCTCCGGCGCGTACGACCGCCACGTCCGCTCCGCCCGGCTGCGCTACCGGCGCCGCCGCGACGCCCTCGCCGCCGCCGTCCGCGCCCGCGCCCCCGAAGTTACGGTCACCGGCATCGCCGCGGGCCTGCACGCGGTGCTGCGCCTGCCGGCGGGCATGGAGCAGTCGGTGGTCCAGGCCGCGACCTGGCAGGGCCTGGCCCTGCACGGCCTGTCCTTCCACCGCCACC
Organism: Streptomyces sp. NPDC048192; assembly: GCF_043202415.1. Lineage (NCBI taxonomy): Bacteria > Bacillati > Actinomycetota > Actinomycetes > Kitasatosporales > Streptomycetaceae > Streptomyces > Streptomyces sp. NPDC048192. The sequence continues at coordinate 225,719 of NZ_JBIDAL010000014.1, forward strand.
CCGAGGCCGTCGCCGAGCCGCTGGACGCCCTCGTCGTGGGGTACGGCACCCCGCCGGACAGCGCCTGGGCGGGCGCCCTGGACGCGCTGTGCCGGGTGCTGCCGTAGCAGCAGGCAGGGGGGAGAAGAGGGCGCCGCCTCAGCCCTCCTCGGCGGCCGCCACCGGCGCCTCGCCGAAGCGCGCCAGCGCCAGCGCCCCCGCGACGGCCACCGCGAATCCCAGCACCGCCAGCCAGGCCAGCCCCTCCCGGGTGCGGTCTCCGAGCCACACCACGCCCACCGCGGCGGGCCCGATCGTCTCCCCGATCACCATCCCGGCGGTAGCGGTGGTCACCGAGCCCCGTTGCAGGGCCGACGTCAGCAGCACGAACGCGGCGCCGCCCCCGACGAGCAGCGCGTAGGCCGCCGGGTTGGTCACCAGGTCCGCCGGCGCCAGGCTGCCGATCAGCCGGACCGACACCTCCACCACCCCGAACCCGAAACCGGCGCCGAGCCCGAGCAGCAGCGACCGCGCCGGCCCCGACAGCCGCCCGCCCGCGAGGGCCAGCAGCAGCATCCCGGCCGCCACGGCCAGCATCGCGTACCGCAGCGGGTCCGAGCCGCCCTCACCGCCCTCCGGTCCGGACGCCAGCCCCAGCATCGCCAGCCCCGCGCACACCACGGCCACCGCGCCCCACTCCGTGCCGCTCAGCCGGACCCGCAGCAGACGGGCGGCCGCCACCGCCGTCACCGCCAGGCTGGACGCGAGGGCCGCGCCGACCGCGTAGATCGGCAGGGACCGCAGCGCCGCGATCTGGAACAGGAAGCCCAGCCCGTCCAGCGCCAGCCCGGCGATGTACCGCCACTGCCGCAGCGCCCGCAGCAGCAGGGCCGCCTCGCCGCCCCCACCGCCACCGGCCTGCCGCGCGGCCACCGCCTGCAACACCGTCGCGGTGCCGAAGCAGACCGCCGCGCCGAGGGCGCACACCATTCCGAGGAGCACGACAGTGACTCTAGGTGAGCGCAGGCCCGGCCGGCCGCCGCGGCCGGTGCTCTTACCGTTCTCACGGGCCGCGCCGCTCAGCCGGTCAGCACCGTCCGCAGCTGGTCGAGACCCCAGTCCAGGTCCGCCTCGGAGACGACCAGCGGCGGGGCGAGCCGCAGGGTGGTGCGGTGGGTGTCCTTCGCCAGCACCCCGCGCTCCATCAGCCGCTCCGCCACCTGCCGTGCCGTACCCACCCCCGGCGCGATGTCCACGCCCGCCCACAGCCCGCGCCCGCGCACCGCCGTCACCGTGCCCGTGCCCGGCAGCGCCGCGAGCGCCCGGTGCATCCGCTCGCCCAGCTCCGCCGCCCGGGCCTGGAACTCGCCGGTGCGCAGCATCGCGATCACCTCCAGCGCCACCGCGCAGGCCAGCGGGTTGCCGCCGAACGTCGACCCGTGCTCGTCCGGCCGGAACACCCCGAGCACCCGCGCGCTCGACACCACCGCCGACACCGGCACGATCCCGCCGCCCAGCGCCTTGCCGAGCACGTACACGTCCGGCGTCACGCCCTCGTGCTCACAGGCGAAGGTCCGCCCGGTCCGGCCGAGGCCCGACTGGATCTCGTCGGCGACGAACAGCACGTTCCGCTCGCGGGTCAGCTCCCGCACGGCGGGGAGGTAGCCGGCCGGCGGCACGATCACCCCGTTCTCGCCCTGCACCGGCTCCAGCAGCACCGCGACCGTGTTCTCCGTCATCGCCGCCCGCATCGCCGTCAGATCGCCGTACGGCACGATCTCGAACCCCGGCGTGTAGGGCCCGAAGTCCGCGCGGGCCTCCGGATCGGTGGAGAAGCTGATGATCGTCGTCGTACGCCCGTGGAAGTTGCCGCCCGCGACCACGATCTTCGCCATCTCCGCGGGCACCCCCTTCACCCGGTAGCCCCACTTCCGGGCCGTCTTCACCGCGGTCTCCACCGCCTCGGCGCCGGTGTTCATCGGCAGCACCATCTCCATGCCGCACAGCTCGGCCAGCTGTGCGCAGAACGCGGCGAACCGGTCGTGGTGGAAGGCGCGGGAGGTCAGCGTCACCCGCTCCAGCTGGGCCCGGGCCGCCTGCACCAGCCGCGGGTGGCGGTGCCCGAAGTTCAGCGCCGAGTAGCCGGCCAGCAGATCGAGATAGCGGCGGCCCGTCACGTCCGTCATCCAGGCGCCCTCGGCGGTGGCGACGACGACCGGCAGGGGACGGTAGGTGTGCGCGCTGTGCGCGTCGGCGGCGGCGATCAGGTCTTCCGCAGCGGTCACGGCGGCCTCCGGGGACGAGGGGGGATCTCCTTCCTACCGTCGCTCGCATGGTGGACCGCGGAACCTGGCCGCGCGCCCCGCCCGGTAGGCTGATCAGCGGGCCGTGACTGGCGCGCTGGACCTTGCCGTCTGAGGGCAAGGTCCCTGGATGGGACGGACCATCGGGGAGCGGCCTGGCGGGAAACAGTGCCGTGCGCCTGGGCCGAACGTGAACGCTGTACGCAATCCGTCCGGAGGTCCTCATGCCAGAGCCCCTGTCCACCGAGTCCACCGCCTTCCGCGCCGCCCTCGACGTCGTCCGCGCTGTCGAGCCGCGCGTCGCCGACGCCATCGGCCAGGAGGTCACCGACCAGCGCGCGATGCTCAAGCTGATCGCCTCGGAGAACTACGCCTCCCCGGCCACCCTGCTGGCCATGGGCAACTGGTTCAGCGACAAGTACGCCGAGGGCACGGTCGGCCGCCGCTTCTACGCCGGCTGCCGCAACGTCGACACGGTCGAGGCCCTGGCCGCCGAGCACGCCCGCGAACTGTTCGGCGCCCGGCACGCCTACGTCCAGCCGCACTCCGGCATCGACGCCAACCTGGTCGCCTTCTGGGCCGTCCTCGCCGACCGGGTCGAGGCGCCCTTCCTTCAGAAGACCGGCGTCCGCCAGGTCAACGACCTGTCCGAGGCCGACTGGGCCGAGCTGCGCCAGGCCTTCGGCAACCAGCGCATGCTCGGCATGTCCCTGGACGCCGGAGGCCACCTCACCCACGGCTTCCGCCCGAACATCTCCGGCAAGATGTTCGACCAGCGCTCCTACGGCACCGACCCGGCCACGGGCCTCATCGACTACGACGCCCTGCGCGCCCAGGCCCGCGAGTTCAAGCCGCTGATCATCGTGGCGGGCTACTCGGCCTACCCCCGTCTGGTGAACTTCCGGATCATGCGGGAGATCGCCGACGAGGTCGGCGCCACGCTCATGGTCGACATGGCCCACTTCGCCGGCCTGGTCGCGGGCAAGGTGCTCACCGGCGACTTCGACCCGGTCCCGCACGCCCAGATCGTCACCACCACCACGCACAAGTCGCTGCGCGGCCCGCGCGGCGGCATGGTGCTGTGCGACGACTCCCTGAAGGACCAGGTGGACCGCGGCTGCCCGATGGTCCTCGGCGGCCCGCTGCCGCACGTCATGGCCGCGAAGGCGGTCGCCCTGGCCGAGGCCCGGCAGCCCGCGTTCCAGGACTACGCCCAGCGCATCGTCGACAACTCCCGCGCGCTCGCCGAGGGCCTGATGCGGCGCGGCGCCACCCTGGTGACCGGCGGCACCGACAACCACCTCAACCTGATCGACGTCGCCACGTCCTACGGCCTCACCGGCCGCCAGGCCGAGCAGGCCCTGCTCGACTCGGGCATCGTCACCAACCGCAACGCCATCCCGGCCGACCCCAACGGCGCCTGGTACACCTCCGGCATCCGCATCGGCACCCCGGCGCTGACCACCCGGGGTCTCGGCACCGCCGAGATGGACGAGGTCGCCGGCCTGATCGACCGCGTCCTGACGGCCGCCGAGCCCGGCACCACCAAGTCCGGCGCCCCCTCCAAGGCGGCCCACGTCCTGGACGAGAAGGTCTCCCAGGAGATCGCCCAGCGCGCGACGGACCTGGTGGCCGGCTTCCCCCTGTACCCGGAAGTCGACCTGGGCCGATAACTCCGTAAGGGCCAGCCAACCCAGGGGCGCGGGGAACTGCGCGACCAGCCACAACCGGTCCGCAGTCCCCGACGCACCCGGTCCACCCCCCACCTCTTGGGCCGATGACACCTCAGCCGATGAGAGAATGGGCACCATGGCCACTGCTGATCGCCCCCGCGTGCTCTCCGGTATCCAGCCCACCGCCGGCTCGTTCCACCTCGGCAACTACCTCGGAGCCGTCCGCCAGTGGGTGGCCCTGCAGGAGTCCCACGACGCGTTCTACATGGTCGTCGACCTGCACGCGATCACGGTTCCCCAGGACCCCGCTCAGCTGCGGGCCAACACCCGGCTCGCCGCCGCCCAGCTGCTGGCCGCCGGCCTGGACCCGGAGCTCTGCACCCTCTTCGTGCAGAGCCACGTGCCCGAGCACGCCCAGCTCGCCTGGATCATGAACTGCCTCACCGGCTTCGGCGAGGCCAGCCGGATGACCCAGTTCAAGGACAAGGCGGCCCGGCAGGGCGCCGAGCGCGCCTCCGTCGGCCTGTTCACGTACCCGATCCTGCAGGTCGCCGACATCCTGCTGTACCAGGCCAACGAGGTGCCGGTCGGCGAGGACCAGCGCCAGCACGTGGAGCTGACCCGCGACCTGGCCGAGCGGTTCAACGGCCGCTTCGGCGAGACCTTCGTGATCCCGTCGCCGTACATCCTGAAGGAGACGGCGAAGATCTACGACCTGCAGGAGCCGTCGATCAAGATGAGCAAGTCGGCGTCCACGCCGAAGGGCCTGATCAACCTGCTCGACGAGCCGAAGACCACCGCCAAGAAGGTCAAGAGCGCCGTCACCGACACCGACACCGTGATCCGCTACGACGTGGAGAACAAGCCCGGCGTGTCGAACCTGCTCACCATCTACTCCACCCTCACCGGCCGGTCGATCGCCGAGCTGGAGCGGGAGTTCGAGGGCAAGATGTACGGCGCCCTCAAGACCGATCTCGCCGAGATCATGGTCGAGTTCGTGACGCCGTTCCGGGAGCGCACCCAGCAGTACCTGGACGACCCCGAGACGCTCGACTCGATCCTGGCCAAGGGCGCGGAGAAGGCCCGTGCGGTCGCCGCGGAGACCCTCGCGCAGGCGTATGAGCGGGTGGGTTTCCTGCCGGCGAAGCACTGAGCCGCACGATCCGGCGCCGGGGCGCACGACCGTACGCATGTCCGGGTGGGCGGAGCGCTGCACATCACTTCCGCTGCGCCTGCCGACGGGACTTCCATGGCCGTACAGTCGATATCCGACGGCCCGAACGTGACGAACGGGACGGCCCGTACAAGACGACGGACGCGACGACAGGAGACGACGTGGGGACCGTAACGATCGGCGTGTCGATCGCGGTCCCGGAGCCTCACGGCAGCCTGCTCCAGGAGCGGCGCGCGGGCTTCGGCGACGCCGCGGCTCACGGCATCCCCACGCACGTCACCCTGCTGCCGCCGACCGAGGTCGACGAGGCGGACCTGCCCGCCGTCGAGGCGCACCTCAGCGAGGTCGCGTCGGCCGGCCGGCCGTTCCCGATGCGCCTGTCGGGCACGGGCACCTTCCGGCCGCTGTCCCCGGTGGTCTACGTCCGCGTCGTCCAGGGCGCCGAGGAGTGCACCCTGCTGCAGCAGCGGGTGCGCGACGCCTCGGGGCCGGTGGCGCGCGAGCTGCAGTTCCCGTACCACCCCCATGTCACCGTCGCGCACGGCATCGACGAGGCGGCCATGGACCGCGCCTTCGAGGAGCTGGCCGGGTTCGACGCGCAGTGGCCCTGCACCGGGTTCGCGCTGTACGAGCAGGGCGCGGACGGGGTGTGGCGCAAGCTGCGGGAGTACACGTTCGGGGGGAGCACCGTGCCCTCTCAGCCGGGGCCGTTGCGCAGCGCCGTCTCGTAGACCGGGCCCGCGCCGCACCCCGTCACAGGGGCAGCCGCCGGAACAGCGCCCGCGGTGTGTGCCGCAGCGCCGCCATCACCACCCGCAGCACCCCGGGCACCCACACCGTCTCCGACCGTCTGCGCAGGCCGAGTTCGACGGCCGTGGCGACCGCCTCCGGTGTCGTGGACAGCGGCCCCTCGCCCCGGACCTGCCCGGGCCGTACGACCATCACGTGCACGCCGGTGCCGTGCAGGGCGTCGCCGAGGCCCTGGGCGAAGGCGTCGAGGCCGGCCTTGCTGGAGCCGTAGATGAAGTCGGCGCGGCGGGCCCGCTCGCCTGCGACGGAGGACAGGACCACGAGGGAGCCGTGCCCCTGGGTCTGCAGCGCCCGGCCGGCGACCAGGCCGGCCGAGACGGCCCCGGTGTAGTTGGTCTGGGCGACGTGGACGGCGCGCAGCGGGTCCCGCTCGTCGTGGGCCTGGTCGCCGAGGACGCCGAAGGCGAGCAGCACCAGGTCGACGTCGCCGTCGGCGAAGACCTTGCCGAGGACCGTCTCGTGGGACGCGGGGTCGAGGGCGTCGAAGGCGACGGTGCGGGTGTCGGCGCCGAGCGCCCGCAGGCTCTCGGCGGCCTCTTCCAGGGCCGGTGACGGGCGGCCCGCCAGCCACACCGTGCGGGTGGAGCGGGCGATCAGCCGGCGGGCGGTGGCCAGCGCGATCCCGGACGTGCCGCCGAGGACGAGCAGGGACCGGGGCAGACCGTGGGCGTCCTTCACGTCAGCTCCTTGATACGGCGGTGTCTCCTGGCATGTCGGTGACCGTATCGCCCGGCCACGGGTGATTGGTTACTGAACATTCGCCCGCTCCACACAACGGGTGATTAGTGGGATGTCATACGAGCGTGACGCGGGGGCAGGAACGGATCGTGGACTGGCTGAAGGGACTCCCCGGCATCGGGCCGCTCGTCGCCCGGCTGACCCGGACGCACGCCTGGCACTGCTACGAGCGGCTCGACCGGGTGAAGTGGACGCGGCTGGCCGCCGCCATGACGTTCGTCAGCTTCATCGCCCTGTTCCCGCTGCTGACCCTGGCCGCCGCGGTCAGCGCCGCCACGCTCGGCCCCGGGCAGCAGAAGACGGTCCAGCACAAGATCGCCGAGCAGTTCCCCGGCGTCCTGTCCAGCCGGCTGGACATCACCTCGCTCGTCGACAACGCCGGCACCGTCGGCGTCATCGCGGGCGCCGTGCTGCTGTTCACCGGCGTCAACTGGGTCGCCCAGGTGCGGGACTGCCTGCGCGCGGTGTGGGAGCTGCCCGACCAGCGGCAGAACCCGGTGGTGGCCAAGGCCAAGGACGCGGGCATCCTGCTCGGCCTCGGCGGGGCGCTGCTGGTCACGCTCGCCGCGTCCATGTTCGCCTCGGCCGCCGTCGGCCTGGTCTCCCGGCACCTGGGCCTGGCCGAGTACGGCTGGGGCAGCGCCCTGTTGCAGGTCGCCGCGTTCGCCGTCGCCGTCCTCGCCGACCTCCTCGTCCTGCTCTACGTCCTGACCCTGCTGCCCGGGGCCGAGCCGCCGCGCCGCCGCCTGCTGGTGGCCGCCCTCCTCGGGGCGGTCGGCTTCGAACTGCTGAAACTGCTGCTCAGCGGCTACATCCAGGGAGTCGCAGCGAAGAGCATGTACGGCGCGTTCGGCGTCCCCGTGGCGCTGCTGCTGTGGATCAACTTCACCGCGAAACTGGTCCTGTTCTGCGCCGCCTGGACGGCCACGCAGAGCGCGGACGGGGAGCCGGCGGGCGGCGTCACGGACGCGGGCGGCGGCGCATCAGGTCCGGCAGCGGCCACCGGCGGTTGATCAGGAACACCGCGCCGGCCAGCAGCACCAGCGCCCCGCCCGCGACGGCCGCGGCGGTGCCGACGCCCCGGGAGCCGGGCTGCGCGCCGGCGCTCGCCACCGGCCTGGCGCCGGAGCCGTCCCCGCCCTGGGACTTGCCGCCGGAGGCGCTGGGATCCGGGCTCGGCAGGGCGCTCTTCGGCGGCACCAGCTCGCCCACCGGGTCCACCTTGCCGTCCGCCTTGAAGCCCCAGTCGAGCAGCTTGGCCGCCTCCTTGTAGACCTCGTTGTGCTCCGGCTTGTCGGGGTGCATCACCGTGACGAGCAGCACCTTGCCGCCCCGCTCGGCGACGCCGGTGAAGGTGGCGCCCGCGTTGGTGGTGTTGCCGTTCTTCACGCCCGCGATGCCCTGGTAGACGGGCACGTCGGTGTCACCGCTCAGCAGCCGGTTGGTGTTCCGGATCTCCCGGCCGCCGAACGTGGCGCGCACGGTCGAGCAGTACTCCCGGAAGTCCTTCTTCTGCAGCCCGGACCGGGCGAACAGCGTCAGGTCGTACGCCGAGGACACCTGGCGGGGCTCGTCGTAGCCGTCCGGCGAGACCACGTGGGTGTCCTCGGCCTGCAGCTCCTCGGCGTGGGCCTGCATGTCCTCGACGGTCTGCCGCACGTTGCCGTTCATCGCCGACAGCACGTGCACCGCGTCGTTGCCCGAGCGCAGGAAGACCCCGAGCCACAGGTCGTGGACGGTGTAGGTGTGGCCCTCCTTTATCCCGACCACGCTGGAGCCGGCGCCCATGCCCGCGAGGTCGGACGGCGTCACCTTGTGCGTCTCGTTCTTGGGGAAGCGGGGCAGCAGGGTGTCGGCGAACAGCATCTTCAGCGTGCTCGCCGGCGGCAGCTGCCAGTGCGCGTTGTGCGCGGCGAGCACCTGGCCGGACTCGGCGTCGGTGACGATCCAGGAACGGGCGGTGATGTCCTTGGGCAGCACCGGAACGCCCGGCGCCAGATCGACCTGGGTGCCGGGCTGCCCCAGCCGGGCGCCGCCCACGGTCGACATGTGCGCCGGGGGTGTGGCCGTCGACGTCGGGGTGGGGGCGGCGAGGGCGGCGGGCGCGGTGGCGGACAGGGACAGGAGGGTGGCCGAGGTGATCAGCAGGGATCGCCGTCCGGTCTTCTTCGGTGCGGGCACGAGCGGAAACGTACCGTTCGCAGGCTGTGACGTCCCATGACGCATCTCATCCCGGAGACGGAGCCGACCGGCGAGCGGCGATACTGTCCTCATGAAGCTCAGCCGCCCGGTCTCCTGGTTCCTGCTCGCCTTCGGGGTGTGGTCCTGGGTCATCTGGGTCACTTTCGTCAAGAACCTGGTCAAGGACAGCAGCGGGCTCGCCTTCCACGACGGTCACCCCACCGCGTACTTCTGGGTCCATCTGCTGCTGGCGGTCGTCTCCTTCGTATTGGGGACGGTCATCGGGGTCATCGGGTTGCGCGGTCTGCGCGCACTGCGCCGGACGTCATAGCCGGACCCGAGAGCGCGCGACCCGGCGAGTGCGCGCCCCCGCCCCTGTGAAGGCACTGTGAAACCCGGGGAAAACAACGCCTCGGTAAGTTCTTGCACATCTGGTCAGAAAGCCCTTCCGCTGGCTGAAACAGGTGTGATTAGGTGAGCCGCGCCACTAGGGGAGTGGCGCTTTCGTGCTGGCCAGGTAGGGCCTGTGAGGGGCCTGGGGAGGGCACCACCATGCGATCTGTTCGCATGCGCGTTCTCGTGACACTGCTCGTGCTCGCGGTCGTGGGAATCGGCGGCTGGCAGCTGCTGCCGTCGCAGGGCGACAAGAACAAGACCATCACGGTCGGTACGACGGACGCCGTCACGGACCTCGACCCGGCGGGCGCCTACGACGCCGGTTCCTGGGCCCTGTTCAGCAACGTCTTCCAGTCGCTGCTGACCTTCGAGCCCGGCGGCGTCGAGCCCGTCCCGGACGCGGCGAAGAGCTGCGCCTTCGAGGGCAGCGGGCTGAAGACGTACCAGTGCACGCTGCGCTCCGGGATCACCTTCCCGAGCGGGCGCGCGATGACGGCCGAGGACGTGAAGTACTCCTTCGACCGGGTCAAGAAGATCAACTCCGATGTCGGCCCGGCGTCGCTGTTCTCCGACCTCGCCTCGGTGACCGCCGACAACGCGACGACCGTCACCTTCCACCTGTCCTCCGCGGACGCCACCTTCCCCTCGAAGGTGGCCACGGGCGCCGGGTCGATCGTCGACAGGGACGCGTACCCGGCCGACGCCCTGCGCAAGGGCACCACGGTGGACGGCACCGGCCCGTACACGCTGGCGTCGTACGACAAGGACCAGCAGGCCGTCCTGAAGCCGAACGCCCGCTACAAGGGCTATCTCACCGGCACCGGCCGGCCGGTCGAGCTGCGCTACTACGCCGGCTCCGCCAAGCTCGAGACGGCCTGGAAGGCCGGACAGGTCGACGTCGCCACCCGGACGCTGCCGCCGGACGTGCTGTCCGCGCTGAACCCGAGCGACCCCGACAACCGCGTCAGCGAGTCCGACAGCGCCGAGACCCGCAACCTCTACCTCAACACCCGCGCGAACTCGCCGCTGCACGACGTACGGGTGCGCCGCGCGATGGCCTGGCTGATCAACCGCGAGGAGCTGGCCGGCACCGTCTACCAGGGCACGGTCGACCCGCTGTACTCGCTGATCCCGACCGGCATCACCGGCCACACCACCTCCTTCTTCGACGACTATCCGACGCAGAGCGTGAAGAAGGCGCGCGAGCTGCTCACCCAGGCCGGGGTCAGCCTGCCGGTGCGCTTCACCTTCGGCTACGGCATCGGCCGGGGCGCCGGCAAGGAGGAGGCCGCGGCGCTGAAGCGGCAGCTGGAGACGGGCGGCCTGTTCAAGGTGGACGTCCAGGGCTACGAGTGGACCGACTTCCAGAAGCGCTGGGCCGCCGGGAAGATGGACGCGTGGGCGGTCGGCTGGGTGGCCGACTACCCCGACCCGGACACCTTCGGCGCCGCCCTCGTCGGCACCGGCTCCACGATGAGCACCGGGTACAGCAACAAGCTGGTCGACCATCTCATCCTGGGCAGCCGGCAGTACGCCGACCGCAGCCGGGCCGCGAACGACTTCCGGGACATCCAGGCGGACGTCGCGCAGGACGTCCCGCTGATCCCGCTGTGGCAGCGCAAGGAGTACGTGGTCAGCACCGAGGACGTGGGCGGCGGCCAGTACCTGGACGACGGCACCGGCGTCTTCCGCCTGTGGCGCCTGACCTGGATCTGATCAGCCGGCCTTCTTCTGCCCGGCCCTGAGGATCCGCTCGACGTCGAGGGTGACCTTGGCGCCGATGGAGTCGGGCAGGGTGACGGTCTCGCCGGGGGCGTGCGGACGGTGGTTGTCGTACGTGTCCCCGGCGGGGTCCGTGAGAACGTGCAGGCGCTGATGCTTGCGGTCGACGATGACGTAGACAGGGATCTTGGCCTCGGCATAGGCACCGACCTTGGTGCGGAGGTCGGTGCGGTGGTTGCTGGACGTGACCTCCAGAACCATGCGGAAGCAGACGGGGTCGTAGCAGTTGTTCTCGACGTAGTGGTCCCGGTAGTCGGCGTCGACCAGGGAGAGGTCCGGGATCGCGTAGTCCTCGGCCCCCGTCGGCAGCCAGAGGCCGATTCCCTGAATCAGTCTCGATTCCGCCCCATGGAGACCGGCAGCCATGAAGGGCGCCATAAGGTCGGTCAGGGCATCGCCATGGGGTCCGTCGGGGGGCGGGGACACGAGGATCTGGCCTCCGATGATCTCGACGCGGTAGCCCGGGTTGCGTTCCATGAGCCGGTTGGCCTCTGCGATCAGCGGACGCTCGCCATGGGGCCGCTCGACGGCTGCTGCGGACATCAGGTGCCTCCCGTGGGCCGGTGTCGAGAGCATCATCGTAGGCAGCCGGAACCCGGGGTGTCCCGTTCCGGCACGTTCACCCGGAAGTGATCACTCGCCCTCCCGCCCCCTGCGCCCCGGATCCGGCAGCGCCTTCGTCATCCCCGGCAGGAAGTCCGTGAACAGCTCGTGGACCTCCAGGACCAGGGGGCGCAGGACCCGGAAGCGGGCCAGGGACACGCCCCGCGCGGTCAGCCTCGCCCCCCGCCGGGCCAGCCGGTAACTGCGCTCGCGGTCAGGCGTCCGGTCGAAGATCCAGTACAGCACCAGCCCCATCTGGGCCAGCCACATAAACTCCGGCAGCACGTCTCTGAGTTCGGCCGCGACCTTCGCCTTCGACCCGGCCAGCACCTCCCGGTGGACGGCGATCGCCTGCTCGCGGGCGTGCTCGCTCTCCGGCGAGAAGGGGCTGAGCGGGCTGTCGGGGTCGGCGGCGTTCTTGAAGAACTGCACGGCGAACTCGTGGTACGGCCGGGCGATGTCGAGCCAGACGGTCAGCACGCCCGCGAGCCGCGCCTCCAGATCGGTCTCCCGGTCCAGGACCTCGCGGACCGCCGCCCGGTGCTCGGCGGCGATCCGGTCGTAGAAGCCCTGGATCAGGTGTTCCTTGCCCTCGAAGTAGTAGTAGGCGTTGCCGACGGAGACCCCGGCCTCCTGGGCGATGGCCCGCATGGTGGTCTTGTCGTACCCGCGCTCCTGGAACAACCGCATCGCGGTCTCGAGGATCAGCGCGCGGGTCTGCTCGGACTTGCTGCTGGGGGAGCCGGCCGCCTTCGGGCCGTCGTTCTTCGCGGGCACGTGCCGAGCCTAACCAGTGGCCCGGGCGCCCTTCGCGGTCAGCCCCGGCGGCCCAGCTCCGGGCGCTTGGTGTAGTCCGTGAGGCCGAGGACGTTGCCCCACGGATCGGCGATCTCCACGGTCCAGCCGGTGGCCACCGGGAACACCCCGTCCAGCGGCTCGATCCCGGCGGCCGCCAGCTCACGCGCCGCCACCCGCGCGTCCGGCACCTCCAGCCAGACGCGCGGCGCCGGCCAGGGCGGTGTGCGCTGCCCCAGTTCCTCCTCCAGGCGCAGCAGGATCCCCGGCGTCTCCGCGCCGACCTTCAGCAGCGCGATCCCGCCCTCGTCGAACCGGAACCCCACCCGGAACCCGGCCCGCTCGTAGAACTCGACGGCCTTTTCCAGGTCCCCGACGGGGAGCAGGACGTTGTCGAAGCCGAGCAGCTCGTAGGACTCTTCGTCTGACATGTCGTCAGATTAGAACCGGGGAGCGTGGAAACCCCGGCAAAAACGCCCGAGGGCCCCGCTTCCGGAGGATCGGAGGCGGGGCCCTCGGGGACGGCCGGGACGATCAGTAGCGGCGCGTGATCAGCGCGCGCTTGACCTCCTGGATCGCCTTGGTGACCTCGATGCCGCGCGGGCAGGCGTCCGTGCAGTTGAAGGTCGTACGGCAACGCCACACGCCGTCACGGTCGTTGAGGATCTCCAGGCGCTGCTCGCCCGCCTCGTCACGGCTGTCGAAGATGAAGCGGTGCGCGTTCACGATCGCGGCCGGGCCGAAGTACTGGCCGTCGTTCCAGAACACCGGGCAGGACGACGTGCACGCGGCGCACAGGATGCACTTGGTGGTGTCGTCGAAGCGCTCGCGGTCCTCGGGGGACTGCAGCCGCTCGCGCGTCGGCTCGTTGGTGTCCTTGGTGACCAGGAACGGCATCACGTCCCGGTACGCCTGGAAGAACGGCTCCATGTCCACGACCAGGTCCTTCAGGACCGTCAGGCCCTTGATGGGCTCGATCGTGATCGGCTTCTCGGGGTTGATGTCCTTGATCAGCGTCTTGCAGGCGAGGCGGTTCTTGCCGTTGATCCGCATCGCGTCCGAGCCGCAGATGCCGTGGGCGCAGGAACGGCGGAAGGTGAGGGTGCCGTCGATGTCCCACTTGATCTTGTGCAGGCCGTCGAGGACACGCTCCTTCGGGTCGATCTCCAGCTGGAAGTCTTCCCAGGACGCCTCCGCCGCGACCTCCGGGTTGAACCGGCGGACCCGGAAGGTGACCGTGATGTAGGGGGAGTCGGCGAAACCGGGCTCGGGCTTGCCGGCCGCCTCTTCCTTGTCCAGAACAGGGGTAGCCATCAGTACTTACGCTCCATCGGCTGGTAGCGGGTCTGGACGACCGGCTTGTAGTCGAGACGGACGGTTTCCGAGCCGTCGGCGCCGACCTCGCGGTACGCCATGGTGTGGCGCATGAAGTTGACGTCGTCGCGGTTCGGGTAGTCCTCGCGGTAGTGACCGCCGCGGGACTCCTTGCGGGCCAGGGCCGACACCGCCATGACCTCGGCCAGGTCCAGCAGGTTGCCCAGCTCGATGGCCTCCAGCAGGTCCGTGTTGAACCGCTTGCCCTTGTCCTGGATCGCCACGTTCTTGTAGCGCTCCCTGAGCTCGGCGATCTTCTCCACGGCCGTCTTGATCGTCTGCTCGGTGCGGAACACCATGACGTTGGCGTCCATGGTCTCCTGCAGCTCACGGCGCAGGGTCGCCACCCGCTCGCTGCCGGTGGAGTTGCGCAGCCGCTCGATCTGCTCGACGACGAAGGACTCCGGCGCCTCCGGCAGGTCGACGTAGTCCGCCTTCGCCGAGTACTCGGCGGCGGCGATGCCGGCGCGGCGGCCGAACACGTTGATGTCCAGCAGCGAGTTGGTGCCCAGACGGTTGGCGCCGTGCACCGAGACGCAGGCGACCTCGCCGGCCGCGTACAGGCCCGGGACGACGGTGGTGTTGTCCGCCAGGACCTCACCCATGACGTTCGTCGGGATGCCGCCCATCGCGTAGTGCGCGGTCGGCTGGATCGGGATCGGGTCCGTGTACGGCTCGATGCCGAGGTAGGTCCGCGCGAACTCGGTGATGTCCGGGAGCTTGGCGTCCAGCTGCTCCGGCGGCAGGTGGGTCAGGTCCAGGTAGACGTGGTCGCCCTCGGGACCGCAGCCGCGGCCCTCGCGGATCTCGGTGTAGATGGAGCGGGACACGACGTCGCGGGACGCCAGGTCCTTCATGACGGGAGCGTACTTCTCCATGAAGCGCTCGCCGTCCTTGTTGCGCAGGATGCCGCCCTCGCCGCGGGCGCCCTCGGTGAGCAGGATGCCCATGCGCCAGATGCCGGTCGGGTGGAACTGGAAGAACTCCATGTCCTCCAGCGGCAGGCCCCGGCGGTAGACGGCGGCCTGGCCGTCACCGGTGAGGGTGTGCGCGTTGGAGGTCACCTTGAAGAACTTGCCGCAGCCGCCGGAGGCGTAGATGACGGCCTTCGCCTGGAAGATGTGGATCTCACCGGTCGCCAGCTCGTAGGCGACGACACCGGCGGAGCGCTTGACCCCGTCGACCTCGGTGATCAGCTGGTCCAGGACGTAGAACTCGTTGAAGAACTCCACGCCCTCCTTGACGCAGTTCTGGTACAGCGTCTGGAGGATCATGTGGCCGGTGCGGTCCGCGGCGTAGCAGGACCGGCGGACCGGGGCCTCGCCGTGGTTGCGGGAGTGACCGCCGAAGCGGCGCTGGTCGATGGTGCCGTTCGGGGTCCGGTTGAACGGCAGGCCCATCTTCTCCAGGTCGAGGACGGCGTCGATGGCCTCCTTCGCCAGGATCTCGGCGGCGTCCTGGTCGACCAGGTAGTCACCGCCCTTGACCGTGTCGAAGGTGTGCCACTCCCAGTTGTCCTCCTCCACGTTGGCGAGCGCGGCGGCCATGCCGCCCTGCGCGGCGCCCGTGTGGGATCGGGTGGGGTAGAGCTTGGTCAGCACGGCGGTGCGGCTGCGCTTCGTGGCCTCGATGGCGGCGCGCATGCCCGCGCCGCCGGCGCCGACGATGACGGTGTCGTACTTGTGGATCTTCATAGTTCTCGCAGCCCCGTGCCTAGCGGATGTTCGGGTCGAAGGTGAAGATCACCAGCGTGCCCAGCAGGATGGTCCACACCGTGGCGGTGTACAGCAGTGCCTTCAGCCACATGCGGGACGCCGGCCGCTCGGCGTAGTCGTTGATGACCGTGCGCAGGCCGTTGGCGCCGTGCAGCATCGCGAGCCACAGCATCAGCAGGTCCCAGACCTGCCACCAGGGGGACGCCCAGCGGCCGGCCACGAAGGCGAACCCGACCTTGGACACGCCGCCGTCCAGCACGAGCTGGATCAGCAGGTGGCCGATGACCAGGATCACCAGCACGATGCCGGACAGGCGCATGAACAGCCACGCCGCCAGCTCGAAGTTGCCCCGGGTCGACTTCGGGGACTTCTTGGTCCGCTTGCGCGGCGCCTCGATCAGCGGGGCCGGGTTGTCGACGGAGTAGCCGGCGGTCCCCTCGACGGGGCCGACTCCGGAGGCGGGGGTTTCAGTCGTGGACATCGGCGTCAGCTCCCAAACAGGACACGGGCGGCGTGGCCGAGGACCGGGTAGATCGCCCCGAGCATCAGCACGATCCAGACACCCATCACGGCCCAGAACATCTGCTTCTGGTAGCGCGGGCCCTTCGACCAGAAGTCGACGGCGATGACGCGCAGGCCGTTGAGCGCGTGGAAGAGGATGGCGGCGACGAGGCCGTACTCCAGCAGCGCGACGATCGGCGTCTTGTACGTGGCCACGACCTTGTCGTAGGCCTCGGGGGAGACACGCACGAGAGCGGTGTCCAGCACGTGAACGAACAGGAAGAAGAAAATGAGGACGCCGGTGACTCGGTGAGCCACCCAGGACCACATTCCTTCCCGGCCGCGGTACAGCGTTCCAGCCGGCACGGAAGAACCCTCCGGGAGCGGGGACTAGGGCCGCGCCGGCTTCGGTGTCGGTCGGGCCCGGCCGGGTACGGTCCACCGGCCCCCAGCATCGTAGCGAGGCCCCGCGGCGTGCTTTACCGGGGGCCTACCTGGTGTGATCAAATTGGCACCGGATGGGGGAGCGGCGATGCGGGAGCGCCCCCCGGAGCGAGGCCGCGAGTCTCGCCCTCGCCAGCCGCCGCAGCTCGTCCGCCGCCGTCACCCGCTCCTCCTCGGGATCGTTCGTCAATCGTGACCGGATGGCCTCCAGGACCCGGTCGAGGCATTCGTCCGGCGGGGCATCGCCCAGGTAGATGACGAACGCGTGCCCGAACCGGGCCTCGTACGCCGCGTGGGCCGCGCTCAGCGCCATGTGGGCGGCCGAGTAGGCGTCCGCCGGCAGCTCGGGAAGGGTCTCCCCCGCCAGGGCCTGCCCCAGATCCGCCGGCGACAGATCGTACGCCGCCTCGTCCGCCGCGGCCAGCAGGGAGTCCAGGTCCGGGTAGGGGCGGTGGTCCGCGACGCGGTGCGCCCAGCGCAGGCTGCGCAGGCAGTGCAGCAGGAGCGCGCGGGCCTCGTCGGCGGGAGCCGCGTTGAAGGCGTCGAGGGGCCTGGGGATCGAGGGGAGGCGGTGGGCGGCCAGCGTGGGTCCTCGCGTCACTGTGTGGCGTGGCAGGGGATGCTGTGAAATGTGTGTCGTCAGGTTATCGAGAGTGGTCACTGTGTGTCGCTGAGGTACCGGAAATTCACCCGGACGGAAGAGTTTCGGAGCCTTCGGATGACGGGTGACGCGCGGATCGGTCGTACGTTGGCGGGGTGACCCAGCACAGGCGCCGTGCTCCGGCGCAGCAGGCGATGCGGAAGCGGGCGGTGGTGGCCGCCGCGGTCGTCGGGACCGTCGCGCTCGGCACGGGGATCGGCGTATGGGCCTCCTCGGGCGGCGGCGAGCCGGACGGCGGCGCGGCGCCGGCGCGGACGCCGTCCGGCCGGGTGACCGGCACCTCCCCCGGAACGGCGGCCACGCCCCGGGCCGGCACCACCCGGTCCTATCCGCTGTCCCAGGCGCCGCGCACGATCCCCGCGGTGCGCTCCCACACGGCGGCGCGCGGACCCGGCTGGAAGCCAGCGAAGGCGGACCGGGTGGTCGTCAGCGACGCCGAGCTGGCCGACGAGGGCCGGCTGATCGCCGGTGAGCTGGGGCTCGCCTACGCGGGCGAGAAGGACGACGTGCGGGCGGGCGACGTGCGGCTCGCGCTCGGCGGCGGCGGGAACCAGGAGTCGTACACCATGACCGTCCGCGACGGGCGGGTCGACATCAGCGGGCCCGGCGAGGCCGGCGTCTTCTACGGCACCCGGACCCTGAAGCAGGAGGTCCACGGCGGCGGCACGGCCCCCGAGGGCGTCGTGCGGGACGAACCGGCCAAGCCCGTGCGCGGGTTCATGCTGGACATCGCGCGCAAGCCCTTCTCCGAGACCTGGATCGAGGACCGGATCCGCGAGCTGGGGGACCTGAAGTTCAACGAGCTGGGGCTGCACTTCTCCGACGACCAGGCGTTCCGGATCGAGTCCAGCACCCACCCCGAGATCGTCTCCCCGGATCATCTGACCAAGGCGCAGGTCAGGAGGATCGTGGCCCTGGCGGACAGCCGGCACATCACCGTCGTGCCCGAGCTGGACTCGCCGGGACACCTGGGCGCCGTCCTCGCCGCCCACCCCGACCTGCGGCTGCGCAACGCCTCCGGGGTCGTCACCAAGGGCGCGATCGACATCTCCAAGCCGGCCTCCGCCAAGCTCGTCGACGACCTGCTGAACGAGTACGCGGGCCTGTTCACCGGCAGCCAGTGGCATCTCGGCGGCGACGAGTACCAGGCGCTCACCGTGAAGGACCCGGGGGCCTCCTACCCGCAGCTCGCGGCCGCCGCCCGGCAGAAGTACGGCGCCGGCGGCACCGTCGCCGACCTCGCCACCGGCTGGCTCAACGACCGCGCGAACACCGTCCGCGCCCACGGCAGGACCATGCGGGCCTGGAACGACGGCTTCTACCGCGGCACCTCCGTGCAGGCGGCCAAGGACCTGCAGGTCGCGTACTGGACCGGCAAGGAGATCGGCGCCCGGCAGCCGGTGGAGTACCTGAGCGCGGGCCGCAAGGTGCTGAACTACAACGACGAGTTCCTCTACTACGTCCTCGGCCAGCCCCAGACCTTCGTCTATCCGACGGGGCAGCGGATCTACCAGCAGTGGAACCCGCGGGTGCTGCGCGGCACGACGGCCGTCCCGGCCCAGTACGACGGGCAGATCCCCGGCGGCTCCTTCGCGGTGTGGTGCGACTTCCCGGGCGCCCAGACCGAGGCCCAGGTCGCGGCCGGGATCCGGATGCCGCTGCGGGCCACCGTGCAGAAGCTCTGGTACCCGGACACGCCCCCCTTGTCCTGGACCGACTTCCAGAACCTCGCCAACCGGCTTGGCTGAAAACAGTCACTGTGACACTCCCGCGCCGTCTCACGCAGTAAAGGGAAGTGCGGGCTCCGTAACGGTCGGCGCCCCGGCGAGGGAGACATTTCATGAGCCTGGTGGAACTGATCGCACAGGCCGACGAACGTGGACTGGCCGCCGGTGGGCTGGCTTGTTTGGATCGGTGCCTGCCGCTGCTCGGCGCCGACGACGAGGTGCTGCGGCCCCTGTGGGCGAGCCTCGCCGACGGCTCCGACTGGACACCGGGCCTTGAGAAGGCGCGCGCCGCCGTCCCCGCCGGGGAGCCGGACGGCGAGGCCGCGCTGCTCGCCCGCCGGATGCTGGACGCGGCCCCGGCCGAGCGCACCGCCGACGCGGTACGGCAGTGGGCCGACGCCTGCTCGGTCGCCTCCCTGCGCATCCACCGGCTGCTCGACCCCGCGGCGGACGGTGCCCCGGCGGACGGCATCGACGCCGGGCGCGCCGGTGACACGGCGGACCTGCCTCCCCTCGTCGCGGCCGAGCTGCGGCGCCAGACGGCGGTGCTGGAGCTGCTGGCCGCGCACGGCACGCAGGGGCTGCGCCGCGCGCTGGACCTGTCCACCGAGGGGCGGCGGGTGCTGCGGGCGGTGGTGTCCCGCCGCGAGCGCAACGAGTCGGGGACCGGGGGCTGAGCGCCCCGGCGGTCCGGCGCCGGTCAAACCCCCTGCCGTGGGCGAGTCCTGTGACTGTCGTGCGGTGGATGTGGGGCACTTCGGCACGTTCGGCGAAACGCCCGGTAACCCGGTGACGCCGGAGCGGGCCGCCTCGCTCTTCCCTATGTGACAGCCCAGTACGTGACAGCA
Organism: Streptomyces sp. NPDC048192; assembly: GCF_043202415.1. Lineage (NCBI taxonomy): Bacteria > Bacillati > Actinomycetota > Actinomycetes > Kitasatosporales > Streptomycetaceae > Streptomyces > Streptomyces sp. NPDC048192. The sequence continues at coordinate 245,423 of NZ_JBIDAL010000014.1, forward strand.
CAGCAGGAGACCAGGCCGCACGCGGCGGCGAAGCCCGTGCGGTGGGCCGCGGACGCGGTGGCGACGATGCGCGAGGGCGCCCGGATCCGGCTCGACTACTCGGCGCAGAGCCTGTGGCGGCTCGACCGGATGATCGAGGAGATACGCCGCGAGGGACCGCCGTACGCCGCCGTCGAGAGCGCGCTGCGCGGCTTCGGCGCCTACGCGGGCGAAGTGATCGTCCGCCAGAGCGGCGCCGAGTGGTGGACGAGCGGCGGCGACCACTGGGTGCGCACCCCCGACGGCCGCCTCTGGGACCCCCTGGACGAGGCCCGCCGCGCCTACGAGGGCCACGGCTCGCTCCGCCTGCTCTGCCGGGACGCGACCGGCTCCCACTGACCGGCGCCGGCTCACCGGCCCCGCCGAACCGGCAGGCTCCCGCCCAGCGGCCGGCTCCCGCCGACCGACCCGGGACCCGCCGAACCGGCAGGTTTCCGCCGACGCGGTTGGCTGGCGCCGAGTGGCCGGGGCCGGCTGGACCGGCACCGACGTGACCGGCTTCCGCTGAACCGGCCGCGGACCCGCCGAAGCGGTCGGCTGGCGCCATAACGGCCGGGCCCCGCCGAACCGGCAGGTTTCCGCCGACGCGGTTGGCTCGCGCCGAGTGGCCGGGGCCGGCTGAACCGGCACCGACGTGACCGGCTTCCGCTGAACCGGCCGGGACCCGCCGACCGGCCGGCTCGCGCCATAACGGCCGGGCTCCGCCGAACCGGCAGGCTTCCGCCGAACCGGCAGGCTTCCGCCGAAGCGGTCGGCTGCCACTCACCGGCCGGAACCCGCATGTGCGGCGGGTTCCGGCCGGGAGCGTCACGGTGTCAGGGTGGAGCCCAGGGCCGCGTCGGTGGGTGTGCCGAGGGTCGTCTTGCCGAGGACCGCGGTCTGCGTGTAGCCGAGGCCGGAGCTGTTGCTCGGCAGGTACATGAGGATGCCGTCGCCGCCGTCCTCACCGCCCGCGCCGAGCGTCAGGTCGGCCCGCCCGTACCCGGACAGGTCGGTCAGCGACACCGCCGTACCGAGCTGGTCGCCGCTCTCGGTGGAGCCGGGGACGCCCGAGGTGTCCTGCGAGATCCCGGTCGCGCCGGTGCCGGTGATCCCGGTCGCGCTTCCCTTCAGGAGGAGCACCTGACCGGCGTTGACGCGGTTCACGCCGTCGCGGGTGATGTCCTCGTTGGGGACGCCGGCCAGCACGTCGGGGTAGCCGTCGCCGTTGTAGTCGCCCGCGGAGACCGACCAGCCCATGGCGTCGCCGTCCTCGGCCGCGCCGGGCACCCCGCTGGTGTCCTGGTTGATCGTCTTCATGCCGGTGGTGGTGAACCCGGTGGAGGTGCCGAGCAGCATGGTCACCTGGCCGCCCTTGTAGGCGCCGGACTCCGAGGTGTACGGCTGGCCGATCACGATGTCGTCGTAGCCGTCGAAGTTGAAGTCGGCCGCGGCGATCGACCGGCCGCCCTTGACGCTGAGCACGCCCTGCTTGGTCAGCCCGTTCGCCGAGCCCGCGAACCGGACCACCCGCGAAACACCGCCCGCGTCACGGTAGTTGAGGGCGACATCGGGGTATCCGTCCCGGTTGAAGTCACCGGTGGCGGCGTCGAGGTAGGCCACGGAACCGGTGGCCGTGGTGAGCGTGCCGGAGGTGGTGGCGCCGCCCGTCAGCCGGACGTTCCAGTTGCCGCCCTTGCCCGTGCCCGCGCTGAACACGTCCGCCTTGCCGTCGCCGTTGAAGTCGCCGACCGCGACCGTCGAGCCCAGCTTGGCTCCGGTCGCCGTGACGCTGCCGGAGGTGGTGTAGGAGAAACCGGTGTTGAGGGATGGGCCGTACATGACCGTGACCGAGCCGCGGTCGGCGTGGCCGCTGGTGTCGTCCTCGCCGGGAGCGCCGATCGCGAGGTCGGCGTAGCCGTCGCCGTTGACGTCGCCCCAGGCGGTGGCGGCGCCGAAGTTGTCACCGGCCTCGGTGGAACCCGGCACGCCCGCGCTGTTCTGGGTGAGCGTGATCTTCCTGGCCGTGGCCGGGCCGTTCACGCCGCCCGGCACCACCGTCACCGAGTTGGCCTTCGGGGTGCCGGCGACCAGGTCGGGCAGGCCGTCGCGGTCGACGTCCGAGGTCGGCAGGGCGTGCGAGATCCCCGGGGACTTGGCGAGCGTGGCGATCAGCGGCAGCTTCTTGTAGAGGCTGTCGCCGGGGCACAGCGTGGAGTTGGTGTCCCGGTGGCCGAAGACCCGCGGCAGCGTGATCTGCTGCCCCTGCGGGATCAGGTTGCCGTCCTGGCCCTTGGGGCTGCCCGAGGTCAGCGTGACCTTGCCGGTCGGGTCGATGCCGTACATCCCGAACTTCCACGCCACGATCCGCGCGATCGAGTCCAGCGCGGCCCGCGAGGGCTGGGCGGTCATGTAGTTGCCGATGTAGGAGATGCCGACCGTGTTCGTGTTGAACCCGATGTCGTGCGCGCCGACGACCGGCAGGTCCATCCCGCCGCTGCGGCCCTCGAAGATCTGCCCGCAGCGGTCGACGACGAAGTTGTAGCCGATGTCGTAGTAGCCGCGGGAGAAGTGCTCCTGCTGGATGGTGCGCATCCGGGCCCGGGAGTCGGCGCAGGACAGCGTGTTGTCGCTGTCGACGCCGGTGTGGTGGATGACGGCGGCCTTGATCTCCGTGCCGTAGCTCGGCGTGCCGTCGTAGTCCGTGGACGCGCCCCACTCGGCCTGCGTGATGATCGGCGGCTTGGCGACCGTGGACGGCCGCGGCGCGGGGACCGTGCTGGTCGGGGTGGGGGAGACGGTCGTCGACGCGGAGTCCGTCGGGGACGGGGTGGTGGACGCCGAGGTGGAGTCGGCCGGCGTCGGCGTGTCCGCCGGTGTCTGCGTCGGAGTGTCCGTCGCCGTCGCCGTCGCCGTCTCCGCGGCCGAGGCGGACGTCGAGTCGGTCGCCGTCGGGGTGACGTCCGCCGCGAACGCGGCCGGCTTCGGGCCGCCCGCCGGGTCGGTGCCGGGGTCGAGGAGCCGGACGTCCATGCCCTTCGGCTGGCCGCCCGCCTCGGTGCCGTCGGCGTTCACCAGGCGCACCTGGACGCCATCGGAGTCACCGGTCCACAGCGAGGCCGTGCCGCCCCGCGCGGCGCCGGGGCGCGCGGCCTCCGCGCCGTCCGCCTGGTACGGGTCCTCGGGCAGCTTCTGCCATCCGGACCACGTGCCGCTCTCCCGGTCGCGGGTGCGCACCTCGGGCGTGCCCTTGGCCTTGGCGTGGGCGTCGTCCCAGGTCAGCAGCAGCGCGCTGAAGCGGTCCGTGTCCTTCTGTCCCAGTCCCGCGCGGCCCGCACCGCGGCTTTCGAGCTTCAGCGTGTGGACGGCCGCCCTGCGGCTCTGCCCCTTGCCGCCGGACTGCGCCGCCGGGTCCGCCATCGCATACGTGACGATGCCGGCACCGCTCAGCACGACCGCTCCGGCCGTCAGCCACGCCCGTCTCTTCAGACTCAGCGGTTTGTACACACGGGTCCTGCGAGGACTCACTGATCCCACCCCTAGACGATGAACACGATGGCACCACCAGGCACAGGCGACGCCACTTACACAGCGCACAGGCCCGCGCGAACATCACCGGACCGCTTCACCCGGCCGCCAACGGGCGTACGGGGAAGGCGGATTGCCCGCTCCGAGGCGCACTCTTCCGGGCCGTGCCGCCGGGCGGGGCGGACCGCCGCCTGTGACACATCTGTGAGCCCCGGCGCTGATCACCGTGGGACATGGAGCACGTGCGGCCGTGTCGCACGACGTGGACTCGGTGCGCGGGGGCACGGGTCCTGGGCTGGGTACGGACGAGGACGGTTCTTGGGCCACGGAGGGGAACCCCGCCGCCGGCAGGCGTACGACGGGGAGCTGGGCGCGGCCGTCGCGCGGGCCCAGGACGGCGACGAGACTGCCTTCGCGGTGGCCTACCGGCTGGTGCAGCCGGGTCTGCTCGGCTATCTGCGCGGCCTGGTCGGCGACGACGCCGAGGACGTGGCCTCCGACGCCTGGCTGGAGATCGCCCGCGACCTGGGCCGGTTCCGGGGAGACGGCGCCGGTTTCCGCGGCTGGACGGCGACCATCGCCCGGCACCGGGCCCTGGACCATCTGCGCCGCCTGCGGGTGCGGCCGCAGGCCGCGCCCCTGGAGCAGGACGCGCTGAACGTGCCCGGCCCGCTGAGCACCCACGACCAGGCCCTGGAGACGCTGTCCACCGAACGGGCGCTGGAACTGGTGCGCAGCCTGCCGCGCGACCAGGCCGAGGCCGTCCTGCTCCGGGTGGTCGTCGGCCTCGACGGCCCCGCCGCCGCACGCGTCCTCGGCAAACGCCCCGGCGCCGTCCGCACCGCCGCCCACCGCGGGCTGAAACGTCTCGCCCGCCATCTGGGCGCCCCCGACCCGCACGGCAGGTCGGCCCCGGACGACGGCCCCCGGAGGCCGGGCGAACCGGCATGAACGGCAGCGCGCGGGAGCCGTATTCATAGGGCGGTGGTGATCCAGGGGCCGTACGGGACCTGGGGGCGCCGGTGATCCGGCTCCGCGCCGGGCTGGGCGGGGGCCGGTTCCGGGCCGGCGCGGGCTCCCGGTGGTACGGCGGACGAGAACAGGGACGGGCATGGGCGAACGGCACAGCGGCGACGGGACCCCGGGACGCCGGCGCGCGCACCCCGGCGGCGCCCTCCCCGCCCCCGGCCCCACGCACGGGGACCCGGACTTCGAGGCACGGCTCGGTGCCGCCCTGCGCGGCGGCGGTGCCGACGCCGAGGCCGAGCGCCGGGCCGTGGCCGCCTTCCGCGCGGCCCGCGAGACACCGGCGCCCCGCCTGCGCACCCGGCGCCGGGACGACTGGCGGCGCGCGGCACCGGGGCGTGTCCGGCTGCCGTGGAAGACCGCGCTCCTTGTGACGCTGGCGAGCCTCGCGCTGGGCGGCATCGCCGCCGCGGCGATCGGCTCCGCCGCTCCCGGCCACGTCGGCCACCCGGACACCCCGCGACCGGCCCGGCCATCGGCGAGCACCCCACTCCCGCCGGCCGCACCCGGAGCGTCCACCGCAACCGGCGGCGGGCGTGCGGGCACCCCCTCCCCGCGCCCGCACCGTCCGGTCGGCGCCCGGGACACGGCCGCCCGCTGCCGTGCCTACGCGCGGGCCGGAGCGCCGGCCTCGACGGCCTGGCAGCGACTCGTCACCGAGGCGGGCGGCGAGAACGAAGTCGCCGCCTGCTGCGCGGCCGCGGTGACGCACGCCACGACCGGAAACGGGACGCACCACGGGACGTCCGGGCCGAGCCCGGCCGCAGGAGGCCGGAAGGCGAAGGCGGCGAACGGTCGCTGACCGAAGTCCGGTCGCCCGAGGGGCGTAGCCCGGGAAAGGCAACGGCCGGGGCCGCCACCCCCCACAGGAGAGGCCCCGGCCGTCGCGCGGTCGGGCCGCGCACGGCCCGTATCTTCTACAGCGCCGTGCGTGGCTTTTCTGTCACACCCGGCCACCACCTGTCCTCACCCTGCGCACATCCATACCTGGTCACGAGTTAGTTGCATCTTCTACGGACATGGACGAAGAGCGGTTTCACGCCGTAACGTGCCTTTCGCGCCGACCGGAAATCAGGCGTAAAGGGAGTCAGGTGCTGGGGGACGACGCGGAGCTGACCGCCGCGGTGCGATCGGCACAGGACGGGGACGAGACCGCGTTCCGTACTGTGTACCGCGCGGTGCATCCACGGCTGCTCGGATACGTACGCACACTCGTCGGTGATGCCGACGCCGAGGACGTGGCCTCGGAGGCCTGGCTGCAGATCGCCCGTGACCTCGACCGGTTCAGCGGAGACGCCGACCGGTTCCGCGGCTGGGCCGCGCGGATCGCCCGCAACCGCGCCCTGGACCACATACGCATGCGCGGCCGCCGCCCCGCCATAGGCGGCGACGAGACGGAACTGACCGGCCGGCCCGCCGAGTCCGACACGGCCGGCGAGGCCATCGAGGCCCTGACCACCGACCGCACCCTCTCCCTCATCGCGCGGCTCCCGCAGGACCAGGCCGAGGCGGTCGTCCTGCGCGTCGTGGTCGGCCTCGACGCCAAGAGCGCCGCCGAGACCCTCGGCAAGCGCGCCGGCGCCGTACGCACCGCGGCGCACCGCGGTCTGAAACGGCTGGCCGAGCTGCTCGGCGACGATCCGGAATCGGCGGGCGTGCTCGGCGCGCTCCCACCCCAGCGAGAACCGCGCCGCGGCGCGGTGTCGTCCGCAACTGTGACGGATACGCGTGCGCGGACGCAGAAGGACATGTGATGGCCGACGAGCAGTACAAGTGGCTGGACCGTGAGACGGCGGAACGCCTGCTGCGCGGTGAGTCGCTGGAAGCCGTCGACCCCTCTGCCCGTGACCAGGCCGAACGTCTCTCCGCGGCGCTCGGCGCGCTGTCCGCCGAGGCGGTCCCCGCCCCCGGCGAACTCCCCGGTGAGCAGGCCGCCCTGGCCGCGTTCCGCAAGGCCCGCGAGGCCGCCGACGCCGAGCGGACCGCCGCCCGTGCCGCCGGCTCGCGCGTTCACGGTGCCGACGCCGGCCTGGTCCGCATCGGCGCCCCGGCCCGTTCCGGAATCCCGGCCCGCCGCCCGCTCTGGGGCCGCCCGGTGCGCCTGGCGCTCGCCGCCGTGGTGGCCGTGGGCGCGGTCGGCGGGGTCGCCATGGCCGCCGGGACCGGGATCCTGCCCACGCCGTTCGCGCCCGAGCGCCCCGGACCCGCCGCCTCCGTCTCCGCCGACGGCACCTCCGGCGCACCGCTGTCCCCGGCCTCGCCGCAGGGCACCGCGGGCACGTCCCCGGGGCCCGGCGTGCCGAGCGGCAGCGCGGGCGCGTCCCGCGGCGGCTCCGGCGAGGCCGCGGGACCGGACGGGCGTACCGGCACCAACAGCCCCTCCGGCTCCGGCGCCCCCACCGGCGCCTCCGGCAACCGGTGGAAGGACGCGACCGCCGCCTGCCGCGACCTCAGAGCCGGCAAGGAACTCGACTCCGCCCGCCGCCGCGCCCTGGAGAACCTGGCCGGCGGCAGCTCCCGGGTGAGCGGGTACTGCAAGGCCGTCCTGGCCACGGCCGGTTCCGGCGAGGACGCGACGGGCGGCGACAAGGGCGCCGCGAACGGCGACGGCGGAAACGGCAAGGGCAACGGCAAGGGCAAGGGCGACGAGAACGGCCAGGGCGGCGACGACGAGGGCAACCCCGGCCGCGGCGGCGACGGCCACGGCACGGGCCAGGGCGGCGGCCAGGGCAACGGCAAGGGCGGCGGCCAGGGCAACGGCAAGGGTGACGGCCAGGGCAACGGCAAGGGGCACCACGCAGTCGCCCCCACCCGCACCACCACCCTCGGCCCGACCCCCAGCCCGACCTACACAGCGCTCTGACCTGCGCGTTCCCTGGTCCCAAAAAATTCTCCGCGCGGGGTGTGACGTTTTCGGGGCCCGGTACGCAGTACTGAGTGAGCCGACTGGTCATCGGCCGTCGCACTGAGCCGGGGTTCCCCCCGTACCCACGGCTCGTGCACCTGGCGCGGGGGGGGCCCCGTGCCCCCCCCCCCCCCCCCCCCCCCCCCCCCCCCCCCCCCCCGGGGGCCCCCCCCCCGCCCCCCCCCCCCCCCCCCCCCCCCCCCCCCGGCCCCCGGGGCCCCCCCCCCCCGCCCCCACGCCCCCCCCCGGTT